>CAVICI010000018.1:0-33156 GCA_963640995.1 Dialister hominis | reverse complement strand
GATCATGATTCTCCATCTTCGCAAGCCGCCTACGCAGCTCGCGCATTCCCGTGTATATCGGGGATGTATATATGCTTTATGACTAAGCGCATCCTCGGCGATAAACACCTTGCGACTTGTCCGGTCCCGACCACACGCTTGTGAGTCGCTCCGACGCATCGCACATGACCCTGCACATACAGATAATATAAATAATTTTCTAATACCAGATTTTTCGAAACCCGCGCTTCAGCAAGAATCGGCACGAACTGCACTGGTCGGCCAGTCTTTGCGATCTGTGCGATTCCAAGCAGGCCTTCGCATATCGAAATCCCGATGCGTCCTCCTGCCGAAGATGCGCCTGCCGCCTCCGTGTATCCGAAAGGGCACATGCACGCGAGGATCCGTGCAGAACCGGAGATACCGTAATATGCCCTGGCGCCCTAAGGACGGCTATGCCTTTGAAAGCCGTCCGCAGACTCGTGGAAACGACAGGGCCGGCCCTGGCCATCCAGGAGCTGATGTACGGCTTCATCATGGAGCTCATCTTCGTCACCGCGGCGAGGATCGGTCTTTTGGACTACGGCTCCGCCTCTGACCTCATCATCATGATCATCGGGATGAACGCCACATGGGGTGCCATAGATGCGGTCATCTTCTTCCTGATCGATTCTTACAGCGAGAAGAACCATGCCAAAGTGATCTATTCGGCTCGCGAAGGCCGCGACCGCGAAGAGGCCGTGGAGTATCTGCTGAACGCCTTCGGAGGAACCCCGCTCGACGCCCTTCTGCCGGAGGACGAGCGCATGATATGCGAGAAGATCCTCGATTGCAGGACCGAGAGCACGGAGGGGATGTCCAAAGACCGCAGATCGATGGCCCTCAGCTCCCTCGGATGCTTCATCATCACATTGCTCACGGTCATACCCGTCGCCCTGCCCATCTACCTTATACAAGACACGGCATTGGCCCTCGGCATCGCTTCAGCCCTCTCGTCTGTAATCCTGTTCTTCGTCGGATACAGCATGAAATACCACTATGCTACCAATGGGTGGGCCACAGGGCTCTTCCTCGCTGGGGTGTCCTGGGCGCTCACGATCATCGCCACTTTCACCGGCGGATGATCTCGCAGAACATCCGCTCCGATAGTACCTGAGATCTCGCACATATGGCGATATCGAAAACTCGACGGATGGCATCGATGAGAAACATTCTAGAATCGGATGGCGTGGAGAGGGGGATTCGAACCCCCGGGTCCTTTTGGGACATAGGATTAGCAGTCCTACGCCTTACCAGGCTGGGCCATCTCCACTTGCTTGGACTTCGTGAAGTTCACATCACCTTTAAAGGTTTCTCCAGGGCAGAATCCAGCATCCTATCGCCTGAAACCGGATATGCGCCTGCGATTCTGCGAACGAATTGGGCCTCATGGAGCCATGATCGCTGTCGATGCTCAGTGTCATAGAGATGTCTGTGACGATTGCAGGCTACATTACGAAGGTCGAAGGTATCGGTTCCACTGATGTGCGCGGCCCTGTGACGGATGCCTTCTATACCTGCCTATAGGAATCTGCTATGGTGCTGCTTGAACCCATGCGACGGCTTAGAGGCTCTCTTCCCGATTGCCGGGCAGTTCATCGCACAGGCATCTGCAATGCCGCTCGCCCGGAAGAAGCCCTCCCGCTCCATGCATCTTGTGTGCGAGGTCATCTTGTCCGCGTGACCGGATCATCGTGAGAACGTCTCGCGTTCATCGAGCTGCCACGCTGGTCGCTCTGAGATCGTCACCAGATCCTTGCGGATCCTTTCTATGAACCTGGGGTTGCAGCCAGATGAGACCGCATCGACCTCCTTCCCAAGAGCATCTTCCATTTCCGCTGCCATGGTGGCAAAGCGGAAGTAGCTCGTTATCTCACCAGGTTCTATCAGAAGATCCACATCGCTGTCGGGTCCGGCGATCCCTTTGGCGTAAGAACCGAAGACCATCACACGCCCGGCACCATAGCTCTGCGCGATAGGGACTACAATAGATGCAATCTCGTCCAAGGTGTATACCTTGCGCCTCCTGCGGAAAGCCCTGATGCTATCCAACAGCCCCATGCAAATTGAATCTATCAGACGATACTTAAAGGTGGTTTCACGAGTCTCGGATGTTCAAGCTGGCCTTTGATTCCATGTGATTATCTCAACGCGTCATCGCGCTTCATCCGCAGAACCTCCTTGAGAATCCGTGTTCCTTCAGCATCCTGTCTGCCCCGACAGACCGTCTGCAAAGTACCGACAGCAGACTCCCGCATATTACAGTAATATAGATGTCACGGACGCGGGCCCCCGTCCGGTGCACGGCGGCTGAAACACCTTTCCCCGTTCCTTTTCCCGATCGTCCGCCATGAAGCGCATCCTCTTGTCCCGGAGCCGTCCGTTCCTCGCAGACCGGCGCGCCGCGCGCTGCTGAGGCCTCGCCCACCGCCGATGCGCACCGGCCGATGGCAGTGGTTATGTACTCGTATCTCGGATTCACGTCCATGAAGTTCCTGGTCATCACGGACCTGCATCAGAACCTTGCATCCATCGACAAGATCAACAAGGCCATCAAGGACAATAAAGCCGAGTTCGTCCTCTTCCTGGGAGATGTCACCGATTTCGGCACTGGCGAGGAAGCGGCTGACATAATATCATCTATCGCTGCCAAAACATACGTCATCCCGGGGAACTGCGATCCCCGCGACCTCCCTGAGAAGATCAAAGCGGTCGCTGTCGACATGCACGGAAAGGCCGCCGACATCGGCGGATACCGCCTGGTCGGCCTCGGAGGCTCCAACATAACCATATTCAACACGCAGTTCGAGCTCACCGAGGACGAGCTCTACGACGGGCTGACCAAGAACGCTTCCGAGGGCATGATCCTCATGACGCATGCCCCGTCCTACGGCATCCTGGACCAGATCCCCTCTGGGCTCAGCGTCGGAAGCCCCGCCGTGAAAAAGATCGTGGACGAGTTCCACCCGATCCTCGCCCTCTCCGGCCACATCCATGAGGCCATCGGAGTCGAGGTGCATGACGGGACCACGTTCGTCAACCCCGGCCCCGCAAGGGACGGCTGCTATGCTGTCGTCGAGATCGTCGGGAAGGACGTTCGCGTGAAGCTCGAAGGCCCGGGAGCCTGAAGCATCAGGTCGAACATACCAGCCCGGGCGCATATGCGGACGCTCTTGCCCCGGGCCGGCTACGGCCATAAGTTACTTTTAAATACGGAACCATGATTAGCCTGCTTGATTACAATGGCACTTTGGCAGGGTAAATCCAACAGGAAGCCCACCGGCGGCAGGCTCGTCGCCAACAAGGGCAAGAGAAAGTTCGAGATCGGCAGAGAGAAGCAGTTCACCAAGATCGGTGAGCAGACGCTCAAGCAGTATCGCGGAGCCGGAGGAAGTGTCAAGGTTGGAATGCTCAGCGCTCAGTACGCCAATGTGGTCGACAAAAAGACCAACACCGTCAAGAAAGTCAAGATCCTGACTGTGAAGTCCAACCCGGCTGACCCCAACTACGTTCAGCGTAACATCATGAACAAAGGGGCAACCATCACTACCGAGATCGGCGACGCCATCGTCACGTCCAGGCCTGGACAGGATGGCGCAATTAACGCTGTACTGCTTGAGTAATCACGATCGACAAACCTCTTCGCCCTTCGGGGCATCTCCTTTTCTTTTCCACTCGCTGTCCTTCTCCATAGAACCTAATATATATCGAACCGGGGATTGACAGCGCATGGCATACGACCCCGATGTTGCGATAACGCTCTGGCCCGAGTACTTCGACATCAACCGCACCAGGTCCGAAGGGAGAAGGCTTCCCAAAGAGCTGTGCGTTTCCAATCCGGACCTGGACATCATCGCCAAGGGGGCCATGATCCTCGACCTTGAATACGAGGTCAGGGAAGACATGTCGTATCCCAAAGCGCCCCGCGACCGCCATGGCTGCGTCAAGGTCGAAAAAGGGGTCATGAGCAAGACAGAGATGCTCCCCAAGATCGCCGAGATCCTGGTGAAGAACCAGAAGAGGCGATCCTGTGATCAGTCCCCTGGACTCCAGGGTGCTGGATGTCAACTCCGAGTCCCTCGGAGTCAGCGTATCGACGCTCATGCGCAACGCCGGAAAGGCTGTTGCCGATTATATCGAAGCTGTCTGCCCGCACGGCCGCATCCTCTTCGTCTGCGGCCCGGGGAACAACGGAGGCGACGGATTCGCTGCCGCATCCATGATGGATCCCGGCCGCGTGCGCGTAGCCCTTCTGAAGAAGCCCGAGAGCATCCATAGCCCCGAGGCCGTTTCGTTCTTCAGGTCGCTGAAATGCGAGGCGACCGAATACAAGGCGGATCTTCTGGACCATTGCGACATCATCATCGACTGCGCCCTCGGGACCGGCATCAGGGGAACTGTCAAAGAGCCGTACAAATCGTTCATAGAAGATGCGAACCGGTCCGGACGCAGGATCGTCTCCGTGGACCTGCCTTCCGGGCTCGGCACAGACATCTGCATCAAGCCATCCGAGACGATGACCTTCCATGACATCAAAGAAGGGATGACGGGATCGAATTGCGGGAAGATCGTCATCGCCGATATCGGCATCCCTGCCGATGCCGCAGATGTCGTCGGCCCCGGAGACATGCTCAGATACCCCGTGCCGGCGGAATCCAGCCATAAAGGCCAGAACGGCAGGCTGATGGTCATCGCCGGAGGCCCCTATTACGGAGCTCCCGCCATGGCATCCTGCTCCGCGCTGAGGACCGGGGCAGACATCGTGAGGCTGTTCACGCCGGAGTCGGTCTATCATATCATCGCCCAAGCGACCCCCGTGCTGATGATCACGCCGCTGCCCGGCGACAGGCTGACGGCCGAGTCGGTCGGCATGCTGCTCGAACAATCCGGATCCTATGACGCCGTGCTCATAGGCCCCGGCCTGGGAACGGATCCCGAGACATCCGCTGCTGTCAGGACGTTCGTCGAGAGATGCAGGACGCCCATGGTCATAGATGCAGACGGGATAACGGCCGTTTCCGGCATGAGGTTCCAATCTCCGGTCATACTCACTCCTCACAAGATGGAGTTCAAGGCCCTCGGAGGCTGCTGCGACGTCAGAGAGCTTGCCGATCGTCTGAACGCCACGGTGATCCTCAAAAGCCATGCCGACGAGATATCGGACGGCAAGCGCACCAGGCTCAACAAGACCGGCACGCCGGCGATGACCGGGGCGGGAACAGGAGATGTCCTTTCCGGATGCGTGTCCGCCCTCCTTTCCAAAGGCATGACGCCATTCGATTCCGCCTGCCTCGGAGCCTTCATCTGCGGCAAAGCGGGAGAATACGCGACTGAGGAGAAGTCCTACGGCCTCATCGCCACGGATGTCATCGACTACATCCCCAAAGTCCTCAGGGACCTGATCCCTTGACATACATACAGCCCGTCCATGGGATCCCTGCCCTGAAGGTGGAGAACTGCCTTGTCATCGGAGACCTCCACATAGGCGTGGAATCGCACCTGATGTCCAAAGGCTTCCATATCGTCTCCCGCACCCAGGACATGCACGACGAGATCATGGCCGCCTGCGACGATGACGTGACCAGGCTCATCGTCATAGGAGATGTGAAAGACTCTGTGCCCGGCTCCAACAAGCAGGAGTACCGCGAGATCCCCGATTTCTTCGAGTCCCTCTTCGAGAGATTCGACATCATCGACCTGGTCCGCGGGAACCATGACACGAACATCGAGGAGTTCCTTCCCGGAAGGGTCAAGGTCAGGCCAGCCACAGGGCTCCTGTTGGGAGACGTGGGGTTCATCCACGGCCATACGTGGCCTTCGGCGGATGTGATGTCCTGCCGCACCCTCGTCATGGCCCACAACCACCCGACGGTCCTGTTCAGGGACGGTGTCGGAAAACAGATGACCGAGCCCTGCTGGATGCGGGGGCGTTTCCGCGAAGGGGCCGTCGACGAGAGATACCCCCTCCTGCCGGAGTCGTTCATAGTCGTCCCGGCGTTCAACAGGATGCTCGGAGGCTCCCCCGTCAATGCAATCGGAGAGGACCTCCTCGGACCGGTGATCAACAGCGGCCTGCTGGACATCGACGATGCGCACCTGTACCTCCTCGACGGACTGGACATCGGGAAAAGGTCCGACCTGATGGTCAGCGGAAAAGACAGGTCGAAATGGAAGGACAGCAACCGCAAGCACGGCCGCCGGCCTTCCTGAGAATATGTTAAAGGGGGGCCGGAGCCCCGTTTCATCCATCAGCTGCGGCTGATGGTGTCGTAGATCGATCCGTCTGCGTTCCTGATCTCAGCCGTTATGGGCATCTGACCGGGGAGAGCATGGGTAGCGCAGGAGTTGCAGGGGTCGTATGCCCTGAACGCCATCTCGACCATGTTCAGCAGGCCGGGAGAGACCTCGTAGTTGTGGATCAGGGCCTTGGCGACCTTGGCGACATCCATGCAGATGGGACCGTTGTTGTTGGTGGTTCCGACGACCAGGTTGCAGGCGGTGACGATTCCGTCCTCGTCGCAGGTGTAGTCGTGGGTCAGGGTCCCTCTGGGGGCCTCGATGCAGCCCACTCCGCGTCCTCCGGGGACGAGGTCGGTCTGCTTGATGTCTCCGTTGCAGAGGTCGGGGTTCTGAGCGTCCTCGAGGCACTTCTCTGCGCAGCAGAGCATCTCGATGATCCTTGCCCAGTGGGTCGCCAGGGTGAACTGGCAGGGCCCCTCGACTCCGTTATCCTTCAGGATTCCGCGGTACTCGTTGAGGGCATCGTTGGCCAGAGGCGTGGGCATCTCCTTGCACACGTTGAGCCTGGACAGGGGCGAGGCCCTGTACAGCCCGCTCTCGGGCCCGTCGACAAGCCCCTTGTATCCGGGGTTCTTGAGGTACGGGAACTTCTCGAAGCTCCAGGGCTCGACAGCCTCGGCGATGTTGTCGAGGTAGTCGTAGGGGTCGTAGAGGTGGGTCTGCTCGCCCTTCTGGTTGACGACCTTGACCTTTCCGTCGTGGATCTCGAACTGGCCCTTGTCGTTGACAAGCCCCATGTGGGAGGTCTCATGGTAGTACAGGTCCTTGTTCAGGACGATGTCCATGTACTCCTTGTTCTCGAGCACGACGCTCTTGAAGACCCCCAATGAGGTCTTGGCGAACCCCAGCATGTCCTCCGCGAAGCCGATGATCTGCTTCTGCTCGTCCTTGGAGACGGCCTTGGACACTCCGCCGGGGACTCCCAGCAGAGGGTGGGTGGGCTTTCCGGCCAGGATGGCCTGGACGTTCTGAGCCTCGCGGCGCGCTTTGACGACGGCGGACCCGAGCTCGAGCCCGACATGGCCGATGACGCCGAGGACGTTCCTCTCCGCGGCGGGAGCCGCGGGGCCGCACACGAAGTCGGGCGCAGCCAGCGCATAGAAGTGCGCGATGTGGCTGTGGACGAAGTGCGCGTTGTAGAACGTGTCCCTGATCAGGTAGGCGGTGTCGGTCGGCTTGGCGCTGTAGCAGCCGTCGATGGCCTTGGTGGCGGCCAGGTGGTGCGCGCCGGGGCACACACCGCAGAGCCTGGCGGTGATCTGGTTCAGCTCTGTGACCCTCCTTCCGATGCAGAACCTCTCGAAGCCTCTCAGCTCGGGGATCTGCCAGTAGGCGGCGCTCACATCTCCTTTGTCGTCGAGGAAGATCTCGATCTTCCCGTGTCCCTCGAGACGGGTGATCGGATCGACCGTCACGCGGTTCCCAGAGACTTTCTGCTTGTCATCCCATATTACAGGTCCGGACATTTACTGACCTCCTTCCTTGACGGCCCTCTTGATGAGCGACTTGCCCAGCGTGTAGGCGTAGAAGTATCCGAGAGGGTCCTTGATCGTGCTCATGATCTTGATGATCTCGTCCTCGCCACAGATCGGGTCCTTGTCCAGGACGGGGAACAGCGAAGCGACGGCCGTGAACATGCTCGCTCCCTGCTCCTGCACGTCGGGCGTGGGGCCGTAGCATCCGCGGCAGGGCTGGCCGGCCCTGGTGCATCTCGCTCCGCATCCGCCGATGGTGGCGGGTCCGAGGCAGAGGATGCCCTGGTCCATGAGGCACAGCCCCTCTTCGATGTTCACCTGGTAGGGCTCCTTCAGCTCGGTGATCCTCCTGCACTCCTTGTGCCTGGGGCACTCCTCGCAGAGGGTCTTGGTCGTGACACCGATCATGGTACCCTTGGGGGGCAGCGGAACTCCGGAGTAGACGAAGTCCTCGACGGCCTTCAGCATCTGGCTGATGGACTCGGGGAGAGGCGGGCATCCGGGGATGCTGTAGTCGACATCGATGACCTGGTCGAGGGTCTTGACGGTGTCGTAGAGCACCGGGAGGGTGAGCTCTCCCTCGGGCACCTGGATGGTGGGCTGAGGGATGGTGGGGGCGTCCTTGCTGTACGCCTCCTGGAAGGCTGCGGAGGTGGGCGTCTTGGTGTAGACGTAGTCCAGGATCTCCTTGGCTCCGTCGGGGACCAGGTTCGCCAGGGCGGGGCTTCCGCCGAAGCAGGCGCAGGACCCGTAGGAGACGACGATCTGAGACTTCTGCCTGAGCAGCTTGACCATGTGCTCGTTCTCGGTGTTCCTGATGGCACCGTTGATGATGGAGACAGTGATCTCTCCGTCCTCCATCGCCGCGATGTCCTTCTCTTTCCCGTCGGCCGCGATGGGCCACATGACGATATCGGCCATGTCGCCGATGGTCAGCAGCCTCTCGTGGGTGTCCAGCAGGGACACGTCGCATCCCCCGCAGGCTGCAGCCCAGTAGACGGCGAGCTTGATCTTGCCGTTGGCGGGCGCTCCAGGGAGGAGGGGCCCGAGGTCTGCGGCCTTGAGGATGGCCTCTTCGGGGATGGACGCGTCGTTGCAGTTGGCGACCGGGGGGACGATGAAATCGTAGGGCCCGGGGTTGCCGGTTGCAGATGCGGGCGCAGCCTTTGCGGGCTCCGCTTTCGGCGCGGCCTTCTTTGCGGGCTCTGCCTTCTTCACAGGCTCGGCCTTCTTTGCGGGCTCTGCCTTCACAGAGACCACTGTGGACTTGGGCTCGGCCTTGGGCTCCGCTTTCGGGGCGGCCTTGGGCTCCGCATCCTTCTTCTTGAACAGCTTGTCGAAGAATCCCATTTACTGCACCTCCTTCTGGAGAGGGGTCGGCCCGAGCTCCTTGATGGTGTTGACGAAGCCGACGACCGTTGTCTGGAATTTCTCACCCTCAGACGCGGAGACCCACTGGAGGAGGAGCCTCTTGGGGTCGAATCCGTACTGCTCCAGGACCATCCTGAGGAGGGCAATCCTCCTCCTGGCCCTGTAGTTCCCGCCGATGTAGTGGCAGTCTGCGGGGTGGCATCCGAGCACCATGACGCCGTCTGCGCCCTTGGCGAAGGCCCTGAGGACGAACTCGGGGTCAACGCGCGCAGAGCACATGGTCCTGATGATACGGAAGTTTGCGGGCATCTGCAGCCTGGCGACACCGGCTCCGTCGGCTCCGGCGTAAGAGCACCAGTTGCAGCAGAACGTGACGATTCTAGGTTCGAAATCTGCCATAGTAATCACTCTCCTCCCACGGGGTAGTCGAGGCATGCATCGATCTCGGCGATGATCTGCTTGCTCCTGAATCCTCTCTGCTCCATGGCCCCTGCGGGACAGGATGCAACGCAGCATCCGCAGCCCTTGCACAGGCCTGCGTTGACGTTGCTCTTGAGGACTCCTCCGCCGACGTCCACGAGGGTGATGGCGTTGTAGTCGCAGCATCCGACGCACACGCCGCACCCGTCGCATTTGTCGGGGTTCGAGACGGCGGTGATGCCTTCGGAGATGAGCTTGTCCTTGGAGATGACGGTCAGCATCCTGGAGGCGGCTCCGGAAGCCTGAGCGATGCACTCGTCCATGAACTTGGGCCAGTGGGCGGTACCGGCGACGTAGACTCCCTCGGTGGCGAAGTCGACGGGCCTGAGCTTCTGGTGGGCCTCGAAGTAGAACCCGTCCTTGGAGATCGGGACCTTGACCATCTTGGCGAGGTTCTCCTTGTTCTCTCTGTCGGGGGCGATTCCGGCGGCCAGGATCACGGCGTCGACGGGGACCTCGACCTCGGCTCCGAGAGTGGAGTCGAACGCTTTGACGGCGTTTCCGTCGTAGGCGGGCAGGTCGTTCTCGACAGGGTACCTGAGGAACCTGACGCCCAGCTGGCAGGCCTTCAGGTAGAGCTCCTCGCGGAAGGAGTAGGTCCTGATGTCCTTGTGGATGATGGTCACGTTGGCCATGGGGTTCTTCATCTTGATCTGGATGGCCATCCTGAGGGATGCGGCGCAGCAGACGCGGCTGCAGTAGTTGACGGTCTTGCTCCTGGATCCGACGCACTGGATGAAGGCGACGTTCTCGGCCTTGAAGCTGCCGTCCTCGATCTTCTTCTCGGCGACGGTCTGAGTCATGACCTTGGGGTCCTTTCCGTTGTTGTACTCGGTGGGCTCGTAGGGGGCTGCACCGACAGCGAACAGGACGACTCCTACGGGAGTCTCCGATCCGTCAGAGAGCTGGAGCTTGAAGTTGCCGACGTATCCGGGGATGTCCTTGACGGTGACTCCCTTGTGGACGGTGATGAGCTTGCTGTCCTCGACCTTCTTGATGGTCTCGGCGAGGAAGTCGGCGACGGCGACTCCGTCCTCTTTGTGGCGGAAGTTGCGTGCGAACCCTCCGAGCTCGTTCTCCCTCTCGACGAGGTGGACAGGGTATCCCTGGGCTGCGATGTCGAGGGCGGCGGTCATTCCGGTGATCCCTCCGCCGATGACTGCGGCGGTGTTGGTCACGGGGATCTCTGCTCCGACGAGGGGCTCGAGGAGGCATGCCTTGGCGATAGCCATCCTGACGAGGTCCTTGGCCTTCTTGGTGGCGGCCTCGTGCTCGTGCATGTGGATCCAAGAGCACTGGTCGCGGATGTTGGCCATGTTGCACAGGTACTTGTTCAGACCTCCGTTCCTGCAGGCCTCCCTGAAGAGGGGCTCGTGGGTCCTGGGCGTGCACGAGGCGACGACGACCCTGTTCAGGTCGTGCTCCTTGATAGCGGAGGAGATGGCCTCCAGGCAGTCCTGGGCGCAGGCGTACTGAGACTCGGTCGCCATGACGACTCCGGGCAGGGTCTTCGCGTAAGCGGTGACAGCGGGGACGTCGACCACGGATCCGATGTTGATACCGCAGTGGCAGACCCATACTCCGACGCGGGGCTCTTTGCCGGCGACGTCCTTCTCGGCGGGGTACACCTTGGGGGCGCAGGGCTGGAAGCTCTCGTCGACGATGTAGGCTCCGGCCTTTGCGGAGGATCCGCAGGCCTCGGCGACGGATGTCGGGATGTCCTTGGGCGCAGCGAAGGCTCCGGTGACGAACACTCCCTTCCTGGTGGTCTCCAGGGGGTGGTAGATGGACGTCTTGCAGAAGCCGTACTCGTTGAGCTCGATGCCGAGCATGTCGGCGAACTCCTGGGCTCCCTCGGGAGGCGCCAGTCCGACGGACAGGACGACGATGTCGAACTCCTCGGAGACCCCGTTGTTCTCATCATCGGTATAGTTGATGGTGAGCTTCTTGGTCTCGGGGTCCTCCTCGATGTTGGACACGCGGGCTCCCCTGTGCATCTTGATCCCGTACTCGTTCTCTCCGCGGTGGATGTAGGCCTCGAACTCCTTCCCGTAGGACCTGATGTCCATGAAGAAGATGTCCTCCTGGAGGTCTCCGTGCTCCTTGGTGATCATCGCCTGCTTTGTCGCGTACATGCAGCACACGGAGGAGCAGTACTTCTTCCAGCCTTTCTTCTCGGACCTGGATCCGCAGCACTGGATGTAGGCGATCTTCTTGGGGTCCTCTCCGCTGGAGGGCACGGTGATGTGCCCCCTGCTGGGACCGGAAGCGCACATCATCCTCTCGTACTCGATGGCGGTCACGACGTTCTTGAACCTGCCGTAGCCGTACTCGGTGGCGATGTGGGCGTCCCAGACCTTGAATCCGGGAGCGGCGATGACGGATCCGACCTCGAGCTCGATGACCTCGTCCTTGTCGTCGTAGTGGATGGCTCCCTTCCCGCAGCTCTTGGCGCAGAGCCCGCACTTGTCCTTCTTGATCTTGTTGCAGTGCTCTGCATCGATGATCGCGACACGCGGTACAGCCTGGGCGTGCGGGATGTAGATGGCCTTCCTGTTGGTGAGGCCGTACTCGTACTTGTCAGGGATGTTCTTGACCGGGCACTTGGCGAGACAGTCGCCGCATCCGGTGCACTCCTTGGGGTTGACGTACCTTGCCTTCTTGAGGACCTTGACCTTGAAGTCTCCGGCCTCTCCCTCGACAGCCTGGACCTCGTGATAGGTCAGGACGTCGATGTTGGGATGTCCAGCACAGTCAGCCATCTTAGGAGAGAGGATACACGCGGAACAGTCGTTCGTCGGGAAGGTCTTGTCCAGACGGCACATAACTCCACCGATGGTAGGGTCTTTCTCTACCAGGTAGACGTGTATGCCCCTGTCTGCAAGATCCAACGAAGCCTGGATTCCTGCGATTCCTCCACCAATAACCAATGCCGATTTTGTCAAATCATTGCCTCCGTATACCAATTGGTGAATTGGAATGGCACGGGGATGGCCGAATGATATTTTAAGACTTATTCAGATTGTTTTATATCCTATCCCGTAATTCCTCTAACCGTCTTGCACTTCATCAAGTTTTAAAGCTCCTAATAAATTTAGGGTAGCTTAAAATTTAGATAGCCAGCATCTTGCATACGACCATCGTTTTGTATTATCCCCTAGTCTAATGCGACCAATTAATGAGTATGATATCGGCCGATGCTTCGTGACATGTCGAAAGAGTTAACGCCGTTTTCATGCCCCCGTCATGGTTTTCTATGATGGATGCAACGGAAAACGCTGCATGGCAGATCTGGCTGTCCGTGATGACGGCATCGGAACATGCATCCATCCCTCTTCAGCCATCCTTGCCTCGCGGAAAGCCTCCGCGGGCCCTGCGGGCGCCTTCCGCCGAGGTTCGACGGGGGACCTACCACCCCGTGCCGGGACGGGGCCGCTGAAACTCGGAAACGTTAAATCGGATACGGGGCTGGGAGTGTCATGGTCGTGAAGTCCGTCCGCGGCAGGCGCAGGTACGTCTACCTGAAGGTGCCCGCAGGGATGCGCAGGGAAAGCCTCGAAGAGGCGCTCTCGGGGAAAGTGCCCTCGATGAAGGTCATAACCTGCTACCGCGGGAACGCCGTCGTCAGGTTCGCCCCTGCCGACCGGGATGCGATCGCTTCCGCCGCCGGCGGCAACGGCTTCGAGCCCGTGAAGGTCTCCGGCACGCTCCGCACCCTGAGAGACGAGTATCCCTGCCTGCGCGTCCCGCAGAAGCGCAGGAGATGACCCCGCGCCTCCGAACATGCCATGGTTCATGTTTTATACTGCTCCCTTTATCCTACTCGCGGTAAGATAAGGAGCAGGCATTATGCAACCCGGACAGATGGCTTATGACAGGGGGATAACGGTTTTCTCCCCTGACGGAAGATTGTTCCAAGTTGAGTACGCCCGCGAGGCCGTGAAGAAAGGCTCCACGACCATCGGGCTGAAGTACAAGGACGGGGTGGCCCTCATCGTGGACCGCAGGTCCTCCAGCAGGCTGCTGGAGCCCAGGTCGACGGAGAAGATCCACGGGATCGACGACTACATCGGATGCGCCACATCCGGTCTCGTGGCCGATGCCAGGATCCTGGTCGACGAGGCCAGGAAGAACGCGCAGATCCACAGGGTGAACTACGGGGAGAACATCTCCGTGGAGATGCTCGTGAAGAAGATCTGCGACTACAAGCAGAACTACACCCAGTACGGCGGAGTCCGCCCCTTCGGGACGGCCCTCCTGGTCGCCGGCACCGACGACCTCGGAGTCCACCTGTTCGAGACCGACCCCTCCGGGGCCCTCGTAGCCTACAAGGCCACCGGCATCGGAGTGGGGCGCCCCGCTGTCATGGAGTACTTCGAGAAGGAGTACAAAGAGGACATGTCCTTCGAGGAGGCCGTCGCCATGGGCCTGAAGGCCCTGGAGGCCGCCATCGAGGAGAAGCCCAAGGCGGAGAACGTCGAGGTCGGCGTGGCCAGCCTCGGCGAGAAGTTCAAGAGGCTCGCCGCGGAAGAGGTCGCCTCCTTCGTCGAGAAGATGTGAGACGATGGTCAATCTCGACGACGCGATCGTTGCCAAGCTGGAATCCCATGGGGAGACCTTCGAGATCCTCCTCGACCCTGCCGTGTTCGACATGATCAAGCAGGGCAAGAAGTTCGATATCATCGACTACATGGCCGTCGAGGACGTGTTCAAGAACGCGTCCAAAGGCACCAGGCCCCCCGAGGACAAGATAAAGGAGGTCTTCGGGACGGAGGAGATAGGCGCGATCGCAGCCAAGATCGTCGAGAAGGGCGAGATACAGATCACCACCGAGCAGCGCAAGGAGATGCTCGAGGCCAAGAAGCAGCAGGTGATCGCGTACATCGCCGCCAACGCGATCAACCCGCAGACGCACACCCCCCATCCCCCGCTGAGGATACAGCTGGCGCTGGAGGAGGCCAAGTTCCACGTGGACCCGTTCAAGCCCCTCGACAAGGAGATCGACGAGGCCATGAAGCTGCTCCGCCCCCTGCTGCCGATAAGGTTCGAGAAGAGCCGCATCGCCATCAAGCTCAACGGGACGGACTACGGACGCTGCTACGACGACATCATCCACTACGGGATAGTGGAGAGGGAGGAGTGGGCGGCGGACGGCTCGTGGATCGGGCTGATGGAGATCCCTGCCGGGATGATCACGGAGATAACCGAGAAGCTGAAGCACAAGACCAAGGGGACCGCCTCGGTCAAGCTGGTCAGCTGATTTTTCAATTTCAGAGAGTGATAAAATGGAGAAGAGAAACGCCAGACAGACGCGCGAGATCGTCGTGCCCGGCGACGTCCTCGACGGGACCGGAATGAAGCCCGGAGAGAACGCATACGTGCTGGACGGGAAGGTCCGTGCCAGCGTCATGGGAGTCCGCAACGTGTTCCAGAACACCGTCGGGGTCATCCCGCTGAAAGGATGCTACATGCCGACCTCCGGCGACACCGTCATCGGAGTCATCGTGGATGTCGGGCCGTCCAACTGGCTCGTGGACATCGGAGCGCCGTACCCGGCGCCCCTGCATGTCAGCGAGGTCCCGTGGAAGGTCGAGTTCGGGGACACGTCCCGCTACCTCACGCTGGGGAACGCGGTGATCCTCAAGGTGCTCTCCGTCGACGAGAGCAAGAAGATACAGGTCACCATGAAGGACTCCGGCCTCAGGAAGATCGAGGGCGGAAGGCTGGTGAAGATCACCCATTCGAAGGTCTCGAGGGTGATCGGGAAGAGCGGCAGCATGATCACCATGCTCAAGAGCATGACCGACTGCCGCATGACCGTCGGACAGAACGGCATGATATGGATAGACGGAGACGACGAGAACGCCGATGTGGCCGTCGCCGCCGTCGAGATGATCGAGGCCCAGGCCCAGGCCAGGGACCTCACCGAGAAAATCAAAGCATTTATCGAGAGCAAGCTCCCCCAGAGCGAAGAATATGATGAGGGGGAGGAGTGAATATGAGCGGACATACTGACATGGTATTGGTTGACGAGAACGGCATGCGCATCGACGGAAGGACCGAGGAGCAGCACAGGCCCATCAAGATCGAGGCGGGCGTCCTCAACAACGCCGACGGATCCGCGTACGTCGAGATCGGGAAGAACAAGGTCCTCGCAGCGGTCTACGGGCCCAGGGAATGCCACCCCAGGCACCTCCAGAACCCCACGAAGGCCATCGTCCAGTGCAAGTACAACATGGAGGCCTTCTCCGTCAGCGACAGGAAGAGGCCCGGGCCAGACAGGAGGTCCATCGAGATCTCGAAGATCATCTCCGAGGCCCTCGAGAAAGTGGTCCTCACCGAGCTGTACCCCCGCGCGTCCATCGACGTGTACATCGAGATCCTCCAGGCCAACGCCGGGACCAGGTGCGCCGGGCTCACCGCCGCATCCGTCGCCCTCGCCGACGCCGGGATCCCCATGAGGGACATCGTCCCCGCCATCGCCGCCGGGAAAGCCGACGGCCACGTGCTCCTGGACCTGAACAAGGAGGAGGACAACTTCGGCCAGGCCGACGTGCCCATCGCCATCATGCCCTCCACCGACGAGATCGTCCTGCTCCAGATGGACGGGAACATGACCCGCCAGGAGTTCGACCACGCCATCGAGCTGGCCGTGGGAGCGTGCCACGAGGTCCACGACCTCCAGGTCGACGCCCTCAAGAGGCGCTACGGCAGGGCTTCGCAGGAGGCATCGGAATGAGCAACGAGATGATGTCCGAGATCAAGCGCGACCACATGCTGAACCTCCTCGCCGAGGGGAAGAGGCTGGACGGCCGCGGCGTCACCGACACGAGGAAAGTGTCCATAGAGACGAACTGCATCGAATCCGCCGACGGGTCCGCAAGGGTCAAGCTCGGCAAGACCGAGGTCATCGCGGGAGTCAAGATCATCCCCGGGACGCCCTTCGGAGACACCCCCAACCTGGGAGTCCTCACCATGGGCGCCGAGCTGATCCCCATGGCCCACTCCACCTTCGAGTCCGGGCCCCCCGGAGAGGACGCCATCGAGCTGGCCCGTGTCGTGGACCGCGGCATCCGCGAGTCCGGCATGGTCGACGTCGAGAAGCTGTGCATCACCCCCGGAGAGGAGGTCTGGATGTGCTTCGTGGACATCTACGCCCTCGACTACGATGGCAACCTGTTCGATGCCGCCAACCTCGCGGCCGTGTCCGCGCTGAAGACCGCCGTCATCCCCGGAGAGCAGTACGGCAAGGGGGAGAACAAGCCCCTGCCCATCACCTGCCTCCCCATATCGGTGACCGAGGCCAAGGTCGGAAATACTTTAATAGTAGACCCCGACTACGACGAAGAGCAGATTTCATCCGCACGCCTGACGGTCACGACCGACGATGTCGGCAACTTCAGGGCGATGCAGAAGGGAGGCTGCGGTTCCATCACTCTTGACGAACTGAGCCTCTGCCTCGACAGAGCCGTGGAGATCGGTGCGGAGATCAGAAAAATCATCGGGTGATTTCCAATGGCAAAG
Source organism: Dialister hominis (assembly GCA_963640995.1). GTDB lineage: Archaea > Thermoplasmatota > Thermoplasmata > Methanomassiliicoccales > Methanomethylophilaceae > Methanoprimaticola. The sequence goes on along the minus strand of CAVICI010000018.1, from coordinate 15,988 downwards.
AGAACAGAGAAGGCAGGAAGCGCAGGCAGGTTCGGCGCAAGGTACGGGGTTATCGTTCGCAACAGGGTCAAGAACATCGAGGCCCAGCAGAAAGCGAAGCACGAGTGCCCCGTCTGCCACCATGACTCCGTGAAGAGGGTCAGCTCCGGCATCTGGAGCTGCAAGCACTGCGGGACCAAGTTCGCGGCAGGAGCATACAGCCCCAAGACCAAGAAGGAGCTGTCCCAGGTCAGCGAGAACTGAACAGGTGGTCCGATTGTCCGACTACAGATGCGCCAAATGCAATGAGCCCGTGAGGAACGTCAACACCCTCGGGCTTCAGTGCGAGAAGTGCGGATCCAAGATCTTCTTCAAGGAGAGGCCTCCGTCGAAGAAGGTCCTGAAGTCTGACTGAGATGCTCAGAGCGACCCTCGTCGTCAGCGGTAGCATTGCCGAGGCCGTGATCCCGTCGATGGGCCCGGAGACGGGGCGGGAGCTTTCCCGCACCGCATCCTCCATCTCCCTGGAGGACGGGGAGGCCGTGATAAGGGTGGTGGCGGAAGACGTTTCCGCCATGAGGGCCGCGCTCAACTCGCATCTCGAATGCATCAGGGTCATAGAGGACATCGAGAACCTGGCGGTGATGAAACCATGAACGGAATCAGCCCCCAACTTCAGAACCAGATTGCTCAGTTCCAGCAGGTCCAGCAGCAGCTCCAGGCAGTGTCTTCCCAGAAGATGCAGTACGACGCCCAGAAGCGCGAGCTCGTCAGGACCCTCGAGGAGCTGAAGGCCAGCACCGGCGCCGTCTACAAGAACAGCGGATCCCTCCTGATAAAGGTCGAGGACAAGGACGCCCTCGTCGGAGAGATGGAGGAGTCCCTGGAGATGATGGACGTCAGGATCGGGTCCCTCGAGAGGCAGGAGAACAGCCTCAAAGAGAAGTACACCGTCCTCCAGCAGGCCATCAACACCGCCATGGGCAACGCCCCCAGGCAGTGAAGGAAACCCGATCGCCGGGCCCCTCCGGGGGCCCTATCGTTCTTTCAACGCGATTCCTGTCGGAATCACGCGCAATCATTTAGTACGCATCCCCAGGTACTGTGCCCATGGAAGCACTCGTTCTCGACGAAGTGCGGAAATCATACGGGAACAGGGAAGCCGTCCACGGGATATCCCTGTCGGTGGAGGAGGGCGAGATATTCGGCCTCATCGGCCACAACGGTGCCGGGAAGACCACCACGCTCAGGATGATATCCACGCTTCTGAGGGTCACATCAGGGAGCATAACGGTCTGCGGGCACGACGTCATGACGGAGCCGGACGAGGTCCGGAAGGTCATCAGCTACCTGCCGGAAGACGCCGGAGCGTACAAGGACCTGACCGGAAGGGGATATCTGGAGTTCATGGCCAGCTTCTTCGCCGTCGGCGAAGAGAAGAAGGCGATGGTCGAGAAGGGCATCGCCATGGCCGACCTGGGCGACAGGATCGACTCGAAGGTCGACACCTACAGCAAGGGGATGATGCGCAGGCTGCTCATCGCAAGGGCCATAATGCCCTCGCCGAAGCTCGCCATCCTCGACGAGGTCACCTCGGGACTCGATGTGATCAACGCCTACGAGATCAGGGAGCTCATAAGGAGCATAGCCGCCCAAGGGGTCACCGTCATAATGTCCTCGCACAACATGTTCGAGGTCGACATGCTCTGCGACCGCGTCGGGATGATAGACCGGGGGAACCTGATCCTGCTTGGGACGCCGGAGGACCTGAAGAGGGACCACGATGCGGCCACCCTGGAAGAGGTATTCGTGAAGGCGGTGAAAGGATGAGCCACCTCACAAACATCATGAAGAAGGAGCTCAGGGAGATGCTGACCCCGGGATCGGTCATCTCCGTGCTCATAATGGTCATCCTGTTCGCCAGCCTCGGCACCATGATCGGCAGCGAGGTGGACAAGGCCTCGGAGCTGCCGAAGATCGGGTATGTGGGGCCTTCCGAGGGGCAGTTCCTGGAATGGAACGCCTACAACCAGCTGATCACGATATACGGGGAATCGGCCGCCGACAAGATCGTCGTCATGGACAGCTCCTACGGCGACATCGATGCGATCGCCGGCGAGATGAAGTCCAAGGGCATCAGCGCGGTGCTCGGAGTGCCCGACAACATATATTCCGAGCTGGAGCAGCACCATCAGGTCGCCATCGCCCAGTACTACATCTACGAGCCCGTGGGGATGTTCGGGTCCACGCCTTCGGCCATCGTGGGGACGGTCGTCTCGCTGCTGAACACCAGCCTCTCCAAGGTCCTGATCGGCCAGGAGCCGTCCGCAGACTACAACTTCATCATCTCCCCCCTGACCACAGGGAGCGGCCAGATAAGCACCGTGGTCAACGGGAACGTCTGCCAGGGGATAACGCCCTACGACATCGCCAACGAGGTGACGGCCAAGACGATGATGATCCCCATGGTCATCATGGTCGTCATAATGATGGTCGGGAGCATCGTCATCAGCTCCATGGGCTCCGAGAAGGAGAACAAGACCTTGGAGACCCTGCTCACGCTGCCCATCAAGAGGACGACCATCGTCAGCGGGAAGATCCTGGCCTCCGCAGTGGTGGGGCTGGTCTACGGGCTGGCGTACCTCCTGGGGATGAGCATCTACATGAACGGCCTCACCGGCACCTTCCAGACAGGCAAGGTGGACCTGAACGCCATCGGGATGTCCCTGGACGCGACCGATTGGGCGCTGGTCATGCTGTCCATGTTCCTCGCCATCGTCTGCGCGCTGGGCATCTGCATGATCCTGGGCGCCTTCGCCAAGAACTACAAGTCCGCCCAGACCATGACGATGCCGCTCAGCATCCTGGCCCTGATCCCCATGTTCGTGATCATGTTCTCCGGATGGTACGGCAGCGCCGCGGCCATCAAGGCCGTCACCTTCGCCATACCGTTCTCGCACCCGATGATGGCCATGCAGGCCCTGATGAACGGGGACGTGGCCCTGGTCCTCTCCGGGATCGCCTACATGGCCGTGTTCGCCGGGGTCATGATAACCATCACGGTCTGGCTGTACAGGTCGGACATCCTGATAACCGGGATCGGGCAGAGCAAGCTGGTGCAGAAGCTCAGCCTGAAGAGATGACCTTCCCGCCGGCCTCCGGGCCGGCAAACCCATTTTATCATCGTTCTGCTTCCTGCCGCATATGCTCAAACGCATCGCCGAAGAGCTCGAGAAAGGGAGCACCATAGTCATAGTCCACGGGAACGCGGATGTGGACGCCATAGGCTCCGCCTGCGCCCTGGCCCGCGCCTTCCCCGGCACGGACGTCTATGCCCCCACCGGCCTCGACCGCGTTGCAACGGTGGTGGCGGAGAAGATGGGCGCCGAGATCCTGGAGGAATGCGACCTCTTGCGCTACGACAGGACGGTCGTGGTGGACACCTCCACCCCGGAGCAGCTGGAGATGGATGCGGAGGTCCCCTCGGACTGCATCGTCATAGACCACCACAAGAGCACAGGCAAATGGGACGGAAGGTCATCCGTGTTCTTCTGCGACGACAGCAGGACCTCCTGCTGCGAGATAATCAAAGAGCTCCTGGACGCTTCCGGGAAAGCTATCGACAGATGGACCGGCCTGATGCTCCTGGGAGGGATGCTCACGGACAGCGGGCACTTCCAGTACGCCAGAGCGAGCATGCTCCCCGCGTTCCACGACATCATGGTCGGATGCGGTATCGAGATGGACGAGGCCATGACGCTCACGGAAGCGCCGGTCAGCATGTCCGAGAGGATAGCGATGATGAAGGCCATCGAGCGCACCCGCTTCGACAGGGTCGGATCGATGATCGTGGCCGTCTCCTTCGGAGGGAGCTTCGAGGCGTCCTCCTGCAGGGCGATAATGGCCGCGGGAGCGGACGTGGCGTTCGTCGGGTCCCAGAGGGACGATCAGTTCCGCCTCAGCGGCAGGGCCACCCAGGAAGCCGTCAGGAAGGGCGTCCACCTGGGCGAGATCATGAACGGCATCGGCGAGGAGACGTCCTCCGAAGGCGGAGGGCACGGAGGGGCTGCCGGCCTCAACGGCACGGGGGACGTGGAGGCCATGCTCAACATGTGCATGAGCAGGACCATGGACATATTCCGCGAGATCAAGAGAAAGGAGATGCTCGAATCGGAGGCCGGGGCCTCCGACGAGCAATGAGTTTTCAAGAAGAGCTTCATCTGAGCTTCTTGACGCTCTCGACGATCTCCAGGATGGCCTGGTAGTTGCCGGGATGCGCCTCGAAGTAGTCCCTGACGGGCTTGAGGGTCTCGGCCAGCGCATCGGTCACCCCGGACTTGAGGTCGACGGGGGACAGGGCTCCGCCGTAGTAGGCGTCCACGAGCTCCTCGTAGCTGGCGTAGTCCGCGGGACCGCCGTACTTCTCGGGCCTCTCGATGTGCATGCTCCCGTTCCTGGGGAATATGATGTACTTGCACAGCATGAGGACGGGGTTCTCCGCCTCGGTCTCCTTCTCAGGGGGGCAGAAGGCCTTCTTCATCTTCGCGGCGATCTCGTCGCGGGTATCATGGATCTTCACGCTACCGTTGGGGTCGCTCTTGGACATCTTGGACTCCACGGGGTCCATCCTGTTCCCGCCCTTGAGGCCGGGGAGCAGGGGCGTGTGGACCGCGATGGGCTTGTGCCATCCGAGCTTGTCGGCGGCGTCCCTGGCCAGCATGTGGGCCCTCCTCTGGTCGAGGCCGGCGTAGGCGACGTCCATGTCCATGCAGAAGATGTCTGTGGCCTGGAGGATGGGGTAGAACACCTTGGATGCGTCCACCTCGGCCTCGTCCTCGGACCTTCCCATGATCGTCATGGCCCTCTTGACCCTGGAGAGAGATGTGACCTTGGCCACCTTGATGACCTTCTCCCAGTACTCGATGTTGCTGAGGATGTCGCTGGCGTACCTGAACTGGACGCGGTCCTCGGGGACCCCCAGCGCGATGAAGCAGTCCTCCATGTACCTGGCGCAGGCGCGGATGTTCTCCAGGTCGCCTCCGAGCTTGTCGTTGATGTACGCATGCCAGTCGGCCCAGAAAATCGTGACCTTGAAGCCGGCGTCGCAGAGGTCCTTAATCTTCTGCGCGACGAGGACCCATCCCAGGTGGACGAGCCCGGACGGCTCGAATCCGATATACGCTGTGGGCTCCTCTTTCTCAGCGAGGAGGGCGCGGAGCTCATCCTCCGTGACAGTCTCTTCCGTGTTCCTCAAAACGAGGGCGAGCCTCTGTTCGGCATCCATGTTATCGGGCTAAGGTAGCGAACACTGATAAAAAGGGATTCCTATGATGCTGCGATGCCAGCAAGATGCCCCAGATTGGCCGAGTCCTTCCTCGCGAGCCCCGTAGTCGACATGAACGGATACCCGTACTTCGTGAACCCGGTGAGCGACGGCGTGCCCAGGATGGCCAAGGAGCTCCTGGACGAGGTGGCGGATGCCATCGTGGAGGTGTCGGAGCTGGACTGCGACCTCATCCTCGCGCCGGAGGCCATGGGGGTGCCCCTGGCCGCGGCAGTGACCGAGAGGACGGGGATACCTTATACGGTCATCAGGAAGCGCAGCTACGGGCTCCCGGGGGAGATCGGGCTCGACCAGCGCACAGGATACTCCAAGTCGCCCATGTACATCAACGATGTGTCGGCCGGAGAGAAAGTGGCGGTCATCGACGACGTCATCAGCACGGGAGGCACGCTGAGAGCTGTGATCGGGGCCCTCAGCGGAGCCGGAGCCGCGGTCACGGAGGCCACGGCAGTGTTCTCCAAGAACAAGGACATCGATGCGCTGTCGAGGGATCTAGGGGTGAGGATCAACTGCCTCTTGGCAGTGAGCTCGGAAGGCGGGAAACCCTCCATCCGCGAAATTTATTGAACTGTCCGCGCTTGTTTTAAGAACCCGTCCGCAGAACGTCCTCCATGGACCCGTATGTGACGGCAATCTGCTTGGCCGCGATGCTCGCGGGCGCAGGCATGGGGCTCTTCAGCGGCCTCATGCCGGGAATCCACGTGAACACCCTGGCAGCCATGCTGGTCACCTCCTATCCCGCGATATCCGCATCCCTTGCCGGGACCGTTCCCGCGGAAGACATCCCCCTTGTCGTGAGCTGCTGCATCGTCGCCGCATCCGTGGTCCATTCCTTCGTCGATTTCGTGCCGTCGGTGTTCATCGGAGCGCCCGACGGCGAGGACGCCGTGTCTGTCCTGCCCGGGCACCGGCTGCTCCTGAAGGGCAGGGGGATGGAGGCCGTCAGGGCGGCCGCCATAGGCAGCCTGGTCGGCGCGTCCGCCTCGATCCTGACGGCCGTGCCGCTCCAATGGCTCCTCCTGAACGGCCTGCAGGACCCGCTCGAAGCGATGACCGTGACGGTCCTCGCCGTCGTGTCGTTCCTGCTGGTCGCCGGGGAATGGCAGAACGGCGCCGGGGCATGGGGGCTGGCGGCGTTCCTGGTGTCCGGGATGCTGGGGCTGGCGTGCATGACCCTGCCCATGGACATGACCGGGATCCTGGGGGAGGGGAGCGTGATGCTCCCGATGCTCACCGGCCTCTTCGGCATCCCGGTGCTGCTGTCCACGTCCTCGGACAACGTCATGCCAGCGCAGACGGACCGGGTGAAGGACCCTGTCGGCCCCGTTCCCGGGATCAGGGGCGTGCTGATGGGGACCGTGGCCGGATGGTTCCCCGGCATGACCGCCACGGTCGGGGCGTCCGTGTCCGCCGCGGTGTTCCCCGAAAGGGACCCTGCCAGGTTCATATCCACGGTGGCGTCCATCGGCACCGTGACCTCCGTGCTGTCCCTGGTGGTGCTGTCCGTCTCCGGGAACGGAAGGTCCGGGACCGCTCTGGCCATAGGCGAGATAGCCGGAGACGGCCTGGGAGGCTTCATGTCCCCCTGGTTCCTGATGCTCCTGCTCTCCGCGGCAGTGGCATCCGTCATAGGGTATCAGGCCACGATATGGTCAGGGAAGGCCATGTCCAGGGTGGCGTCGAGGATCCGCCCCGGGCCCATGAGCCGCACGGTCATCGTGCTCCTGGCCGCGATAGCGCTGCTGCTCACCGGGCCCATAGGGCTGCTGGTGATGGCCTGCTCCACGATCGTGGGCCTCATCCCCGAGACATGCGGGACGAGCCGCATAGTCCTGTGCGGCTGCCTCATCTTCCCGGTGCTGCTGTTCAAGACCGGCCTGGCATGAGCTATATATCTGTCTTCAGAATCCAGGCAGTATGAAGACGGTGACGAAGGACGAGGCCTCGATACTCGTATGCATGGTCCTGGCGATCCTGCTGAACGGCATCGACGTGAGCATCGTCAACGTGGCGCTCCCCTCGATAGCCGACGAGTTCGGGACCGGCCTCAGCGAGGCCGCATGGGTCACGATCTGCTACATCGTCATGATGGGCGGGCTCCTGCTCCCCTTCGGGAGGATCGTCAACGCCGGCCGCATCCGCCAGGTCTACCTGGCGGGGTTCGCGGTGTTCACCGCGGGATCCCTGTTCTGCGGGCTGTCCGAGAGCTTCGGGATGCTGCTGGCGTGCAGGGTCGTCCAGGGAGTCGGAGCGGCCATGGTGGCCTCCACGGCTCCGCTGATCTGCGTGAAGCTCATGCCGGCCCGCATCCTGGGGTTCAGCCTCGGCGTGATGACGTTGGCCTGCGCCTCCGGGTACACCCTGGGGCCGTTCATCGGCGGGATCATCACCGCCGTGGCGAGCTGGCATTGGGTGTTCTACGTGAACGTGCCCGTCGGGATCCTGGCGATCCTCTTCGGGCTGCGCGTCCTACCGTCGGAAGAGAGGGAAGACTGCCGCGTGGACTGGCCCGGGTCCGCCTCCCTGTTCCTGGCCGTGATATGCCTGATGGTGGCGATAGAGCGCTCCACGGACCCGTGCTCGAGGAGCCTGTGCATAGTGGCCGCGATCGTCACGATTGTCTCTCTGGCAGCGTTCATCCTCATCGAGAAGCGCAGCAAAGACCCTCTGATAGAGCTGTCCATATTCAGGAACTGGAGGCTCGACTCCGTGGTGCTGGCCTTCGGGCTGTTCAACGTGATGTACATCGGGGCCCTCTACATCCTGCCGTTCTACCTGCAGGGCCCCATGGAACTCGACAGCGCGGAATGCGGCCTGCTCATGCTGCTGCCCTCCACCATAGCCCTGACCCTGGGCATCCCCATAGGGAAGGCATGCGACCGCAAAGGGAAGAGGAGGTACGCCGTGCTGGCGGCGGAGTTCAACATCGTCTACTGCGCCATGTTCATGGTCATGAGGCCGGAGCTGGGGATCCTGCCCGTGCTCGTGACCGCCGTGTTCATGGGTCTGGTCTGGGGCACGTGCGGGGCGTCCGGGCCCGGGAGGATCGTGGACAACGTCCCCGAGAACTACCGCGGCATGGGCTCCGCGCTGATGTCCTTCGTCAATTACACCAGCTGCGCGATGGGGACCGCCGTGTTCGCGGCGCTGATGACCGTCGGGGCGAAGGCCGCAGACATATCGCTGGGGGACCTGCCGGACTCCGCGTTCGTGGACGGGATGTGGTTCTCGGGCCTCTGCTCGACGATAATGGCCGTCGCGGCGCTGATATGCGCCGTCATCGTGAACGAGAAGGAGGCCGGGGCCTCCGGAAAAAGATGAGGCTCAGTCCAGCTTGGACCGGGCCTTGGACATGAACTTCTCGCAGTCCACGATGAAGCGCTCGTGAGTGCCGGAGCCGATCTCGCCCTTCCCGTCGACGACCTGGACCTTGAATACCAGCCTGCGCCTGTCGATCTCCACCAGCTCGGTCCTGGCCGTGACGGCCATGCCGATGGGGGTGGCGGACAAGTGCGCTATGTCCAGATGGGTGCCGACGGTGCTCTGGCCCTCCTCAAGGAAGGGCTGGACGCTCTCGAACGCGGCGCCTTCCAGGAGGGCGACCATCGCAGGGGTGGCGAAGACCGGGAGGGTCCCGCTCGCCATTCCGGACGCGCTGTTGGATTCGGTGACTTCGACCGTTTTCTCGCCTTTGATGCCTGTGCTGAGCATGCGGAGTCATCCCGCAGGACCTATATCATCGATGCGCCCGGGGGCGCGGGCCGAAGCGGGTGTCGCACCTCTTAACTATTGAAAGCCTGATGCACCTGCCATGGGATTGGAAGATGACCTCTATGATGAGCTGTACGCGCTCAGAGAGAGCTTGAGGGAAGAGCGCAGGATGTCCTCGGGACGCGTCCCGATCGTATGCCCCGACGAGGCGCTGAGGGAGATAGCCCAGCGCGTGCCCACGAAGGCCGAGGACTTCACGGCCATCGTCGGGATCGGAGACAAGTTCGTGGACCAGTACGGGGAGGAGTTCCTCAACGTCACCAGGAAGTACGCCATCACGGCGGCCAACGGCGGGTCCATCGACGCCGACGCGGCGCAGACGCTGAGGGAGCTGGAGAAGAAGCTCATAAACATCAGCAAGGCCAACCGCCTGATATTCCAGCCCAAGATCTCGAGGAAGAACGCCTTCGACCTCATGACGCTCCCCGAGGTGGACGTCATGGGCCTCCTGTTCGGGAGGAAGAGGTCCCTGAAGCTGTGCGACTCCGCCAAGAGCCCCGAGTCGGCCAAGGTGTACAAGCACCTCAACGAGATCATCCGCGAGGTCACCCGCGAGCAGAGGGACAAGGGTCAGTACGACCTGTACATCGCGTATCCCTTCGTGCAGGGCAAGATGCCGGACAACGAGATCGACGTCCGCGCGCCCCTGGCGCTGTTCCCGGTCATCATGGAGAAGGACGCCAGGACGGTCACGCTGTCCCTGGACAGCTCCAGGGATGCCATCTACAACAACACGCTCATACTCGGGTTCATCAAGTCCAGCGGGCTGAACAGGCCGCTTCCCGACAACGTCATCGACGAGTACACCGGGGAGAACTTCCTCACCAACCTGGTGGACTTCTACGAGCAGAGCGGCATCAAGCTGATCACCAACTACAGCCTGCCCCTCCCCTTCGCCGAGTACAAGGCCGGGGAGTTCCCCAAGTACCTTGCCGGGGACATGGAGATGGTCCCCAACATCCTGATCGGGAAGTACCCGACCTACTCCAGCTCCATCCAGAAGGACTTCGACGGCATGCTGGCCGGGCGCGAGATCAACGGGATCCTCAACGACCTGATCGTGGACCTGAACAAGACGGACTTCCTGTCCGAGTCCCCCGCCCCGCTGTCCGAGGCGGAGATCCGGGGCAAGGGGCTGGAGGCGTCCGAGAAGGACCTGGTCTACATCAACTCCCTGAACAGCTCCCAGGAGAACATCCTCACCGCCATGGACAGGGGCGATGAGATCGTCGTGCAGGGGCCGCCGGGCACCGGGAAGTCGCAGGTCATCACCGGGCTGATCACATCAGCGGTGATCAAAGGGAAGACCGTGCTCATGGTGTCCGAGAAGAAGACCGCGCTGGACGTGGTCTACTCCCGCATGGGGACGCTGTCCAAGTACTGCCTGCTTATCGACGACGTGGGGAACAAGGAGCTGTTCTACCAGCAGCTGGGCAGGATGCTGGAGTCCGGCGAGCCGAAAGGCTACGTGGACCTGGACACCGTGTCCGAGGGCATTGACAAGGACGTCTCCGTCCTGGAGAACATCGCCAAGACCATGTACAGCCCCTGCGACTTCGGGATCGAGCCGTACAAGCTGTACTCCATGGACAGATGGCTGGACCCCAACGACAGCCGCCAGATCGAGGAGTACCGCCTCCTGAAATCGTGCATCGACCAGTCGGTCCTGGGCCTGAAGTACGGAGAGGTCTCGGAGCTCCACAGGAAGTTCGGGGACCAGGTGCTGATGAAGAACTTCAACGAGTACAAGGAGCTCACCGCCCAGAACCCCTGGTTCACGCAGATGAAGCCCGACCTCTCCGAGTTCGACATCGGGGAGATGAAGGCGGGCCTCCTGGACCTGGACAAGCAGATCAGCGAGCTCAACGCCAAAGGATTCTTGGGCAGGATGTTCAACAAGGGGAAGGTGGAGCGCGAGGCCACTGCCCTGACCGGGAAGTACTTCTCCAACATCAGCAAGCCCACCATCGACAAGGTCATGGCCGACCCGAAAGGGATGTTCAACGCCCTGGACGGCTACGGCACGTACTCGGCCAGGTCCACCGTCTACTCCAAGCTGACCCCCGCCGAGAGGAGCTACGGGAGCGACATACTGAGCATATCATCAGCGACGAGGATGCCCTATACCGACAGCAACGACAGGATGTACAGGTGGATCCTCAACGACCACCTCCAGAAGTTCGACGCGGCCCACAAGGACATCATGCAGGAGATATGGGACTTCGAGAGCATCATCGCCGACATGGACAGGAGGATCGAGGCCAAGAAGAGCCTTTCCAAGGACAAGGCCGAGGAGGTCTTCAGGGAGAACCTGAAGTACATCACCGAGTCCAAGAGGCGCGGCGACATCAACAGGATCGTCGAGTCCAAGAGGAAGTGGAACCTGAACAAGTTCGTCTCCAGGTACGGGTACGAGCTGTTCAAGGGCGTCCGCGTCTGGCTGCTCACCCCCGAGGTGGTGTCCGAGATCCTGCCGCTGGAGATGGGCATATTCGACATGCTGATCTTCGACGAGGCGTCCCAGATGTACGTCGAGAAGGGAGTCCCCTCGATATACAGGGCCAAGAAGGTCGTGGTCGCGGGAGACCACAAGCAGCTGCGCCCCTCGTCCCTCGGAGTCGGGAGGATAGAGTACGACAGCGACGAGGACGACCCGGAGGACGTCGTGTCCGCCGCGCTGGAAGAAGAGAGCCTTCTGGACCTGGCCCGCGCCAGGTACGACTCCATCCTGCTGAACTTCCACTACCGCTCCAAGTACGAGGAGCTCATCGCGTTCTCCAACTACGCTTTCTACGGAGGGAGGCTGTACGTTTCCCCCAACGTGACGGAGCCCGAGAGGCCCCCGATAGAGGTATTCAAGGTCAACGGGATGTGGGAGGACAAGTCCAACCGCGCCGAGGCCCGGAAGATCCTGTCCCTGCTGAAGGAGTTCTTCATCCAGAGGAAGAGCAACGAGACCGTGGGGATAATCACGTTCAACGCGTCCCAGAGGGACCTGATCAACGATGTGATCGACGAGGAGTGCGCCAACGACCCGGCCTTCGGGAAGATGGTCGCCGAGGAGATGAAGAGGTACGACAACGGAGAGGACGTGGGCCTGTTCATCAAGAACATCGAAAGCGTCCAGGGAGACGAGAGGGACATCATCATGTTCTCCGTCGGATACGCCAAGAACTCCGAGGGGAAGCTGATGCAGAGGTTCGGATGGCTGAACAACCGCGGCGGAGAGAACCGCCTGAACGTCGCCATCTCCAGGGCCAAGAAGAAGATCATGATAGTCACGTCCTTCGACCCGGAGGACCTGCAGGTCGAGGATACCAAGAACGACGGCCCCAGGATCCTGAAGAAGTACCTCCAGTACGCCAACGCCATCAGCAGCGGCAACAGGGGCCTGGCCGACACCATCCTGCACTCCTTCGGCGAAGACCGCTGGAAGGCCACGGAGCAGCACGACTCCGGGCGCATCGCGGACAGGGTGTACAACGCCCTGACCCGCAAGGGCTACACCGTGGAGAGGAACGTGGGGATCGGAGGGTACCAGATCGACCTGGCCGTCAAGCAGAACGACAAGTTCATACTCGGGATCGAATGCGACAGCAGGCTGTACGAGATGTCCTCGTCCACCAGGGAGAGGGACTACCACAGGCAGAAGTACCTCGAGTCCAGGGGATGGAAGATCCACAGGGTCTGGACCCCCGGCATGTGGAAGGACCCCGAGAAGGAAGTGTCTAGGATCGTCCAGGCCATCGAGAGGGCCCACTGAGGGGATCCCGTGGACTTCGGGAAGCTGTACAGGGACAGGTACTCCTGCAGGTCCTTCGCCCCCGGAGAGGTCGGGGACGGGGACCTCATGGAGATACTCGAGGCCGGGAGGATGTCTCCCAGCGCCCGCAACCTCCAGCCGACTGCGGCCATCGCCGTCAGGTCGGCCGAGGGGCTGTCATGGATCGACACCGCATGCAACAGGCACGGCGCCCCGCTGGCCATAGTCGTGTGCGCCGACATCCAGGCCTCCTGGGAGAGGCCCTATGACGGAGAGCGCTCCGGCAGCGTGGACGCGGCGATTGCCATGTCCCAGATGATGTACCGCGCAGAGGAGCTCGGATACGGGACCCTCTGGATAGGCATGTTCGATCCCGTCAAGGTCTCGGGAGCGTTCGGCCTGGAGGACAAGCTGACACCCGTCGGCATCCTCGCCGTGGGCCGCAGGGCGGACAAGACATCGGCCAACCACGGGGTCCGGAAGCCCATGGAGGAGTTCGCCAGGCAGGCCTGACCCCCTCCCATTATTTTTAGGCCGAACTAAATCTAAATAATCCCACCATCATGCCGGGAACATGACCAAGACCACTCTGAAGATCGAAGGGATGATGTGCGAGGGCTGCGCCAAGTCCGTCAAAGACGGCCTGGAGAAGGTCGGCGGCGTGCAGTCCGTGGAAGTCAATCTCAAGAAGGGCACCGCCGCGGTCGTCCATGAAGGCGCGTCCGACGAGGCCCTCATCGCCGCGGTCGTCGATGCCGGGTTCAGGGCATCCGTCAAGCACGGCCTGTTCTCATGACATCCCGCACGTTCCGCGTCGGAGGCATGGCCTGCGCCGCATGCGTCGGCAGGATCGAAGGCGCCGTGAGGGCCCTGGATGGGGTGTCATCGGCATCCGCCAGCCTGGGAAGCAACACGGTCGCGGTGGAGTACGATCCCGAGAAGGCAAGCGAAGAAGACATCGCCCGCGCAATAGCCGCGGCAGGCTACCGGGTGGCCGACGACGATATAACGAAAGCTTCCGAAGACGAGAAGGCCGCCCTGAAGGCCCGCTTCAGGGACCTTATCGTGTCCATAGCCTTCACCATACCGCTGAGCATCGTTGCCATGGGGCACATGTTCGGCCTGGAGATCCCTCTGGACCCCCTGCCGTTCTGCCTGCTGCAGCTCGTTCTGTGCATCCCTGTGATGTACGGCGGCCGGAGGTTCTACAAGAAGGGGATCTCGGCGCTGTTCTCCCGGAGCCCCACCATGGACTCGCTGGTGTCGGTGGGGACGCTGGCGTCCCTCTCCATGGGGCTGTACAGCACCTGCCTGGTCTACAACGGGGACATGCATGCGATGCACTCGCTGAGCTACGACTCCGTCGGGATGATACTCTCGCTGGTGAGCATCGGGAAGTACCTGGAAGCCAAGTCGAGGATCCGCACGAACGACTCGCTCATGAAGCTGCTTTCGCTGGCCCCGGACGAGGCCACCGTCATCCGGGACGGGACCGAGGCCGTCATCCCGTCGTCCGAGCTGGCCGTGGGGGACATCGTGCTCATAAGGCCGGGCTCCAAGGTCCCGGCAGACTCTGTCGTCGTGTCCGGAACGTCCGTCGTGGACGAGTCCATGCTCACCGGGGAGAGCGTCCCCGTCGAGAAGAAGGAAGGGGACCTGCTCTACGGCGCCACGGTGAACGGCGCGGGGAGCCTGAGGGCGAGGGTCGAGAAGGCCGGAGAGGACTCCGTCCTGTTCCAGATAGCCCGCATGATGGAGACGGCCCAGAGCACCAAGGCCCCCGTGGCGGACATCGCCGACAGGGTGGCGGCCGTCTTCGTGCCGACGGTCATGCTGATAGCCGTGCTTGCGGGGCTCGGATGGCTCATAGCGGGCCGCGAGCCGCAGTTCTGCCTGACCATCGCGATCTCCGTGCTGGTCATATCCTGCCCCTGCGCCCTCGGCCTGGCCACTCCGCTGGCCATAGTGATCGGCACCGGCGTCGGGTCCAAGCACGGTATCCTCTACAAGACCGCCGCATCGCTTGAGATGGCGGGCAGGATAGACACTGTCCTGCTGGACAAGACCGGGACCTGCACCATCGGGCATCCCGAGGTCGTGTCCGTCTCGGATCCCGGGGCCATGGGAATCATGGCCGCCGCGGAGTCGGATTCCGAGCATCCCTACGCCAAGGCCGTCGTCAGGTGCGCCGAGTCCAACGGCATCGCCGTCCCGGCCCACGAAGGGTTCGAGAGCGTGACCGGAGGCGGAGTCAGATGCACAGTCGAAGGGAAGGATGTCGCCGTCGGCAGCGCGGAGTTCCTGCAGTCCATAGGCGTCCGTGTGCCCCAGGAGGCGGGACCGGGAAAGGGGTGCAGCACGGCCATCCACATGGCCATAGGATTGGAATATTCGTGCTCGGCGTCCATAGAGGACCCCATAAGGCCGGAGAGCGCCGATGCGGTCGCTTCGCTGAAAAAGGACGGCAAGAAGGTCATGATGCTCACCGGCGACAGGGAAAGCACTGCGAAGGACATAGCCGGCCGCATCGGGATCGACGAGGCCTTCGCGGGCATGAAGCCCGGCGACAAGCTGGACATGGTAAAGAAGCTCCAGGTCCGTCAGGCCCGCGTCGCCATGACCGGGGACGGGATCAACGATGCCCCCGCGCTCACCCAGGCCGACCTCGGGATCGCAGTAGGGTCCGGAACGGACATAGCCGTGGAATCGGCGGACATCGTGATGATGAACGACGACCTCCGCAGCGTGCCGGCGGCGCTGGAGATTGGCTCCGCCGCATTGAAAAACATCAAGCAGAACCTGTTCTTCGCGTTCTGCTACAACGCCGTCTGCATCCCGATAGCCGCAGGCCTCCCCGTGCTCCTGGGATACGACGGACTGGTGGACCAGATGCCCATGCTGTCGGCCCTGGCGATGTCGCTGTCCTCGATATCGGTCGTGAGCAACGCGATGAGGCTCAGAAGGTTCTCTCCGCCGGCGTTGCAGGAATCCAGCACGGAAGCCTGACAGCTAAACAGAAAATCATCGATACTGAAAATAAGAGAAGATGTGCCAAGGGCGCAAGCGCCCTTGGTTGCGCCTAGTTTCCTAGGCGGTGCTGCCGACCGCAACTGGGGCTTTTACCCCCCACC
>CAVICI010000017.1:0-33737 GCA_963640995.1 Dialister hominis | reverse complement strand
TCGAACGGAATCAGAAATCGACGGCAGACACCAGGTCTGAGAAGCACCAACTTTCTTGTCACCTAGCCCGTAAACATATGTTCCGACATATGATGCTCATACCATGGCATCCAATGACAGTTCGACAGAAGCTCCTCGCAGAAGGTCATTCGACATGTGCGGCAACGAAGACGCTGTCATTCATGACTTCAGATACCATCGCATCTACGATTATCTGCGTCGTACCGGCAGCCCTCTGGCCGAGATGGCCTATGCGATGCCCTATGAGGAATTGTGCAGAGAGATGGGCATGGTATCAGGACCTGACGGGAATCTCAAGCCGTCAAACGCCGGAGTGCTGTTCTTCACAGAACGTCCCGAGGAGTTCCTCCCAGGCGCCTGCATAGATGTGGTTTACAAGCCTGTGCCGTCTGGCGATGGGATGGAAGAATACCACGTGACCGGGCCCCTGGACGTTCAGATAGAGAACGCCATTTCGATAGCATCCAGGCTCATAGGCCAGTTATGGGGCATGAGGGCAGGTCCGGATGCGAAGGCGGTGGCCAGCTATCCTTTGGTGGCAGTGAGAGAGCTCCTGGTCAATGCAGTCTATCACAAGAGCTATCAGATCCCGGAGCCGGTCAGGATCACCCTCACTCCGTCATCGATAGAGTTCCTCACCTATCCGGGCCCCGATGCCAGCATATCCGACGAGGAGATTCGCAGGAACCAGCTGACTGTGGGAGCTTGCAGGAACATCCGCATCGGGGAGTGCCTGAAGGCGCTAGGCTATGCGAAGCGCTGCAACACGGGGATCCCGAAGGCCGTGAAGTCTCTGAGCGACAACGGCTCTCCTCCGCTGGAGATAAAGACGGACCCGAGGCGCACCTACTTCAAGGCCGTCCTGAGGGTGCATCCGGGGTTCATCAGGAAGTCGATGGAAGCCGAGCGCATCCCGACAGAGGACAGGATCATGGCTTTGCTGGACGCTCACGGGCGCATGAGGATGATGGACATCTCGACAGGCCTGGGGTTCAAGGGGATCAACAGCACCGTCAGGTCCGCCATCGCGAAGCTGATGTCCGAAGGCAAGGTAGAATACCTCTATCCGGACGCTCCCCGCAGCCCCAAGCAGAGGATATGCCTGACCTCAGACAAGAAACCCTGAGGCCCCTGATTCTCATCTGATGCCAGACATCCGGGCGGCATCAGAAAAATCTCATTTTCTCTCATTCTTTTTCCGAGCAGGAAACCCTTATAATGCAGGAGAACCTGCTCGATTCCATTACATAGCGACCGCTCCGAAAGGGCGGAGGTGTAACCCATGAAATGCAAATGTGAATGCAACGATGTCACTCCCGAGATCCTCGAGCACGTGAAATCCCTCATCGGGAGCAACAAGCTCGTCGAGGCCGACGGGAAGTATGTTCTCAAGCCCGCATGCAACGACGAGCTCTCCAAGGCTATCGCAGTCCTCGTGGAGAACGGCGTGTCCGTCTCCCCCATGAGCAGGAAGGGCACCCACACCGAGGGAAGCGTCCTCGTCGACATGTCCGAGATGGCCTCCATCATCAATTTGGACGAAGTCAACATGACCATCAGGGTCCAGGCCGGATGCAAGATCAAGGCCATCAGGAACGCTGTCGCAGACGCCGGGTTCACCCTCGGAGTCTACCCTGCAGGCGCAGACCCCACCGTCGAGGACTGGGTGTACACCGAGGATGCCGGGATCGGATCCTACAAGTACGGCACCGTGAAGGACTCCGTCGAGAACATCGTCGCCGTCGCCGGCGACGGGTCCGTCCTCGAGACCGGATACGACCACATCGGATACTACATGTCCGGGTTCAACATGATCCAGACCCTGGCCGCCTCCAGCGGGAAGATCGGGATCATAACCGAGGTCACATTCAAGCTCCACCCCGCAGGCGTCACCAAGGCCGTCGCTTACGAGCTGCCTGGCAGCGACAAGATGCAGGCGGTCTTCCAGCAGGTCGCCCAGAGCCCCTCGCTCAAGCCCCTGCAGATCTCCTTCAACGGCAACAGGGCCGTCGTCGCCTTCCAGGGCGCCGAGGAGTTCGTCGACCTCGACATCTCCGAGCTGGACGCTATCATGGCGGATGCCGGAGCCGCCAAGCTGGGAGAGGATGTGGTCGAGCAGATGTTCGGCAGCATCGACACCGGCAAGTGCGTGGACCCATGCGCCCCCACCATGATCCTCCCCCTGAGGAACATGTCCGCGTTCATCGAGGACTGCAAGGGGATTGCCGGGTTCACCATCGCAGGGAACGTCCCCGACCGCAGCACCGTTCTGGTCAAGCTGACCGAAGGCTCCGACGAGGATGTCGACGCCGCTGCGGACAAGGCCGAGGAGCACGGCGGGCGCGCGGGCACCAGGTGCCCCAGCAAGTACAGGGACGAGGCCACCAAGAACTTCGTCAAGAGGGTCGAGGCCGCCTACATGGGCGCCGAGGTCGAGGATGTCAAGCTCGACAGGACCGTCACCCCCGCCATCATCGAGAAGCTCAAGGAGATCGTCGGGAAGGACAACGTCAGCGTCAGCGGAATGGACCGCGTGCTGTACAGCCACGACATGGCCCCCCTCCCGAAGGAGGCAGGCCTCGCTTTCAAGAACGTCCCCGACGTCATCGTCAGGCCCGTCACCGTGGCCCAGATCTCCCAGGTCATGGAGCTGGCCTACGCCCACGGCATACCCGTGACCCCCAGGGGAAGCGCCTCTTGGGGACTGGGCGGATGCATGCCCACCAATGCAGGGATCCTTCTCGACATATCCTCCAAGATGAAGAACGTGGTCGAGATCGACAAGGTCAACCTCACCGTCAAGGTCCAGGGAGGATGCACATGGAAGCACCTCCTGGAGTCCTGCATGAAGGAAGGGTACATCATCGGATCCTACCCCTCCTCGTTCCCCTCCGGGACCATCGGAGCATGGTACTCCACCAACGGAATGGGGATCGGCTCCTACAAATACGGGTCCGCCAGGGAGAACGTCGTCAGCGCTGAGGTCGTCGTCGATGACGGCTCCGTCGTGACCACCGGGTTCAAGGACACCGGGTCCTACAAGGCCTCGTTCAACCTGAACCAGTTCTTCTCCGGCGCCGAGGGGACCCTCGGGATCATCGGGACCATGACCTTCAGGATCTACCCCATGGGCCAGGTCAGGTGCCTCGCCTACGAGTTCGACGCCCTGAAGGACATGAACCAGCCTATCCAGGACCTGGTCGACCACCCGTCCGCCAGGCCCCTGCACGTGGCCTGGTCCGACTACCTCCACTTCGCCAACCAGAAGAAGGCCGGAGTCCACGCCCCTGACGTGAGTAACCTGTGGCTCGTCACCCTCCAGGGGGACGAGAAGCACAACGACCTCGAGGAGGCCGTCATCGATGCCATCGCGGAGAAGTCCGGAGGAAGGAAGATCTCCACCGAGATCGCCGAGCACGAGTGGGAGGAGAGGTGCTACGAGTTCAGGGCCAGGAGGGTCGGTGTCGGAGAGATCCCCGGGGAGGTCATCGTGCCCACCAGGGCATGGGGAGACTTCACCGACGTCTGCTATGCCGGATTCGACGACATGAAGATGGAGGCCGGAGGAGTCATCGGAGTCCTGGTCGACAGGAACACCGCTCTGTTCATGCCCTACTACTTCAAGGACGACGAGCTCCTGACCGGGATGCTGTCCTTCGGGTTCAACTTCTACCTCGGAGACAAGGCCGCCAACTTCGGCGGAAGGACCACCGGGTTCGGAGTGTTCTTCGCATGGAACATGGACGTCATCCACAACTCCGCCACTGCCGGGATGGCAAGGGAGATCAAGACCGTCCTGGACCCCCGCGATGTCGTCAGCCCCGGCCACGTGGTCTGCGGAATGACCAGGTTCGGAGTGGATATGAACAAGGGGCTCATGTCCATGGGAAGCGCCCTCATGCAGATCATGAAGAAGGTCATGCCCGCGGACAAGACCTTCAGCAAGAACCTCGAGAGGTTCAGATACGACGACCTCGAGGAGATGAAGGCACTGGACCGCGTCCACAAGCTGGGCGACGGGACCCAGTGAAGGCTTTCTGAAAACCTATTCCCCTGCCCTTCCGGGGGCAGGGGCAAGATATCTGTCGGATGCAAGATCCTGCCGAGGCCGGCAGGGTCATGGGCCGAGGGATGTTATCGGGACGACCATCACGCCGTCCGGCCTGGTGTAAGCGTAGGCGGTCATCCCGCAGACCACTATGAGGCTCTTCGGCGGGCTGCCCTCTTCCTCAAACAGCCTCTTCATCTTCAGCAGGGACTCGGCGGCCGCATCCACCTGCCCGAACCCGAGCCTGACCTCTATCGCCGACCAGGAGCCGTCCGGCGATTCTATCACGGCATCGATCTCCCTTCCGCGCCCGTCCCTGTAGTGGAACAGCTTGCACCCCATGCTCTCCGCATAGATCCTGAGGTCGTGCTCGCACAGGGCTTCGAACAGGAGCCCGAATGTGCTGAGGTCGGACATCAGCCTGTTCCTGTCGAGCCCGAGCGCCGCGGCAGAAAGCGACACATCCACCAGGTGCCTCTTCGGAGTCTTGCCGATCCTCCAGTCCGAGCGGACATTCGGCTTGAAGCACGGAGTGTCATCGATAAGATGGATCCTGTCCAGGCAGTCATGGTAGTCGCTGTAGGTCACCATGGTTATCGTCTCGTCCTCATGCTCCTTCATGTCGTTGGCGATACGGGAGTTGGCCGCCATCGTGGTCTCGTTCCTGGCAAGGGCTCTGAGCATCATCGCCATCTTGGTCTTGTTGAGCTTCCTTCCATCCAAAGAGCACGCGCTCTCGACGGCCTCTTCGATGTAGGACTGCGGTACGATGCCGTAATCTGCAGGATCCGATTCTATCGACGAAGGCCATCCTCCTCTGATGATGAGATCTGCCAGCCTTTCCAGAGCGACATCGCCGCACGGCACCGTCTCAAGACCTCCCTCCAGAACAGATCTCATCGAGACCGATCCATCCGAATCGCCGGTCTCGTAGAGCGTCATGGTGTCCATCATGATCTTGCCTATGCGCCCGGTTCCGCTGTGGATGTACCCGTCCCTTTTCGGAACGGAAGAGCCTGTCAGCACGAACGATCCTTTCGATCCGCTGTCGTCGATGTAGTTCCTCACCTCGTCCCATAAAGATGGCCATTCTTGCCACTCGTCGATGAGATGCGGCTGCTCTCCCTTCAGCGCCGATGAGGGGTTCGAACGGATTAGGTCTATGTTCCTGACGGCGCCGTTGGATCCTGTGACCCTCGTCTCGCTGTTGCAGATGCTGCGCGCGCACCAGGTCTTTCCCGACCACTTCGGGCCCTCGATGCTGACTGCACCGAAGACCCTCATCATCTGTTTGAGCCTAGGCTCGATCAGCCTGTTCCGGTACCCTGCGGGCGTAAGGGTCATGAGGCATGATTGCCCTGAACAAGTATAAGGATTTCCATATAGTCGCTATATGGATTTCCATATACACATGAGCTCTCAACATTCGGTTCCCTCGGATAAGAGCTATGGTCAACGTTATGGGAATTCCGATAGAGATTTCCTGAGCCGCATGTTCCTGAAGTGGAGCTGTTTCGCCACATGTGGCTGGGGCAGTCCATATTCGGACCATAATAATCCAGAATCCGCATCCCGTTCTGGAAGATATGCTGTCCAGGTGGATCTGGGAGTAAGGGGGACCGTGGCAGGTGCCTGTGCACGGTCCGTTTGCTTCGGTTCGTTCGAACCGCACGGTTCAGTTTCTGGACCTCGAATCTGCGAAGACTGCGAGGATGGCCATCAGGGCTGCGACGCATCCCGCGATGACTACGAGGGTGTAGTCGGTCTCCTTTGCGGTCTTCTTCGGCGGGTGAACGGGCACGGGGTCGTCCGGGTCCGTGTCGGGCGAGAACTTCGATGCGAACGTTACGCCGATTTTCGCTGAGATGGAGCCGTCCACATCCGCCTGGAACGTCGCGAAGTCCGAGGTGTACGTGAGCACATCCGGCGACCCTGTCTGGGAGCCGTCCATGTCGTACAGCGCTATGACGGGCTTCTTCCCCGAGGGGATTTCAACGTTCACCGATGGTGTGATCCTGTACCTGATCGGCGTCTCCGACCCGTCGGCATGAAGGACGTATCCCTTTGTGCAGAGGACGATTGTCTTCTCGGCGCCGGATATCTCTTCGCCGACGTGAGAGTACCTCATGATTATGTCGATGACAATCGTGTCGCCGTCTTCAAGGGCGGGAGCGTCGATGATGTCGAACCTTATGTCTCCGGCAGGGGTCACCACTTCGATGCTTCCCTGTTCCGGGTCGATGGGAACCTGTCCACCATCCTCGGGGATTACTGGCATGCCGGCGGACCTAATCCTGATCACCTGATCCCATTCTTCGCTCGGTTTATGGTTGTCGTCTCCTCCATAGTACACGGATATCGTCTGCAGGGTGCCGGACGGGATGATGCCGAGCGATGTGTCGTAAATCAGCGTGGCGATGTACACTCCGTTGCCCTTATCGGCGATGGTGCACGCGACGGGGATCTCTTCGCCTCTGTACATGACGATTACCTTTCCAACCAGCGTTCCGACGGATTCCAGAGAGATCTCCATGGTCATGGGGTCGCCCTCGGTCACGGTGCCGTAGGAGAAGTCAGTCACCTTGACTGAAGCTATGGTCACTTCTACGGTGACAGTCCTCTCATACGGGGTGTAGCTATCTCTGTACTTCACATCCTCGCCGGATTTGGCGGTGACAGTCACCTTGATCGTGTACGTCCCCACTGAGCTCAGCAGGGATGCCAGCTCCTCCTCGGAGACCTCCTTCTCCGTGCCGCCTTCATACAGGACGTACCTGACGGTCGCCTCGTCCTTGATGCCACCGGCACTTGTCTGGAGGTTCGTTGCCATGGCGGTTAATATGTGGCCCTCGCCGTTGTATTCGACGATTCCGGCAATCCCCTTTTCGGAATCTTCCAGGACATCCCCGTCCAGGGAGATCTCCCCTTCCATCTGCAGTTTCTGAATCGTGATCTTAGAAGATGCCGCTACAGGGAACGAGTAGTCCCCGTAGCTCTGCGCAGTCTTGCCCTCAGTCGAATCATTGTAGGACAGCTTATAGTAGGCGGTGACAGGGTCTGCCGTGTAGTATGTCTGCTGGATGACATCGATATCCCCGTCTGCGGATTCTGCGCTCATTCCATATGTCACTTGGATGTAATCCGTCTCTTTGCCGGCATCTTGGCCTATCAGATCGTACTTCACGTCGAACGCATGGGGCTGGCCGTCATATGTATGGGTGCCAGAGCCCTCGGCTACTATGGGATTCAGCTCATATGGGGTGACGTTGGCAGTCAGATCCCCGCTGTTCTCCGAGCTCTTGTAGACATTGTAGTTGTTGCCGGCATCAGCCTCCCATGTCAGCGTTCCCGAGTCGCTGACATGGATAATCGTCCAGTCGAGTGTGGCCGTGCTGGAACCGTCCTCCTTGTCCACTGACACGGACTTTGCCAATTCGGTATGCGTCTGTGTCCAGTCCCACTTCAGAGTTATGTTGTTCCCCTCGACAGCCTCGACCTTGACATGCAGCACATGAGATTGACCGCTGTATTGATTCTCGTACTTGTTTTCCAGGATCGTTACTGTCAGATTCGCCTTGGATATCGACACGACGACCTTCGTATCATTCGTGGAATCCAGGATCTTGTAGTTGCTCCCTGCGTCCGCCTTCCAGGTCCATTCGCCGGAGTCGGCGACATCTGTGAACATTCTGGAGAAGTCCAAGTGGTCTATGGAGCCTCCGGAGATTGTTTCGATGTCTTGGGAACCCTTTACCTTGGTGAACTCGATCTTGATGTCGGTCATGTCCCCGGACAGGGCCTTGACGGTGAATCCGATTGTCTGTCCCATACCGTTGTAGGTCCAGCTGTCCTGGTATTTCGAACCGGATTCCACAGTCAGGACAGCCTGTTCGATCGTCATGATCCATTTGTCATCGGAGACTCCGTCCGCATCGCCGGTCTTCAGCTTGTTGTAGTTCTTGGTCTCATCGCAATACAGCTTGATCTGATACTCTCCAGCATCCTTGACAGGTCCGTCGTATTCCGTGGTCGTTCCACCGATTGTCTTGCAGTACTTCACCTGCAGGCAATCTCCCAAGGTGTCGCCGTTGTTAAGTATAACCGATATCACTGCTTTGCCTTCCATATCATATACAAGGCCGGTCGGAATCGTGACGGTGAAATCACTCGCTGCCAGGGTGGCCTTCGCGACTGTCATCGTCCCGATTTCAAGATCGGAAGCGATGACGAAGTTCGTGTTATTCGCAATCGCGGCTATGATTCCATATGTTCCTGCATCGGTCTGGCTGTGCCTGTCTGTAATGTCGGGCCATTCTGTCCCGACCACCCATGACAGCCAATTTCTTTTCTTTTCGTCACTGTCCCATCCCGTGTTCTTGTCAGAATAGTAATACTCATAGTCGTCATTCGCGAACGTGATGACGGGGGTGTGCTTCTTTTTGATCCCGTTCTCGCATCTGTAGACGAGGTCATCATCGCCGTAGCCGATGCTGAAGTCATCCGCATCCAGAGTCTTCTGCTTTATGATGAAGGTCGTTTCCCCGACATCCTTCCAGTCCGCGATGTCCTTTCCATCGGTATCTGTGATGAAGTTCGTGTTCTCAGCCACATATACAATGATCTTGTAAGTGCCTGCATTGATCTGGGATTCTTCACCGCCTACCTTGCATGTCAGCCAGGAATAATCGCCGCTCTCCTGAGTCTTGTATTCGTCTTTCAGAGAGATCGTCGGGCTGTGCACCTTTGTATCGAATGTTGCGGTGTCTTCGTCATAGGATATCGTGAAGTCGCCGTCTGCCAGGATTTTTTTGTTTATCACGAACCTCTCGGTCAACGTCACCGTTCCGTCTTCGAAGTTCTGGCTTCCGGAGACGGTCGCCTTGATCTCATATCCGGTCAGGCTGGCATTGACTTGGGATTCCTTTCCGCCGACCGTCCACGACAGGCAGGACCATTTCGCGCTGGAAGTGTCCTGCTCAGGCTGTGTGCCGTATTTGGAGACGAGGGTGATTGTCGGACTCTGCTCTCCGCCATTGTATATGTATTCGTCCGCGCTCATCTGAAAGTCTTCGGCTACCGGGATTTTCTTGGTGATAGTCAGATCCCACGTATTCTGGCTTACGTCGTCTCCCAGTGCGAAATTCTGCAATTCGCTCATGGTCAGACTGAAGGGGTAGCTTCCGGCGTTCTTCCTCTCTCCGGTCTCAGTGAATGCAACCCCTAAGGCGCTCTTCACGGCGGTCCGATCTGCTTCCGGGAACGAATCCAGACCCGACAGCGATATTGTGATGTTGTTCTCGCCATGCTCACTTCCGTCATATCCGACGGTGCTCGCAATCGTGAAATTCTCTGTGGCCAGGATCTTCTTCACGATTATCCATTTGAATTCCACGGGGTCGCTCGTCCCATCCGACCAGATGACCTTCGGCGCAACGGTGGCCGTCAGTTCATTCCCGGTCACATCCTTTCCACTAGTTCCCGTTATGGTGACCCATTCCTTATTCATTCCGCTCGGAACGAAGGACTGCTCGTAACCGGTGTACGTGACCTCCTGTGTTCCTGAGGCGGTCGGCTTATTTGGTCCGACATAGACGGTAGTACTGCTGCTCTGTTGCTGCTTTTGGGTCTCTTTGTATCTGACATAGTACGTTCCAGCACTGCTCACTCCGGAAGAGCCGTCAGAGCACCCCGTCCATGTGTTTCCGTCGGAACTCAGTTCCATGTCTTTGCTCGTGTTGTTTATCAGACCGCTTGTAGAGCCGGTCACCATGCTCCCTACTAGATTCGTCGGGGCATCCGGGGTGGTCTTGGCACCTTTGTCGTTAATGTAAATATTAACCGCTCCTGAACCACTGGTGTTGAACGTAACCTTGAATATGGTGTTCGTTCCATCCCAGTTGACATATGCCGCAGTACATCTTGTGTTAATGGTAAAGTCTATGTAATCTCTGCTCGGAATATAGGCAGTCTTAGTATAGGTGCTTGACGGGCTAGTGTACATAAATCTATGATTGCCCCCTGCACTTATTTGTTGGTCATCAAAAGTCACTTCAACTTTTGTCTGGTTATAGACATATACTTGCCAGAGATTATCGCCATCTGCTTCGTTATCCATTTCTTCAATCGCGATTGTCAGCCCCACTGTTGCGATGGCCAACAAAACCAATGCGCCTACTATCGGAGCATTATTCCTGACGGTGTCTTGAAGGGGCCGATTCCCCCCCCCCGCCGGGATTTTGTACCAGAAAGAGATGGCAGACGGTTCTTGATTCCGCACCTCTTTTTGTGTTCAGGTCCGTTCATGTCACAACATGCCTCCCTGTCGACAGAGTCTATCGTTTTAGAATTCCGGATATCATCTGTCGGGTCCATGCTTCGTGGTATCATGTCCAATTATTTATTGCCGTCAGGTTTTCGAACGTCTATGGCCTGTGGATTCACTGGCAGGTCTTAGCAGCCAATCCGTCGAATCTTTGTTTTTCTCAATGGGTGCTTCGGGCTGGCGATAAACAAGCCCCCTACTGGCGAAATGTTTCATATGAGTGCTGAGAGGAAGGAATGCAGGAGGCGGTCGGGGACATTTGTTTGCCCATATAAACAGAGAACTCATTCCTGTTCATCCCATGAACGTGACCTTTCAGATTCTCCTCGGACTCAGGCTATCTTGCGGTGATAGCTCCGCTTCGGACAGCGATATCTTCCTTCACCCTTGTCAGATCACTTCGGGATGGCTGAGCCTGGAGGCTTGACCATGGCCGTTCTCGCGAGCGTTCTTGCTGACCCGAAATTCAATGCACTTCGCAGAGCGACTCAAAGATGCCGATTTCGCATGGTTCGGACGCATCATCGCATCGGCACAGCAGGTTTGCCTGATCATTGGTTTGAAAGGTCGGATGAATCGTCGCAGGATCTTCACGACATCCCCCGCACGCTCCAGCACAGGGAAGTCCCCACAGCTCGCCCACATCTCCCTGGACCCGGATCCCGTCAGGACCCCTGCGAAGGATGCTCCGGCTTCGGAAGCGGACTGCCAGTCTGTCATGTTGTCTCCGACGTAGAGGATCTCCTCGGGGCGCACGCCCAGTTCCCGGGCGAAGTCGATCATGGCCTTCGGAGACGGCTTGGCATCATCGTAGCAGGTATGGTCCCTGCCCATGACATAATCGAATTCCTTGAACAAAGGGCCGAGGGCCTTGGTCGCATATTCCAGGCTCCCTCTGGTCAGAAGCCCCACCTTGTATCCCCTCTCTTTCAGGATCCCGAGGCATTCGACGGATCCCGGGAACGGCTCGGCCTCATCGACGAACTCGCATTCGCATTCTGTGAAGACAGCATCGATCTCCTTCTCGATCTCGGGGAACTCGTTCCCGCGGCCGTGGGCCTCCAGCCATTCCTTTATCGGATATCTCGGCCTCTTCGGCGATGGGCCGAAGTCGATCTCGCCGAAGGGGATGCCGTGCCTCTCGAGGACCAGGCGGTCGCCGTTGTTCAGCTTCTCGTAGTCCACGCGTGTGCGCATGAACGTGCCGTCCAGGTCGAATCCGACCGCCTTGATGCCTTTGAAGGTCATTCCCCGTTCCTCGGAGGCCATGCGCCCCAGAGCCTGGGGCCTTCTCTCTCATGGTCCATGGTGCTCACTTCGAGACCGGGGACGATCATCCTGACAGACGGGACTCCCAGCTCGGGACGGGTGATGTCGCAGGCGATGACGCTCTGGAACCCGGTGTCCATGAGGTGCTTCAAGACCACTTCGATGTCGTCGAGGACGTAGGGAGTGGACTCGTCCTTGTAATCGGAGAGACGGATCTTCCTGCGGTTCTCTCCGAACCAGAGGCGGTTGGCCTCTTTGACCTTCTGGTAGCCCATGTCCTGGGTGACCTTCTGCAGCTGGGCGTTGATCTTCGCTCCGTGCTTATGCGTGGCTCTGCTCTGGGCCACTTCGGTGATTGCCCTGATCGCGGCGATCTCCGGGTTGAGATGAGTCCCCACTCCGATCGTCAGGAGCTCCGGGTCCTGGGTGATCGTGTCGTCGGCGGCCGCTCCTATGGTCGGGATGCCGATGTCGCTCGTCAGGTCCTTCAGGTGGATGTCTATGCCCTTGTCCGCGAACTTGGCGAGGAGCTGCGCCGGGACGGAGTCCTCGTCATCGATGATGACGTCTGCATTCGTCATCTCGTTATGCTCGCATATGGACCAGGCATCCCTCTCGATGTCCTCGAACAATGCGTGGAGGATGGCCTCCTCCATGGTGTTCCCGGACGCTATCCCGTTGGTGTGGAACTTGAACAGCTGGAAGTCCCCGTCTGGATAGTAGGGGTAGAACACGGCGCAGGCGGGCACCCAGATGGGGCATCCGCGGAACATCTCGAACCCCTTGGTCCAGGCGATGGTCTCGTCCATGTACCTGGCCTGGACGGGCGGCGGGAGGATCAGGTCCTGGGGGTCCACGGTCATCATGACGTCGCATGCCTGCTCGTACGTCCCGTAGACTATCTCGTCGGTGTCCCTCTGCTCGGCGCTGTATCTTTCGAGCGATTCCATCACCGCAGACGCCAGCGCCTGCTCCCTCGTGGCGCCCTTGCCGTTGTAGAACTTGGGCTTGCCGAGGGCGGTCTCGTCCCTCTCGACGGAGAACACCGGGATCCCGACATTGTCCTTCCCGGTGATGTCCTCGGGATCTTCCAGCCCCGCGGTCTTGAGGAGCGGCATGACCTTCGCGAGGGTCTCTTCGGGAGGCATTATCCTGATTCCAGTGTCTGGCGAGCATTTGGGACAGCGGTTTAGCATCATGCGGTATCACGTGCCTGTTGCGATCATAGGGTCAGGTGATGGTAGTAGCCCCCTTTCTGTTTCAGGTGGCATTCAACTAATGCGTCCTACCCACGGGTCCCGGGCAGGTCTTCCCCGTTGTGCGGACTTGCTCCGATGGGGGGTCGCCGTTTCACCAAATCTCCGGGAGCGTCACCGCCTGGCGGATCATCCTCATAGCCGGATCTGTGTCGTTTCTGTGCCCTTGCCACGGCTCTCGCCGTACCGGATTGCCCCGGTCCATCTCGCCCTTGGAGAGGGGAACTTCCTCAGCTGCCTTTTGGCTACCGTCGGCCACCCTCCATCTCCTGACGTTCCGGGGTAGGCTGGGATGTTTGAAAAACCCATCGGTATGGTAGGAGATGGGCCGGGGGCTCACATCATGTAGTCTGGGAAGTCTCCGAAGTCTATCGGCCCTTTGGGGATGATCTCGTTGATGAAGGCGCAGGCGAAAAGGGGGTAGTTCTCCACCCCGTTATCGTCGACGAAGATGTTAGTCTTCCCGAACTTGATGCGCCTGTCGAACCTGAAGACGCTCCGGGCCTTGGAGAGCGATGGGGATTTCCTGCTCCGGCCGGACTTCACCTCTATCGCCGACATGGACCTGCCGCGCTCGATGACGAAGTCCAGCTCCATGCGGTCCTCCCCGCCGGTCTTCTTGTAGTGTCTGATGGGGAGCCCGGATTTCAGGATCCCTTCCGCCACGGCGTTCTCCGCCACTGCGCCCAGATTGCATGAGATGTCGCCGTAGTAGATCGCTTCCGCTACATCAGGTCCCATCATGCGCACGAGAAGCTCCGTGTCCGTGAAATAGATTTTGAAGTCATCGCGCTTAACCTGCGATTCCAGCGGATGCACGGCGACCTTACGTTGTAGCACATGTTCGCATAGCCTGCGTTCTTGACTCATTCTAAGGCTCTGAAGTATTTCGTCCGGTTCTCGTTAGTCGATTCGCCGTCTGTTATGCGCGAGTATGTGAACGTCTTCCCATCCATGGACAGCTGCCAGGGGATCGAGCGGATCACATCCTGTATCTTCTCCGCCTCTTTCTTCGAGTTGTACTTCGTTATGTCGGTCTGGTGCCGCGACAGGATCCTGTCTTGAGCGCTGGCCACTCTTGCGAACGATCTGGTCTCGAAGAAGGCGTTGACTGCATCGGGCATCCCCCCTACGATCATGTAGTCGCGATACAGCCCCTCGAACGATTCCAGCAGCGATGCGCTCAAAGCGGTTCTGTCGCGAAGAGCTGCTTTCATGGGCGCGATCATGGATTCGTCGAATCCTGCGGCCCAGAGGAATTCTTCGAGTCGATTGAAGCCATGGCTGTATTCGACTTGATTGAAGCCATGGCTGCCGGAGATACTGAAAAGATGACTACGGCTCTCGAGAATCAGATGGAGCTGCTTAGCAACAGGATCCTCACTCATGAGCATGTGTACTAAGGGTTCATCACAGGATTGATGGCGATACTCCACGGAAGGTATGAGGTCTCCGCGGAGCGCGAGGTCAGGAAGGGGTACTACGACGTCCGTCTGAAGAGGGTGTCCGGGCCTGGACCGAACATCGTCGCGGAAATCAAGCGCCGCAACAAGAAGAACGCCGGGAAGACGATGGAGGAGCTTGCCCAGGAAGGCCTGAGGCAGATCCGCGATAACGATTACATCCATGGTCTGAAGGGCGAGACCATCCTGTACGGCATCGCATTTTCCGGCAAGGATCCGACCATCGCGATGGAAAGGCTCTGAACCCAACGGGCACGGGCCGGCGCGGCCGTATTCGGGACGTATCCGCGCCTCGACCTGCCCATTTTTTATACCTTAGATTCAGTTGGTCGCCTCGATGAAGAAGCTGATTATCACCGAGAAGGCGAATGCCGCCAGGAGGATCTCCACGATTCTCTCTGACGGAAAGTCTCATTCCTCCGCTACCGGAGGCGTGACGGTGATATCCTTCGAGTCCGGAGGTGACGAGTACGACGTCGTTAGCCTCAGAGGGCACATAATAGAATTGGATTATCCCAAGGAGTACAACGATTGGAGCAGCATCCCCCCGGCGGACCTGGTCTACGCGCATCAGGTCAAGACCGTCAGGGTGAAGTCCATCCTGGGGATGATCAAGACATTAGCTTCCAAGGCCGACGAGATCATCATCGCGACCGACTTCGACCGCGAGGGAGAGCTCATCGGGATGGAGACCGTCCGCGAGGCCGGCGCCGATCTGTCCCGCGTGAAGAGGGCGAGGTTCAGCGCGCTCACCAAAGGGGAGGTCGAGTCCGCCTTCGGCAACCTCGCAGACCCCGACAAGAACCTTGCCGATGCCGCAGAGGCCCGCCAGATCATCGACCTCGCCTGGGGGGCGGTCCTCACCAGGCTCATCTCCCTGTCCTCCGGGCAGGTGGGGATGAACTTCATGTCCGTCGGAAGGGTCCAGAGCCCCACGCTCAAGCTCCTGGTCGACAGGCACGAGGAGATCGAGAGCTTCGTCCCCAAGCCATATTGGGAAGTGGTCGGAAAGTTCGGGATGCTCGCGTTCAGAGGGTCCCACAAGTCCAACCCGTTCTGGGAGAAGGGCGAGGCCGATGCGATCATGTCCGCAGTGGCCGGTGCCAAGGAGGGGACGGTCACATCGTTCGAGGTCACTCAGAAAGAGGAGTTCAGGCCGGCGCCCTTCGACACTACTATGATGCAGGTCGAGGCCAACAAGATCGGCATACCTCCGACCACGGCCATGAAGCTGGCCGAGGACCTTTACACAGGAGGATACATCTCATACCCCCGTACCGAGAACACCGAGTACCCGAAGACTCTGAACCTCAGGTCGGTGCTGGAGAAGCTCAAGGACGGGGATTTCAAGTCCGAAGCGGAGGAGGTCCTGGCCCAGGAGAAGATCGTCCCTTCCAAGGGGAAGAGGCGCACCACGGACCATCCTCCGATATATCCCACCGCGGGAGTCTCGTCGGCCAAGATGAAAGGGGACAAGTGGAAGCTCTACGAGCTCATCGTCCGCAGGTTCCTGGCCACCGTCGCGCCCAACGCGGAGGCGGAGGTGACCAAGTGCACCCTGGACGTGGAAGGCCAGGAGTTCGATGCCGACGGATACGTCCTGAAAAAGAAGGGCTGGAAGAAGTACTACGGCAAATACCTGAAGGCCAGCGATTCGAAGCTCCCGTCGCTGAAGGTAGGCGACAAGGTGGAGATCAGGTCTATGAGCCTCGTGGAGTCGGAGACAAAGCCCCCGTACAGGTACAACCAAGGGTCCCTGATCCAGGAGATGGACAGGCTCCAGCTGGGGACAAAGTCCACCAGGCACGATATCATCGGCAAGCTGTATTCCAGGAACTACGTCCAGGGCAACTACATGATTCCCACTCCAAGCGGGATAGCGCTGACCAAGGCGCTCGAGAACCACGGCGGAGGGATCACGGAGCCGGACATGACCGCCAGGCTGGAAGCGGACATGCTGAAGATCACGGACGGCGAGAGGACGCTGGACTCTGTCGTGACCGAATCGCAGGACATGCTCCACCAGGTGGCGGTCCGCATCTCCGAGGGCTCCGACGAGATCGGGTCCGAGATAAAGGCCGCGCTGCACTCGCAGCAGCACATCGGGATCTGCCCCTCGTGCGGCAACAACATGACGATAAAGAGGTCCAAGAACGGGAACTTCATCGGATGCGACGGGTACCCGGAGTGCAGGAAGGCCTATCCGCTCCCCAGAGGGGCGCTCATACAGACCGTTGAGACCACCTGCCCCGTATGCGGGCTCCCGCAGCTCAGGATCATCAGGAAGGGCAACCCTCCGCTGGTCCAGTGCATCGATCCCAAATGCTCGAGCAACACCGAGCGCAACGACCTCGGCCCCTGCCCCACATGCGGCACCGGGCGCATGAGGCTCATGTACTCTAAGGCGGGCAAGAGGTTCGCAGGATGCTCCGGATGGCCCAACTGCACTCAGACCTATCCACTGAGGCCCAGGGGGAGCATCGCGTACGCGGGGAGGCAGTGCACCCTGTGCAAAGCTCCTGTGATCGCCATGGGCAACCTGGAGGAGTGCATCAATCCCGACTGCCCCGGCAGGAAGAAGGCCAAGAAGCCCAAGGCCAAGAAGGCCGCCACGGCCCCATCCGAGGAGTGACCCTCCTCTTCTTTTACAGCCCTTAAAAACGGTATTACGATATAATCAATTCGTAACACGATTTAACAATCTTAAATAAACTAAGGAATTTAGAATCCGAATGAATATTCGTCGGCTTCTTCGACCCCGTTGAAGTGGTCGTTCATCATGTCGATCTCCATGGAGATCCTCCTGTTGCGGCACGAGACGCATTCGAGTTCTTTGCCGAGCTCGAGCCTCGTCTTCATCTCGGCTCTTCCGAGGATGACGATGCGTCCGCACTTGCAGTACACGCTCATGGACGATTTCTCATCGAAAACGTCCAGATGGTACGGCTTTATGTGGTTCATTGCATAGCATCCGCTATGATTCACGCTATCGTCAATCAATTGTCTCCCCCGAGATCATCAGAAAATCTTACGGAATCCATCCATCGCTCCGTGGTTTTCTGCAAGTTCCCTCTAATCATTATCCCACATATAAGCCTTCGTAGGAGCTTAAATTAAGGAATGCCTAAAATCGGCGATAAGGGTCCGGAATCGCAATTATCGGCACAGTTATCTTTATATATAGTGAATGATGCGATTTTAGCCGCCGAAAGGGTATAAAAAGGTGGGAAAATGGGGCCGGAGCCCCGGAAGATGCTCTTGCTCAGAGCTTGAACTGGGAGATCCCGGGGAAGCGGGCCTTGGAGCCGAGGTCCTCTTCGATCCTGAGGAGGCGGTTGTACTTGGCGGTCCTCTCGCCGCGGGCCGGAGCCCCGGTCTTGATCTCGCCGGACCCCCATCCCACGGAAAGGTCCGCGATAGTGGTGTCCTCGGATTCTCCGGACCTGTGGGACACGACGACGTTGTACTTGTGGTCGAAGCTCATCTTCGCCGCATCACCGGACTCAGAGACGGTCCCGATCTGGTTGACCTTCAGGAGCAGCGCATTGGCCGCTCCCTCCTCGATCCCGCAGGCGAGCCTCTTGCTGTTGGTGACGAACAGGTCGTCGCCGACGATCTGCACATGGGAGCCTATCTTCCTGGTGAGCTCGGCGGTCGTCTCGAAGTCGTCCTCGAAGAACGGGTCCTCGATGCTGATGACCGGGTGGTCCTTCGTGAGCTGCACGTAATGGTCCGCAAGCTCTCCGGCGGAGAGCTTCATGCCGTCGACATCGTAGATCCCGTCGCTGTAGAACTCGGAGGATGCGGCGTCCATGGCGAGGAAGACGTCTTTTCCGGGAACGTATCCCGCGTCGGAGATCGCGGCGACGATGGTGGACAGCGCTTCGTCGACGGTGTCCAGGGGAGGAGCGAACCCTCCCTCGTCGCCGATGTTGATAGCCCCCGCTCCATACTTGGACTTCAGGATGGACTTCAGGTGCATGTACACCTCGGAGGACATCCTGAGGCACTCGGAGAAGCTCTTGGCCCCTGCGGGGATGATCATGCACTCCTGTATCTTCAGGTCCCCTCCGGCATGCTTCCCGCCGTTGATGATGTTCAGCATGGGCACGGGCAGGGTGACATGGTCCCCTCCGACGTGCTGGTAGACATCCACGCCTTCGACGAACGCTCCGGCGCGGGCAACGGCAAGGGACACGGCGACAGTCGCGTTCCCTCCGAGCCTGGCCTTGTTCTCGGTACCGTCGAGGGCGATCATGGCCTCGTCGATGCCCCTCTGGTCGACGGGGTCCATCCCGACGATCTTCTTGGCGATCTCGCCACGGATGTTCTCCACGGCTTTCAGGACGCCCTTCCCGCCGTACCTGTCTCCGCCGTCGCGGAGCTCGTGGGCCTCCCAGGTCCCCGTGGACGCCCCCGATGGGGCGATGGCGGGGATCCTGTGGCCTTTGATCGTGATCTCGGCTTCGACCGTCGGGTTGCCCCTTGAGTCGAGCACTTCCCTTGCCCAGACTTTCTCGATCTGCATTAGTATCGCTCCTTGTATTCTAT
Source organism: Dialister hominis (assembly GCA_963640995.1). Lineage (GTDB taxonomy): Archaea > Thermoplasmatota > Thermoplasmata > Methanomassiliicoccales > Methanomethylophilaceae > Methanoprimaticola. The sequence goes on along the minus strand of CAVICI010000017.1, from coordinate 14,807 downwards.
CATGTTATGTAGCAGTATCTCACGGTCCTTGTCCGTGAGGCCCTCCCCGTCCGCCGACAGGGCCAAGGTGAACTCCTTATCCGACGAGGAGAGGATCTCCTGGACCATCATGAGGGGCAGGCTGAGGCCGTTGGCTTCCGTCAGGTCCTTCAGGGAGTCGAAGATGACCACGGGCCTGTCATGCTCTGCGATGAAGCTGCATGCCATGTCCGATATCGTTCCGACGGCGCGGATGTCCACGGTCCCTGCCTTGGACCCGTTGGTTAGCGGGACGACCTCTATCTCGGCGTAGCCGAGCCTCTCCTTGACGGCTTTAGGCCTGTCGGAAGTGAAGACGATGATGCTGTAGTTGTCCGGATTGAACATGGACCCGAACCTGTAGATCGCGTCCGGGACCTGTTCGAAGAACACATATGATTTTCCGAACTGCACCTTCCCATCGGGGATCTCAGGGACCGCCTGGCGCTTCTTCCTGGAGAACAGCTTCCTCTTTTTCTTCTTGGATGTCTCCGCCGCCTTCCCCTCGGGATCCTGGACGGTGAGGCCGTCCACAGCGGAGATTATCTCGGTGGACTTGAACGGCTTGTCGATGCATCCGACCACTTCCGGGACGTCCTTGGGGGCGACCTCGGAGGCTGATTTGATCAGGATGACCCTGATCGTCTCCCCGTTCAGGGCTTTCTTGGCTTGCGAGATGTAGTTGAGCCCCTCCTTGCCGTCGATCTGCGAGTCGAGCATGACCGCATCCGGCAGGAAGGCCACGGTCTTTTCCACGGCCTCTTCGATGCTGCCGGCTAGGCGGACGTTGTGGCCCACTTCGGAGAGGATGTCTTTCAAAATCTCCTGGACAGCGACGTTGTCGTCTACAATGAGTATCTTCATTGGATCAGTCCTGACAGCATCTAATCCCAATCGTCGTAGATAAAAATCATCATGCCGCATGGGCATCGGACCCGTTCGGGCATAGCCCGAGCTGGTCCGAATGAATGCCGGCCGGTGCCGGCCGTAAAAATCAATGCGAAGCAGCAATCACTGCTTCCTGCTCTCTTTGGCTTTGGGCCTGAGATCCTTGGAACCGCATTTCCTGCACTTCTCCGCCTTCTTGGGGTTGGTGGCGTAGCAGGTCATGCAGACCGTCTTGTCAAGGAGTCTGTGCTCAGCCTCTTTGAAACGTGCCATTTGAATTCCTCTGAGGATTGCGAATAGATAGGTAGTATATATAGAATGAAGTCCCCACAGCATCGCCAGGCCAGCACGATGCTTGCACCCGATGACGGCAGTTCTGGATGCGGCTCATGGCCGTCAGGAGCCGAGCATCGCCCTCGATACGGTAGATGCCGCATGCATCAGAGACTGTCCAGCGCGGCCCTCTGGCGGATGTAGTCTTCGACCGTGCTCTTCCACGAGCCCGGAAGCTCGTGGGTGGCGTACTCCGGCTTCAGGATCCTCAGGAGGTCTGCGCATGAGGGGTCTGAGAAGGGCATGTGCTGGTCGATCTTGCATATGTGCGGGTAAGCAGACGCAATGAAGTCGCTGAGGGGCTCCGTCATCTCCTCCTCCTCGAAGGTGGACCTGTACTCCCACGATGCGCTCCAGTGGAAGTGCACCGTGCCGATGCGGTCGATGAGGTCCTGAGGATAGCCTGAGAATATCTCCCTGAGCGCATCTATCCCGTCCTTCTCCGTGCAGATCCCGGGAAGGCAGTTCATCAGATGCCCTGTGTCCAGGCAGATGCCCCAGTTGTCGAACTCCAGGCGGTCCTGCAGGATGCGGAACCCGGAATCGTCCAGCAGCCTCAGCCCGGGCCACCAGAGGTTCTCGAACATTATCCTGAACGGAGGCTCGCCTCCGGGGAATCCGGACGCTACGCGGTTCATCATCTCCGCCAGGGCCTTCAGCACCCTCTCGTCGGATATCCCGCTGGAGTGCTTGAGCAGGTCCTCGATGGGGCCGTTGCTGGCGTGGAACACGCCGTAAGCCGGCGACAGTGCTGACGCCTTCCCTATGGAATCCGTGACCGCGGCGACGATCTCGTCCCTGTCGCGGCCGAACATGTAGTACCTTGCCTCGTCGCCGTGGAGGTCGTAGGGCCTCCCTTCCCAGGCGCTCAGCCAGTCTGTCGCATAAGGGAGATGGACCGAAGCGGCCACGCCTTTGAAGAACGGGTCCGGCTCGTCGTAAGAAGTGAGCAGCTCGATCCCGTCGGCTCTGATCCCGCCGAGGAACGACTCGGCGTCGGTGCCGAACATGTCCGTGCCGCCGTAGACCGTGTGGCTGAGCAGATGCAGCATCTTCGCCTCTCAGAACAGCTGCAGCGCGGCTGAGATCGCAGCCTCGATGGCCGCGGACCTGGTGTCGGCGCCGCCGATGATGAGGGCGTCGGACTGGGTGATCCCCGATTCCTTGCGGATCATGTAGGCCATGTCGGGGTCCTCCTCGTCGATGTTCCAATCCGGAGGCACCATGAGCTTCCCGTCGCGGATGACGATGGTGGTGCATCCGTCCGCCCCCACCTTGATCCCCGCGTCCCTCTGCTCCATGCCGTTGACGACCTTGTCTGCGCATCCGAGGACGAGGACGGCCTGCTGGTATTCCCCGACGACGCTTCCCTCGACCCTCACGTTCACCACTTTCATGGGGAGCCTGTCCAAGAACGCCTGGCCTCCTTTGGTGATCGTGATCCCGGTCTGCTTGATGGTGATGAACTCCCAGTCTTTCAGAGTGTCGATGATCCTGCGCATGCTCCCTTCCCCGACTCCGATCTCCTCGGCCAGCCTCTTGCGGCCGATGCGCTTTCCGTCGGAGAGGACGTGCAGGGCCCAGTACACGTTCGCGTCGTTGAAGCGGAACATGGGGCCGAACTGAGGTTCATCGATTATCTTCATGGGGTTCACCAGACAATGTAAGAATAATGTAAACAGGAGTTAAAAAACCCATCCATCCCGACGTCTGGACGGATGAAGTTCGGAGGGGCCGTCCCCCTCGCGGAGGACGGCTTTCTCCGTGATGCCTGGGGCATCTCAGAATGTGCGGACCTTCCCCTCGATGATCATGTCGGAGACCTTGTCCACATTGTCCAGCCAGTCGGCGGCGATGGCCTCGGCGTCGGACTTCCACGCGGACAGGTGGGGGTCGCTCTCCGCATTGGGGAGGACGATCTGGATGGATGCGTTCAGGGGGTGGGACACGGGCTTCCCGATCTGGGAGAGCAGCCTGACCCTGATCTCGGCATCGCTGGTGACCTTCTTCGCGACGTCCTCGGCGATGAGCTTGGACATGACGTTGTAGATCTTCCCGATGTGGGTGATGGGGTTCTTCCCGGAGGTGGCCTCCATGGACATGGGCCTGTAGGGGGTGATGAGCCCGTTGCACCTGTTCCCTCTTCCGACGGACCCGTCGTCTCCCATCTCCTGGGAGAGCCCGGTGCAGGTCAGGTAGTAGACTCCGCGCTTGTAGTCGTCTCCGGTGTTGATGTCCAGCTTGAAGTTGATCTTCTCGCTGCCGATGACCTTGAGCGCGTTGTCGGTGACCTTGTCGTACATCTGCTCGATGGCGGACTGGTAGTGGGACGCGTCGGGGATGTGCTTGTCGACCATGGCGCATGCGACGGTGACGGTCAGGTCGTTGCCGACCCTGGAGGCCATGACCTTGACGTCCTGCCCGGTCTCGGGCAGGTCCTTCTTCATGGCTCCGTTGATGTACTCCTCGGTCTTGAGGACCACGGAGTCGGTGATGGAGTAGGGGGCGTAGCCCACGCCGAAGGACGTGTCGTTGGCCAGGTGGCCGGACGCCTTGTACACTCCTGTCAGGTCGTCGGACCCCATGCCAATCTTGGCGTCCAGGATGATGTCGGAATCGACGTCGAGGTTGGGGAACGTCTTCACAAGGTAGTCGTGGGCGGCCTTCAGGGCCACGGGCTTGCAGGGCAGGGACTTCATGTCCTCTCCCTCTCCCACGTGGGTGGTGGCGCGTCCGACCAGGAGGATGTAGGTGGGATCGATGACCGCTCCTCCTCCGAAGCGGGGGGCCGCCTGCCCGGCTGCGATCTGCGTCTCGTCGGTGTTGTGGTGGAGGACGTGTCCGAACTCCTTCTTGTACATCCTGCAGAGAGCTTTGCTCACTTCTTCGGCCAGCGCGTCGGAGACGGAGTCGGGGTGCCCGATTCCTTTCCTCTCGACAATCTCGATCTTCTTCATGGGCACGGGGATCTCGTTGAGACCCTCCACGTAGATGTTCTTGCTCATTTCAGATACCTCTGTTGGAAGGTGGCAATCATTCGTTGTTTATAATATGTTTTGATAATAATATTCATATACGAATATCAGCAGTCCCGGCCGATGAAGTTCCCTCCCACATCAGACATCAAGCGCATACGCAAGTCCCTGGACGTGACCCAGATGGAGCTGGCATCCGTGTCAGGGGTCAGCCAGAGCACCATAGCGAAGATCGAGAGCGGGACCACATCCGCCAGCTACGAGACGGTGGTCAAGCTGTTTGAGTCGCTGGAAGGCATGAAGCAGACCGAAGGGAGGATGCTCACCGCGGCCGACGTCGCCTCGGACAAGGTGGTCACGGTCCAAAGCTCCGACAGGGTCCACATGGCATCGGACCTGATGAGGTCCACAGGGTACTCCCAGCTGCCGGTCCTGAAAGGCGAGGTCCCGGTCGGGAGCATATCGGAGAGGGGGATCTTCGACCTCCTGAGGCAGGGGACCACCATGGAGCAGCTCGGCCAGATGGTCATATGCAAGATCATGGACGAATCGTACCCCGTGGTCCTGGACAGCACCCCGATGGCCTCCGTCACTTCGTTGATGAGCAACAGCGACGCGGTGCTGGTGTCCAGGAAGGGGAAGATAGTCGGCATGATAACGAACGCCGACATCCTGAAGCTGATCTGAGGTTCAGTTCTCCATCAGCCTGAGCCCTTTGGAGCTCAGCTCGTAGCGCTGCATGTCGTCGGCGGCGAACGTGTTCCCGAAGACGGCCTTCGCTTCATTCAGCACCTTGGAGCGGTCATCGTAGCGGTTGCTTATGTGCGTTAGCACCAGGGACCCGGCCCCGGCATCCGATGCTATCCTGGCGGCCTGGGCGGCGGTGGTGTGGAAATGGTCCGCGGCATGCCGCGAGTCCTTGTCCATGTACGTGGACTCATGGATCAGGACGTCAACGCCCTTCACAGCCTCGTTTTCTGTCGCGCAGGGGACCGTGTCCCCGCTGTAGGCTATCCTGTAGCCTTCTGCCGGAGGCGACACCACTTCCGACGGCTTCACGCCCCTGACCTCCTGGCCGGACTTCAGCAGGGCCATCTCCCTCCCCTCGGATATCCCGAGGGACTTGGCCTTGGCGGCGTCTATGTTCCCGGGGCGGTCCTTGTCTATGACCACGTATCCGACGGATGCGATGCCGTGCACGGTCGCGTAGGGCATGATCGTCATGCCCGCCAAGCCGATAGACTCCCCGCCGGAGACCTCCATGACCTCCACGGGGTACTGCGTCTCCCCTTCGGTCGCGGACATCATGGCGTCGAGCGCCTTCTCTATCCCCGGAGGCCCGCAGACCAGCAGGGGCCCCTTCCTGTCCGACAGGCTCATGGTCTGGAGGAGCCCGGGAAGGCCGAAGACATGGTCTCCGTGCATATGGGTTATCAGGATCGCCCTTATCTTCATGAAGGAGAACGGCGAGAGCATCAGCTGGCGCTGAGCGCCCTCGCCGCAATCCAATAAGATTATGTCCGGTCCGCTGCGCAGGGCGATGCAGGATGTGGAGCGCAGCTTCGACGGGACGGCCGCGCTGGTGCCGAGGAAGAGGATCTCCGGCATCAGTAGACCTGGTCCAGCTCCCTGTCGGTCTTGGTGGACTTCTTGTAGGACTTGTAGTGGTCCTTGCACAGATGGACCTGGCGGGCCCCCTCGTCCTTCAGCTTCAGGTCGGACCTTTCGATCTGCTTCCTGTTCAGGGACCTCTCCGCGGGCTTGTCGCAGCCGGCTACGTCGCAGGTCTCCTGGGTGTTGTCATGGTTAGCCAATGCCATGGATACCAGATTTTATTAGTGGTAGTTAAAAGCTGGCAGAACGGCTTCGTTCCGCGCATATTTTAAGCAAGCGCATCTTAGAGGTGGACCGATGACGAAGGTATCCCCGTCCATGCTGTCAGCCGATTTCTCCAGGTTCGGAGACGAGATCGCGCGCGTTGAGAGGTCCGGCGCGGACTGGGCCCATCTGGACGTGATGGACGGGATGTTCGTCCCGAACATAACGTTCGGAGCGCCAGTGGTCAAAGCGGTCCGCGGCTTCGCGGAGATGCCTTTCGACGCCCATCTGATGATCGAGGATCCTGTCAGGTACATCGACAGCTTCGCCGACGCAGGGTGCGACCTTATCACCGTCCATTGCGAGGCCAAAGGGGACATCCAAGGGGCGATGGACAAGATCAGGGAGAGGGGCTTGAAGGCGGGGATATCCCTGAACCCCGAGACTCCAGTGACCAAGGCAATTCCCTTCCTGCCCTCTGCCGACCTCGCGCTGGTCATGACCGTCCATCCCGGGTTCGGGGGACAGTCCTTCATCGCCGATTGCGTCCCGAAGATATCCGAGATAAGGAAGTGGGCGGATTCCAACCGCCCTTCCATGGAGATATCCGTGGACGGGGGCATCAACGCTGCCACCGGGAGGCAGTGCGTCGATGCGGGAGCGTCCGTCCTCGTTGCGGGTTCTTCTTTGTTCAAGCTCGATGACATGACATCGACCATCGCCGAATGGAAGGCATTCGGCCCCGACAGGGGGCGATCGGATGGGAGTGAACCTATCGCCCATAGTCCAGGCCCGCGAGATCGAGCTCACGGACCTCCGCGGGAAGACCGTTGCGGTCGATGCTTACAACACGATCTTCCAGTTCCTGTCGAGCATAAGGCAGCCGGACGGGACCCCTCTGCAGGACCCTCAGGGCCGCGTGACCTCTCAGCTGTCCGGGATACTCTACAGGGTCGCCAATCTGATAGAGGCCGGCATCGAGCCGTCCTTCGTCTTCGACGGGAAGCCCAACGAGATGAAGTCCGGCACCATCGAGGAGCGCATAGCCCGCAGGGAGAAGGCCATGGCCGAATACCAGGAGGCCCTGAGGGAGGGGGACCTGAAGAAGGCCTATTCCAAGGCGCAGCAGACCTCCAGGATCACCCCGGAGATACTGGAGTCTTCCAAGCAGCTGCTGTCCCTGATGGGGATCCCCATAGTGCAGGCCCCCAGCGACGGGGAGGCCCAGGGCGCGTATATGTGCATGAAAGGGGACGTCTACGCATCCGCTTCACAGGATTTCGATTCCATACTCTTCGGGGCCCCGCTCCTGGTCAGGAACCTGACCCTGGCCGGCAGGCGCAAGGTCCCCGGCAGGAACGTCTACCGCGACGTGAAGACCGAGATGATAGATTCCAACGCCATGCTCTCCGAGCTCGGCCTCACCAGAGAGCAGCTCGTCGATGTGTGCATCATGATCGGGACCGACTTCAACCCCGGCGTGTCGGGCATAGGCCCCAAGAAGGGCCTGAAGCTCATCCAGAAGCACGGCTGCCTGGAGGAGGTCATAAAGGCGCAGGGGTTCGACATCCCCGAGTACGAGGACGTCAGGGCGATCTTCCTGGACGGCCCCAAGTCCGACGATTATTCCGTGAAGGCGGGCGAGATGGACGGGGACGGGGTGATCGACATGATGACCGGCTACGGCTTCACCGAGGAGCGCGTCGCTGCCGTCGTCAAGAAGATCGATGCCGCAAGGAAAGCGGAGTCCGACCGCAGGAAGCAGAGGTCCCTGGACCAGTGGTTCTGATCAGCACCTGACGGCGAGCCTCTCGAGGCTGCTGCCTTCCTCGAACCTGCGGACGAACACGTTCTTGCACTTTTTGAAACACCTGAACCTCTTCTCCGCCGCGCTGACATCGCCGTAGACCTTCCAGCATCCGATGCTCTTGCAGCACCTGCCCTCGTTCTCGATGTAGCCCGTCACGTCCTCCAGAGGGTAGTCGAGGAACACCCCGACCTCAGGGGGCATGGAGCAGCGCGAGAAGCGGTGCGTGAGCTCGGCCACGGTGGAGGGCACGCTCCCGAGGCAGTATCCGTACTTCGTCAGGAAGTCCCTCACCGCAGGATCGGAGATCTTGGCCTCCAGGAGCTTGGGGCGGTACACGTAGAGCAGGCAACCGTCCGCATCCGTCTGAAGGGCGTCGATGCGCACTCCGCGGCGCGACAGGGTCTTCTCCAGCTCGCGAACCTCCGACAGGATGTCATGAGGGTCGGAGTTCAGCCGGAACATGCTTCCGCACTTCATGCCGGCCAGCGTCGGGGCGCAATGGCGGACGACGCGCATCTGCAGACCGAGAGCGGAGGTTTCGGATCCTTCCGCACATGTCTCTGAGATGAAGGATCCAGGCTCATGGAATACTATGTCGGATTGTCCCGATTCGTTGCAGACGCTCTCCTGCCTCATGATGTTTAGGTGTACCTAAAGAAAGTATTTAATGATTTTTAGGAACGTCTAAAATAGTCTGCCATCAGATGTACTCATCTGTGCATTTCGACAGCCTGACGTGCCTTTCCGTCAGGTCCGTGATGCGCTTCTCGAACTCCTCGTCCCTTCCGATGGGGACCCATGCCCTGATGTCGACCTTGTCCGAGTATGAGCAGTCGGGCTTCTTCGCCATCAGGTCCCTGCATTTGGCCTCGAAGACGCTGTACCATTGGTAGTCCAGGGTGAAGGTGTACACGGCGCAGGCCGTCAGCTTCCTCGTCCCGATGCCGTCGACGGCGATCTTCGATGCTTCAGTGTAGGCATGGACCAGCCCTCCGGTTCCGAGGAGGGTCCCTCCGAAGTACCTCACGACGATGACCATGATGTCCGTCAGGCCGGTGCCCTTCAGCACCGCGAGGATCGGCTTCCCAGCGGTGCCCGCGGGCTCCCCGTTGTCGCTGGACCTCTCGCGCCTCTCTGAGCTGCCGTATATCGCGGCCCAGCAGTAGTGGGTGGCGTTCCTGTATCTTGATGACACCGCATCCAGGTTCCTCTGGATGGAATCCTCGCCGATGCAGGGCATGGCGATGCCGATGAACCTCGATCCCTTGAGGCTCATCTCTCCTTCATGGGCCCCGTCGATCGTCTCGTAGTCGGAGATGCGCGCCATCGCATCCCCGATAGGCGATATGGTGTAAAAGGGAACGGCCCCGAAGGGCCGTAAGAAGGTTCACTCCGTCTCGGGGTCCCTGTACGCCTGGGCGGCCTCGAACTCGTCGACGGCCTCCTGGGGCGGGGGCGAGGTGAGCAGCGCCACGATGACTCCCACGGCCAGGGATATGAAGAACCCGGGGAACAGGGAGTACAGGTTCGTGAAGCCCATGAAGGTCTCCCAGAACACGACGACCGCGAACCCGGTGACGATCGAGGCGATGGCTCCCTGGAGGTTCATGCGCTTCCAGAACAGCGCCAGGATCATGACCGGCGAGAACGCGGAACCGAAGCCGGACCACGCGTATGAAACGAGCTCCATGATGTTCTTGTTCCCGGAGAAGGCAATCGCCATGCCGATTATCGAGATGATCACGACGATGATCCTGGAGATCCAAGTGAGCCTTCCATCGGAGAAGTGCACATTCTTGTTCCTCCTGAGGATGTCATTGGTGATAGACGACGCGGACACCAGGAGCTGGGAGCTTGCGGTGGACATGACCGCGGCCAGGATGGCTGCGAACACGATGCCGAGGATGAACGGGGAGAACAGCTGCTGGGCCATCATGATGAAGACCCTCTCGTTGTTCGCGTCCGGCCCGGAGCTCACGATCTCGATGCCGTGCGCCGGAAGGTAGACTCCCGCGATCACTGCCAGCAGGGCGATGAAGCCCAGCGCCAGGATGCCCCAGACAAGGGAGACCCTGCGCGCGACCTTGATCTCATCGACCCTTCTGATGGACATGTACCTGACCACGATATGTGGCATCCCGAAGTAGCCGAACCCCCAGGCGAGCCCCGAGAGCAGGACCGCGGCGGAGATGGCGGCTCCGTTGTTGAAGAACGGGTTGACGTATTCGGAGGGGACGATATTGGACTCCCATCCGGCGACGATGTTGTCCCACCCGAAGTCGCCTATGGCGGCCAGAGGCACGAACACTATGACGCACACCATCAGGATGGCCTGGAAGAAATCCGTCCAGCATACGGCCTTGTAGCCGCCGAGGAAGGTGTACAGGATGATGACGAGCCCTCCTATGACGATGCCGAGGGTCATGCCCATGTCGTCGATGAGCATCTCGAGGACGGTCCCGCAGCTCTGGAACCCGGATGCGACGTAGATCGTGAAGAAGAACAGGATGACTACCGCGCAGATGATCCTGAGATATCCTTTCTCGTCGCCGAAGCGGTTGGAGAAGAACTCGGGCATTGTGAGCGCGTTCTTGGACACGAACGAATGTTTTCTGAGCCTCTTGGCCACGAAAAGCCAGGAGCAGTACGATCCGATGAGCAGACCGACGCCGATCCAGACCTGTCCGAGGCCCGCGACGACGATGGAGCCCGGCAGCCCCATCAGCAGCCATCCGCTCATGTCGGATGCCTGCGCCGACATCGCGCTTACGTAAGGGCCCAGCGATCTCTTCCCGAGGATGTAGTCCTCCAGGCTCTCCTCCTTCTTCCTCCAGAAATGGATCCCGATGAGGACGAGGGCCACGAAGTAGATCGCGAAGGCCACAAGGGTCGATGCTTCCATTATACCGGAACCAGGCAAGGCCGATGAGGTTAAAACATGAACCCTGCCAGCGGTTAAAAGATAACGGCGTTAAGGCGATGAAGGGCCCGGATCCCCTCCGGGCCCGTTGGAATGTCAGATCGCGCTGACGTCGTACAGGGCCTTCCTCGTGTCTGCCCTTCCCAGGATGGCTCCGTAGATCTTGGTGAACGACACTGTCTCCTTCACCAGCTCGGGGTCCACGTCGTCGTCTGCGTAGAGCATTCCGACGACCTCTATCGGCTTCTTCTCTCCGGTCTCCTTGAGCTTCTCCAGATCTCTGCGTCTCAGTCTGACGATGTTGAAGTTCATGTCGGTCTCTCCTGTTATCAGTGTTTCTCTTTCTTGGGCGGCGTCACGACGAATCCCAGCGTGCGCACATCCTGGTCTTCGGACCTGCATTCGAGGTACGGGGCCATGATCGCGTGGATCTCCCTGCGGATGGATTCGAGCTCTTCCGGCGTTGCGTATATGGGCACGCTGAAGAACCCCGAGCCGTCGCGCTTTATGTCGATGCCGTCGCTTTTGGAGTAGTCCTCGAACGACCTCATCAGATTGAACGCGAAGGCTGCGAACAGCCGGAAGTACGAGTCCCCGTCGTTTTCGGTGATCATCTCCTTGATCCTTCCGGGGAGCTCCTCGTTGAACGAGTACGTCTTCTCGACCATCGCCTTGACCTTGGTCTCGGCCACTATGCGGATGACCTGGCAATCTTCCATGCTCTTGAGGGCACGGTAGACGGTCGCCTGGGGCATCCTGGGGTCCTTCTCCATGATCTGTTTGGGCGTCAGCGGTCCATATTCCTTCATGAGGATCATTATCCGGGCTTTCAGCGGATTGCCCAGACATTCCATGATGCTCTCGTTGTGAGCATCCCGGTCATCACTCATATCATTCGGATAATGTTATCTGCTATATAATGTTATCAAAATGATAATCATGACTGATGCGCCGTGGCGCTGGCATACGGGGATGGAGACAGGAGAAGAGAAGGAAAGGGGAGGGGCGAGCCCCTCATTATAGGGTCTGTTGTTTTACTCGGCGTCCTTCGATGCCCTGCGGGCCTTGGATCCCGGGCCCTTCCAGTTCCAGTCGCCCAGCAGGTGCATGACCGCCGGAACGATGTAGGTCCTGACTATCAGGGCATCGACGATGATGGCGAAGCACAGGGCGAACCCGAACTGCTGCATCATGACCATGTTGGACAGCATCAGCGTTCCGAAGGCCCCTCCCATGATCAGCCCGCAGATGGTGATGACCGATCCTGAATGCACCACGGCCTGATGGATGGCCTCGTCGTTGCTCATGCCCTTGTCCATCACGTACTCCCGTATGCGGGTGGTCAGCAGGATGTCGTAGTCCATCCCGAGCCCGAGGCAGATGACCAGCAGGATCAGTGGGATCAGCCACATGACGTCCTCGTGAAGGACCTCTGTGAACAGGATGTGCGTCATGGCCAGGGTCCAGCAGATGCTCATCAGGATGGTGGCGACGGATCTGATGGGGATGGTGTACGACCTCATGACGACGAACAGGAGCAGGATGATCAGGATCACGACCAGGAGCTCGATCTTGTCGAACTCCTCTCCGATGCTCTTGGAGATCTCGTACATGACAGCGGCGGTACCCGTGACCCATGTGCTTGACACGGCATCGCCGTTCTGGGCGACGAAGTCATCGACGGCAGCATTGATGGCATCGATGGACTCCATGGACCTGGGGGCCATGGCCGCCTCGTGCGTTGCAGCGACGATCTTTATGTACGTCACGCTGCCCGTGGAGTCGGCAGTCATCTTTCCGTCCTTGGCGTAGTCTCCTCCGACGAGGGACCCGTTGCAGTTGGCGACGAAGTCGATTTTCGTGCTGAACCCGCCGGCGGCGATGGCCTGATAGGCCTGCTCTTCCGTCATCCCAAGGGCCATCATCTCGGCCTTGATGATCTCGACGGTGGCTCCCACGTACTGCTGAGTGGTGCCGTGGGCGGTGCCGACGGCATACTGGACGATCTGGGCGGGATCGGTGAGCCCTGCCCCCATGGCCTTCGCTACTGCGCTGTCCCACATGAACGGCCCGTAGATGTACGAGATGTTGGCATCGGCTCCTCCGTCTTTCTCGACGGCGGAATCACACAATGCGTCGACTTTGCTGCTCATGCCGGCCTTCCAGGAATCGCTCCATGTCAAATCGCCTTCGTACATGCCTAGTTTTTCGTTGAATTCTTCGACTTTAACGGTCGCGATGGGCTCCTTGAACTCGATGACGGTGTAATCGGGCATGACCATGCCCTGGTCGGCGTACTTTCCGATGAGGTCCATCCCTTCTCCGGAGTCCCCGTTGGACATGGAGCTGATCATGTCGTATGAAGTCTCGGAGGTGAGCGCGATGTAGGCTGCGGGGGCTGATACCGCTATTGTCACCACGAGGATGGCCTTGGCGTGCTTGATCGAGAACCTTGACGACCTCTCGAAGTAGGCGTGCCCGATCTTCCCGCACTTGGCGTACCAGCCCTTGGTGGACTTCCCGCCCTCCTGGAAGGACTTCATGGTCGAAGGCCAGAAGATCCTGTCCTTGGTCAGGTTGAGCAGGGACGGGATGAGGGTGAGCGCGGCGATCAGCGCCACGACGATGCCCAGCGCCAGGCACATGCCCATGGTGGACACCAGGCTGAAGGAGCAGATGGACATCGCCCCGAACCCGATTATGACCGATGCTCCGGATATGGAGATCGACTCTCCGGCCCATTTGATGGCTTCATGCAGGGCGGCCTCGTGCTCCTTGCCGCTGCGGAGCTCTTCCCTGTAGCGTGCGATGATGAAGATGCAGTAGTCGCACCCGGCCCCCATCATGGAGACCAGCAGCATCATCTCTGTGATGAAGAAGATGTTCAGGATCTGCCCTATCCCGAAGATCAGGGCCATGACGACCACGAACGCCACTCCGATGGTGATCGGAGGGGTGGCGGAGGTGATGAAGGACCTGAAGAACAGCCCGACGAGGACGAGGATCAGCAGCACCGTGAAGGGGTCGATCCTCTGGATGTCCTGCGCGGACCCGGTCTCGGCATCGTAGCTCATGGCGGGGGTCCCTGTGACGTACTGGGAGAATCCTGCGGACCCGTCTGCGAGCTTCTCCTCGACGAAGCCGGAAAGGCAGCCTTTCAGGAACGCCCTCAGGTCGGGGGTGTCATCGATGGCGTTGATGTCCGAGCCCTCGTAGACGATTCCAGCCATGACGATCCCGGGCATCTTGTCGTCCCCTTCGCCCTGGGCGCCCAGAGACACGATCGCCTTGAGTTTCTGGTTCCCTTCGGCATCGGTGTACTTGGAGAACACATCGCTTTGGCTGATGTAGTCCGCATAGGCTTCGGCGTTCTTCATCCCCGTCTCGTCCGTGTAGTGGAGGACGAGGACGGGCATGACAGAGGAATCGCTTTGGGATGACGGGAAGTATTTGCTGATGATGTCGAGCCCTTTCACGGACTCGGAGCCTTCTTCGGCCATCTCTGTCGTGTCGTACTTCATGACTTCAGATGATTTCAGCGCCAGGGGCACTGATATTATCATGATGACGACCCAGATAGCCACGATGGCCTTAGAGTGGCGGATGATGCCGTCCGCCAGCTTGTCGTAAATCATGACAGTTGCCAGGGCAGGTGCTCTAATAAGGTTTGTCCAAAGCTTCGTGAATATTGCGAAGAGTCGATATGTACGGACATTGACGCATCGGATCAGTCTATCCGATGTTTATCGGGAAGTGTCGAAAACTAGATTGAAACGGCGTTAATTCTTGTCGAAAACTAGGAAAATACGCCGTTAAAAGGTGCGAAAAACTAGATGAAAATGGGTTTATGAAATGTCGAAAACTAGATTCTTTAAAGAGAGCCAGATAGATGATCATCGTAGGATATGCCAACCGTCTCGAAAAATGGATGCTGCCGATGCGGTCATCAGGACGATGGATGGGCCCTCAGACAGAGGTTGTGGTGCATCAATTGGCGTGCGTCGCGTGCGCCTGCGAAAAGGAGTATTTATAGTACACCTGACTA
>CAVICI010000016.1:0-33775 GCA_963640995.1 Dialister hominis | reverse complement strand
AACTTTACTCTTAGATGAGGCGTGTGAGGGCTGGCTTTACAGCTCCTATTTTTGGACTCTTCAGGATTCAGGGTAGAAACGCACGAATGAAGATGCGTCAGAATCTGAATGTCAACTCCCCCTGCCTGAGCATGATCATGTTGAAGAACGAGCGTATGTTAGTGAATCCGCAGGCCTGCCTGCGGATGTCCTGAATGTTCTTGTTGACGCCTTCGCTGACCGAGTTGCTCACCGGATGCTTCGTCCATGCGACTATCCTGTCGATCTTCTCCCTGATCCTGGCGGCCTTCTTCTTCAGCAGGTCTTCCCCGTCCGACTCCACCCAGTCGAGCCAGATGAGCAGCGACCTTTTCATGGATTCGGGATCGGGGACCTTGATGATCTCGAGGAATGTCTCCTTCATATCGTAGGCCAATGCCATCTTTGGATTGTTGAGCCGTATCTTGCGCAACCGTTCCTTGTGCACCCGCGGAAGGTTATCTTCGCGGTACAGGACCGTGAACTTGACGAGCCTGAGTGACTTCTCGGACTTCTTGTCTATCAGCTCCTTGCGGATGTCGTTGATCGTCTCGTTTATCGTCTTAGCCAGATGGAAGCGGTCCCAGACCAGGGTCGCGTTCGGGAAATGCTCCAGAACTCCGGCCTCGTATGCGCTGCTCATGTCGGCGCTGAAGAACCGAATGGATTCCGGATCGCCGCCTTGGATTATCAGGTGGTTCTTGAACAGTTCCAGAGTGTCCTTCCCGTGGCCTTTGCAGATGAAGATGACCCTCCGCTTCTGGTTCAGGAATGTGGTGATGTAGTCCTGGCCGCTCCCGAACTGCGTCTCATCGACGTACACACCGGTGGTATGCGACAGGTCCTGTTCGATCATCGCTTTCTCTATGGCATCGTCGAGGATCGAGTCCACGACATCCCACTTCAGATGGAACTCCTTTGCCACAGATGTCCTGGATTTGGTGATAAGCGAAGACATCACTGCCCTTGCCAGCTCTCTCGTGTACGACTTCTTGGGATCAGCAGCGGGGAACCTGACGCTCGGTTTGCGGCCGCAGTTCTTGCAATCGAGCTTCGGGATGTTCACGTAGAGGATGCATTCGTAGCCCTTGTCGTTCACGTGGCGGAGCTCTCTGGTATGGTAGCTGATGGCCTTAGCCAGCTTTCCGCAGCAGGGGCACCGGTAGGTGCTCTGGGGAACCATGGATATCCAGTAGTACACCTTGCCCAGGGAAGTTGGTTCCAGATCGCATGACCTGACGGGTTCTCTGATGTCCGGATAACTATCGGAGTACGGCTTCTTTTCGGTGACGGTCCTCATTCCGACGACCCTCCAAAAGCTGGAAAGCCTCAGCTCGGCACGGGTCTCGCGCTCGACAGGAGTCTCGGGATGCACAGTTTTATCTTCAAAGAATTCTCTCAGCGACATGCGGGGTTTCTCCTTCTTTCAACCCTGGAATCCCGCACTCCTTCATAACGAATTTCATGCCTTCAATCGACATCCGAATTCGTGCGTTTCTACCCTGAATCCTGAAGAGTCATGAAAAAGGGTTTATGAAATGTCGAAAACTAGATTCTTTGAAAAGAGCCAGATAGATGATTATCATAAGATATGCCAACCGTCTCGAAAAATGGATGCTGCCGATTGCAGTCATCAGGACGATGGATGGGCCTTCAGACAGAGGTTGTGGTGCATCCATTGGCGTGCGTCGCGTGCGCCTGCGAAAAGGAGTATTTATAGTACACCTGACTACACACTCCCGTTAGCCATGGCTCAGTACGATTCATCAATCATTGAGAAACGCTGGGAGGAGATGTGGAAGAACGAGGCGGTCTATCGCTTCGACCCTGCTTCCGACAAGCCCGTCTTCAGCATCGACAACCCCCCGAGGTACACTTCCGGCCCGCTCCACCTAGGCCACGCCACGGGATACTCCCTGATCGACTTCGCCGCCCGTTACAAGAGGATGCGCGGCTACAACGTGTTCTTCCCCCTGTGCTTCGACGTCAACGGGACGCCGATCGAGGTCAAGGTGGAGAAGAAGCACGGCATCACCAAGCTGGACACCCCAAGGCAGGAGTACAGGAGGCTGTGCGAGGAGTACGCCAACGGCTTCATCGAGGAGATGACGCACCACTTCGAGATCCTGGGGGAGAGCATGGACCCCAGCATCTACTACCAGACCGACGCCCCCTACTACAGGAGGATCACCCAGCTGTCCTTCGTGGAGTTGTTCAGCCGCGGGCTGGTCTACAAGGCCAACTTCCCGGTCAACTGGTGCCCCAGCTGCATGACCGCCCTGGCCGATGCCGAGGTGGAGTACAGGGACAACGTCAACAAGCTCAACTTCATCAAGTTCCAGATCGCAGGCGGGAAGCCCGAGGACTATGTCCTCATAGCGACCACCAGGCCCGAGCTGCTGTGCACCTGCAAGGCCGTGGCCGTCCACCCGGACGACAAGGAGAAGCAGGCCCTGGTCGGGAAGGAGCTCATCGCGCCCCTCTTCGGCAAGAGGGTCAAGGTCATCGCCGACCCCAAGGTCCAGATGGACTACGGGACCGGGACCGTTATGATCTGCACCATCGGGGACAAGGACGACCTCGAATGGGTGATGAAGTACCACTTCGAGATGGAGAAGGGGATCGACGAGCGCGGCCGCATGACCGAGCTGGCCGGGAAGTACGCGGGCATGTCCGTCCTGGAGGCCAGGGAGGCCGCTATCGAGGACCTCAGGGCCCAGGGCATCCTGGTCGAGCAGAAGGACAACCCCCAGCAGGTGTCAATCTGCTGGAGGTGCCATACCCCGATCGAGTACCTGCAGGTCCCCCAGTGGTTCCTGAAGACCACCGATTTCAAGGACATCATCCTCAAGAGGGCCTCGGAGATCAACTGGTTCCCCGAGTTCATGAAGATCAGGCTCGAGGACTGGACCAACTCCCTGGAGTGGGACTGGGTTCTCAGCAGGCAGAGGATATTCGCCACGCCCATACCCATATGGGAGTGCGCCAAGTGTGGGCACGCGGTGTGCGCGACGAAAGAGCAGTGCTACGTGGACCCCACCCTGGACGCCCCGCCGGTGGAGAAGTGCCCCGAGTGCGGCGGAGACCTCATCGGGTGCACCGACGTCTTCGACACATGGATGGACTCCTCGGGCTCGTCGCTGTACAACACCTTCTGGGGAAGGGACGAGGAGCTCCACAAGAAGCTGTGGCCCATGTCCCTGAGGCCCCAGTCCCACGACATCATCAGGACCTGGGCGTTCTACTCCATCCTGAGGGCCCAGCAGATCGAGGACTCGATCCCCTGGGAGAACATCATGATCCACGGGTTCATCATGGCCCCCGACGGAACCCCCATGCACTCGTCCATCGGGAACGTCATCAACCCGATCCCGATCCTGGAGAACTACGGAGCGGATGCCCTCAGGTACTACGCTGCCACATGCTCGCTGGGGATAGACCACGCCTTCAGGGAGAAGGATGTCATCCGCGGGAGGAAGCTGTGCAACAAGGTGTTCAACATCGGCCAGTTCGTTGGAAGGTTCTTCGAGGGAGTCCCCAAGGAGATGCCCGAGCTGAGGGTCGCCGACAGGTGGATCCTCTCCAAGTACTCCGCGACCGTCGAGACGGTGACGGAATGCTTCGAGTCCTACCAGTTCGACAAGGCCATGAAGGAGGTCGAGGCCTTCATATGGCACGAGCTCGCCGACAACTACATCGAGATGGCCAAGGGCAGGAGCGATGACGCAGTCAAATGGACGCTGTACAATGTCCTGCTGGGAAGCCTGAAGATGCTGGCGCCCTTCATGCCCCACGTGACCGAGGAGGTCTACCAGGAGAGGTTCAGGGCCACCGAGGGATGCAGGAGCATCCATCTCACGTCCTGGCCGGAGCCCGTCCTGAGGGACGAGGACGCGGAGAAGGCCGGGGAGCTGCTGGCCGACGTGCTGGCAGCCATCCGTTCCTGGAAGTCCGACAAGAAGATCCCGCTGAACGCGGAGCTGGGGATGGTCGAGCTCGTCGGAGCCGACGCCCAGGCCCTCTCGCAGACCGTCGACGACATCAGGGAGACCACTAAGGCCAAGGATGTCAGGGTCGCTCCGGAAGCGAAGCTGACCGAGGAGGTCGTCGGCGTCAAGCCCGTCCATGCCAAGCTCGGGCCCGCCTTCAAGGCACAGGCCAAGGCCATCGTCACCGCTGTCGCCGCCATGGCACCGTCGGATGCCGCCGCCGCGCTGGCCGGAGGGGCAATCTCCCTGGACATCGATGGGGGCAGAGTAGAGGTCCCTGCCGAGTTCTTCGAGCTGGACAAGCGCCTCATGCTCGACGGCAAGGCCGTCGAGACCATCCAGGTCGGAAACGTCCTGGTGCTCATCGAGCAGTGAAACATCGCTGCCGGGCGGATCTTAGGGGATAGTCCCTCTCCGCTCGGCGCCCTTCCTTCAGCAGCATCTCCGGGAACCCTGCCGCGTACAGGGGATACGTCTCCGAAGATCCCGTCTTCTTGCAGGAGGAGAACTCCAGCGACCTGGTTATCAGCCCCTCGTCCATGAGCGACGCCGTCGATTTCCTGCGGGGGTTGTTGTAAGATCTCACAATAATGCCGATCGTCTCGTTCTCCAGGGGGACGATGAAGTCCGCTTCCTTCCGGCCGTTGCTGTAGTAGTGCGCGCCGAACCCGCCGGCCCTGAGCGATGCGGCGATGCTGTTCTCCACCACTGCGCAGGGACAGGACCTGTAATGGCCGTTCATGACCGCGTCGCACATCCATCCGTCCAGCATGCTGGCCAGCGCCCCCGGGTCGATGTAGAGCTTGTAGAACATCGGTCCCTGCTCCTCGCATGACCCGACCGGCAGCGGGATCCGGTCGCACAGGGTGACGATCCCGGAATCCACCAGCCATTCGACGGACTCGTAGCAGCTGCGGCGGTTGACGTACTTCCCGTTCTCCATCTTGGAGTATCTGAACCTGCCGTTTGTCTCCAGCTGCACCGGGATGGACCGGACGCACATGGACACGGTGTCGCTGATGCGCCTGGCGAAGACCCTCGCATCCGACACCTGGTCCTTCAGGACGGCCCTGGAAGCATCCGTTGTCTCGAGGATCCTCCTCGTCCCGGCCATGGCCGCGACAGCTGCGGGCATCCCGCCGGTTATCATGTACCTGCGGAACATCAGGTCCATGGAGGCGTCCTCATCGAAGGAGATCTCCATCCCCTCGATGACCTTCTCCATCAGGAAGCCGGTGTACCTCCGCCCGACGCCCATGGCCTCCAGGAACTCTCCGAAGTCCAGCGGGGGCAGCTCTATGCGATGCTCCCACGGCCAGGGGTCTAGCCTGAATCCTGTGGTCCCTGCAGTGATGCAGGATGCGACCGCGACGATGTCGATGCATTCCCTGTCGGCCAGGGCCTCCAGGTGCCATGCGGCGTCATGGCAGTACTCTATCTCGTCCAGGAGGAGGAGCGTGTCCCCGGGGACCACCGAGTCTTCTCCGAACGCCGCTGTCAGCTTCCTGCAGAGGTCGTCCGTGCCGGAGCACCTTGCGATCACACCTCTCAGCCACATGCATTCCTTCATGTCAATCTCGATGAAACGCCCGTAGATGCGGCCCAGGTCCCTGACGAGAGTGGTCTTGCCGACGCATCTCGGGCCTGTGACCACCGCGATCGTCCTGGTCTTCGAAAGGGACCAGTCTTGGAGCCGTTGGATAGATTTCCTCCTGCACATATAAACAGTTTGGACTTAAAAATATAAAATAAATGGTTGCACGGGATGCAACCATTCTTCCATTGTGAGAACAGGCGGCCCCCGGAGCTTCCGCGCCAGAGGCCAGGCCTTTGGAGTTTGCTGAATCTCAGTTCTTCGCCGCGACGGCCGCGTCGATATAGCCCTTCCAGGCCTGCTCGAGGTCGGCGCGCTGCATGGTGTCCAGGATGTACTGGGCGAACTCGTCCCCGGTGGCTCCGGTGCTCCTGCCGGTCATGACGAGCTTCTTCTCGAACTGGGTGCAGATGTCGAGGGCCATCTCGAGCTTCCTGCCCTTCTCGGTCTCGCCGATGTGGTTCATCATCAGGGCGACGGCCTTGATCATGCTGCAGGGGTCGGCGTACTGGGCGCGGCCCTCGGTGACCATCCTGGGGGCGGACCCGTGGATGGCCTCGAACATGGCGTACCTCTTCCCTATGTTGGCGGACCCGGCGGTCCCGACTCCTCCCTGGATCTGGGCGGCCTCGTCGGTGATGATGTCGCCGTACAGGTTGGGAAGAACGAAGACCTTGAAGTCGCTCCTCCTGGCGGGATCGATGAGCTTGGCGGTGGTGATGTCGATGAACCACACATCGTGCTTGACCTCGGGGTAGTCCTTGGCAATCTTGTCGGCAAGGTCCACGAACAGCCCGTCGGTGGTCTTGATGATGTTGGCCTTGACGATGATGGACACGTAGTTCTTGCCCGTCTTCTTGGCATGCTCGAAGCCGGCGCGGATGATCCTCTCGGTCCCCTGGACGGTCGCGACGCAGAAGTCCATGGCCAGGTCGTCGGAGACGAAGAACCCGTCGGATCCAAGGGCGTAGGAGCCCTCGGTGTTCTCCCTGTAGAAGGTCCAGTCGATGCCGAGCTCGGGGACGGACACGGGCCTGACGTTGGCGAACAGGTCCAGCTCCTTCCTCATGGCGACGTTGGCGCTCTCGATGTTGGGCCAAGGGTCTCCCTTGGCAGGCGTGGTGGTTGGCCCTTTGAGGATGACATGGCATTTCTTCAGCTCAGCCAGGGTGTCGTCGGGGATGGCCTTCATGACTTCGGCCCTCCTCTCGATGGTCAGCCCGTCGATCTGCCTGATCTCGACCTTGCCGGCCTTTATCTTGTCGGCCAGGAGGAACTCCATGACTTTCTGGGCGGAGGCGCATATGTAGGGGCCGATCCCGTCGCCGCCGCAGACTCCGATGATGAGCTTGTCCAGCTTGGAGTAGTCGATCCAGTCCCCTTCGGACTTGAGGACCTCCACTCTCTCCAGCTGTCTTCTGATGAGGGCGCCGAACTTCTCCTGCGCCGCCTGAATGGCTTTCTCGTCCACCATTTGTATCGTTCGGCGGGTAGTTGTTACTCATATAATAACGCGCGCGCGTGCTTGCCCGGGATGCGGGAAGGGCGGGCATGCGCCGGCCGGAGAGCTGTCAGTCCTGGCCGTGCTCATCTTCGACCCGATGATGGCGGCCATCATGAATGCTGTCATGTCGATGTCGGCCGTGGTTTCGATCGTCAGGATGGCTCCTGTTCCGATCCATGCGGCGCAGGCGATTCCCATCGGCATCCCGCCCTTCGTCGGGATGGACGGCTCCAGACAGCCGAATGTTGCGGAATGTGCCCTGCATCCTTTAAATCCAGCCGAGACATTGACCCGCTTGGATGCCCTCAGACACAGATGCGAAGGAGCCCGCCGCGCCAAAGGAGAAAAAGACGGCGACCGCTGTAAAGCTGGCAAGCAAGCAGCAGGAGATCTCTGTTACGGAGTTCTTCGAGAAGAATAAGCAGATCCTCGGCTTCGATTCACGCTCGAAGTCGCTCTTGATGGGGATCAAGGAAGCAGTGGACAACTCCCTCGACGCGTGCGAGGAGGCCGGATTCCTCCCGGACATAGAGGTGAAGATCGAGAGGCTCAACGACGAGGACTACAAGATCTCCATCGAGGACAACGGTCCGGGAATCGTCCACAAGATGATGCCGAACGTCTTCGGGCGCCTGCTCTACGGGTCCAGGTTCCATGCCCTGAGGCAGTCAAGGGGGCAGCAGGGTATCGGGATCTCGGCCACGGTCATGTACGGGAACATCACCACCGGCAAGCCCGCCCACGTCATGTCCAGGATCGAGGGCGACGACGAGGTGGCCTGGGGGATGGACATCGTCATCGACACCAAGACCAACCGCCCCATCGTGACCAACGACAAGGCCTTCACTTGGGAAGGGAAGGAGCACGGGACCAGCATCGAGTACACCATCAAAGGCAGATACATCACAGGCAAGCAGTCCGTGTTCGAGTACCTGAAGGACACGGCCATCGTCAATCCCCATGCTCAGATCACATTCCACGACCCCGACGGCACCAAGTACGTGTTCGAGAGGGCCACCGACATAATGCCACCCAAGCCCAAGGAGATCAAGCCCCATCCGGAAGGGATGGAGATCGGAGACCTGATGAAGTACGCCTCCAACTCCGTCCAGAAGACGATGAGGGCGTTCCTGAAGAACGACTTCTCCCGCATAACGGACAGGCTGGCCTCCGAGATCCTGACCAAGGCGGAGGTCGACGGCGACAAGAAGCCCGAGAAGCTGACGAGGGAAGAGGCGATCCGCATACTCGACGCGATTAAGAACTGCAAGATCATGGCCCCGCCCACCGATTGCCTTTCGCCTATCGGAGACACGCTGATCAAGAAGGGGCTGATGCACGTCCTTGACGGGCTCAGGCCCGAGTACTACGCCACTCCGGTCACCCGTTCGCCGAAGGCCGTGAACGGGAACCCGTTCGTGGTGGAGGCGGGGATCGTCTACGGAGGCGACATACCCTCCGACGGCCAGGTCCAGATCCTCAGGTTCGCCAACAGGGTCCCGCTGCTCTACCAGCAGGGGGCGTGCGCCATAACCAAGGCGATCTCCGACATGGACTGGAGGAGGTACGGCCTGGAGCAGAGGGGCGGGAAGGGCATACCTTTCGGGCCCGCAATCATCCTGGTCCACGTGGCATCCACGAAGGTCCCGTTCACCTCCGAGGGGAAAGAGGCCGTCGCCTCCTTCCCGGAGCTGCAGAGCGAGATCGGGCTGGCGCTGAGGCTGTGCGCCAGGAACCTCAAGAGCCATCTGAACAAGATGGAGAGGAAGAAGAAGACCCATGCCAAGTTCGAGATCGTCCAGGAGATCCTCCCGGACATGGCCGACAAGGCCGCGAAGCACCTGGGCCGCCCGGTCCCCAACCTGGACATGACCATCACCCGCATCATGAACGTGGTATGGGTGGAGCCTTCCGTCAAGAAGGAGAAGAAGTCCAGGACCATCACCTACACGATATACAACTACACTACGACTCCCAGGACGCTGATGCTCCATGCGGCGCTGCCCAAGGAGGCCGTTAACCTCACGCTGTTCAGCAACGAGCATTTCATCGAGATGAACGACGAAGGCAAGGCCAACTGGGAGATCAAGGACCTGCAGCCCTCCAAGCACGTTGACATAACGTTCGAGCTGAAGGGCGACATGGCCGACACCTTCGATGCCGACGACATATTCTTCTCCGGGCTGAATCCGGCGATGGTCATGGGGGCGGACCAGCTCCCCGGCGACTGGGGCATCAAGGGAATGGAGATAACACAGTCCGACGAGGGAGACTTCGTAGAGGACGAAGACGAAGAGGATTCAGAGGAGGTCGAGGACCTTGGCGACGAATGAGAGACAGAAGAAGGCCCAGGACAGCCTGACCGGGGTCGTCGAGAACATATACGACCAGCTGAACGAGGGGGACATCCCCAACATGGAGCTGCCGCTCAGGTCCAAGAGGAACATCGAGTTCGATCCGCAGCACAACGTCTGGAAGTACGGGGACCTCAAGACGTCCCGTACCGCCAAGACCGTGAACGGGGCGATCATGATGCTCAGGACGGTGTACACCGCGGACTTCATCAACGAGATGATCCGCGAGAACAAATCGTCCACCTTAAGGGAGATGTACTACATCTCTGAGGGATGGAACAACGCCAAGTTCCACACCCAGGACGAGAGCAACCTGCTGGCCGAGGACCTGGAGACCATTACCTCCTGTATGAGGGAGGACTTCAAGCTCCGCCCGGAGGAGTCCGGAGCCCACGTCTACGGGGATGTGAACTTCACCACGCAGACGAAGAAGGGGATGAAGACGCTCAACTGCATCGACGACGTGTCGGAGGCAGGCTTCGCCGTTCCGTACAAGGTCGAGGAAGACACCTTCCAGATCGATCCCGGGAATGCGAAGTTCGTGATGGCGATCGAGACAGGAGGTATGTACGCCAGGCTGATCGAGAACGGGTTCCCCGAGAGGTACGGATGCGTGCTAGTGCACCTGTCCGGACAGCCCGCGAGGAGCACGAGGCGTCTGATAAAGAGGCTCAACGAGGAGCACAATCTCCCTGTGACCGTGTTCACCGACGGCGACCCCTGGTCTTTCAGGATCTACGCTTCGGTCGCTTACGGCGCCATCAAGACCGCCCACATCTCCGAGTACCTGGCGACGCCCACGGCCCAGTTCATCGGCGTCACGGCATCGGACATCCTGAACTACGACCTCCCGACGGACAAGCTCAACGACAAGGACGTAGGCGCGCTGAACGCCGAGCTCTCCGATCCAAGGTTCACCGACGAGTTCTGGGTGAACGAGATCCAGGCCATGCTGGGCATGGGCAAGAAATCTGAGCAGCAGGCTCTGGCGAAGTACGGTCTCGACTATGTGACGGACACGTACCTGCCGGAGAAGCTCACCGACATGGGCATCCTGTGAAACACATTCCGGTGCGGCCTCGGTTGCCGCACCGGGCTTCTGATCCTCAATTCAAGGGAAGCGCACTGTTTGGATGGATGTAGCATCCATTTTATATGGCAACCGAATACTATATCTTGTAATTACGCCAGAAAGTAAATTTTATATATTATTAAATGGCGTTTCATCAGATTAGTGAAATTTTTATATATTATTTTCTAATCGTGACAATCAAAATTGAATAGTTTTAAATATGATTGATAAAAAATGGTCAATTTTAGCATTCGGGTTCAATGTGACCTTTTAATACTTTGTCAAATCTTTATAAAATCATGCCCGAAAGTGATGTAGGAGGGCAGATGTCTAGGAACGGCCCTGCTTGCAGAGGAACTGTCATGATGGGCACCGTTCAGGGAGACATGCACGGGATCGGGAGAACGCCTGCTGCGAGATGCTTTGCGGAGCAGGACATCGTGTCATCGGTCTCGGCGCGGATGTGTCTCCGGACAGATTCGTGGAAGCTGCGAAGGAGCATTCGGCACACGTGGGGTGGCCGGCACTGATGATGACCGCCCCGATGGTGCAGAAGCACGTCTCAGATGCGGTAAAGGGCAGTTGCCAGCCCGTTATCGCCATCTTCGGCGGAGCTCCTTGCAGCCGTGAATGGGTGGAGGAGATAGGCGGATACGTTGCTCAGCCTCCGGTGCGGAGACTGCCCCGGTTGACCGTCTTCTCTCCGAACACATCACGGAAGGCTCTCCATGAATCGGGAAGTGTAAGTCAAAGTCGGGATAATATGAACAGAAAAACAATGATGCTGACAGCTCTGGCGGCCCTCATCATAATCGCGTCGGTCCTGATGTACGCCGAGATGACGGGGAACCTGTCTCTCGGAGACACATTCCAAACGCCCATGGGCGATGGACACGACCTGAGGGATGTCATCTACGAAGAGCTGCAGTTCGGGAAGAATTTGGACATTTGGTTCATGCTCATGCTCGTGGCTTTCCTGATGATATTCATCAAGAAGTTCGAGTGGGGAGTGGCGCTTGCGGTCCTCTTGTCCGCGGCGGCGTCCTTCGTCGTGTACCTCGGCATTCAGGATATGTGTACCGAGACTGTCTGGAACCAGGCTCTGCTCATCCGTGCCGTCATCTGCGCGATCACCCTTGTGATCGCGATAGGGGTGTTCTTGGGAACTTGCAAGATGTGGCAGTACCTGCTCATAGGAGCGATCTTCGCGTTCATCTACGCGGGAGTCGAATACCTCCTCGCGAACCTGTCGATCTTCGGAGCGACTGCGACCGACCCTGGAGGATCTATCCTGGTGCACATGTGCGCCGCATACTTCGGGCTCGGCGTCGCGCTCGGCATCCGCGAGAAGCGGGCGTTTGATGAGCCCAACTACACTACCACGCACAGCGTCACATTCGTCTGGTTGGCCAGCATGCTCCTTTGGATGCTCTGGCCTTCGTTCGTCACCTCGCTCGTTCGGATGGAGGACATAACCTGGGGGACCATCACCTGCTACATGGCGGGGATCGGGTCTATCCTGAGCACCTATGTGGTTTGCATGGGGGTACAAGGGAAGATCAACCCCTTGATCTTCACCTATGCGATGCTCTGCGGTCCTGTCGCCATCGGGGCTCCCCTGCTGTCCGTAGGGCCCTGGGGCGCGCTTCTCATAGGAGTCATCGCCGGTGCGGTGTCCTCTCTGTGCTTCATCTATCTCCAGAACTGGTTCTGCAGCAAGATCGGGGTCCTCGATGTCATGGGCGTCCATAACCTCCACGGAGTCGGCGGATGGATGGGGGCGATATTCGTGACCGTCCTGGTGGGAAGCGCGGCGAGCCTGATCATGGCAGCGCTCGTCTGTGTCATAACCATTGTCGCCGGCGCGATCGTGGGCCTTGTGGTAAGGGCCACCCGTGGCCGGATGGATGTGATCTGCGACGACGAGCCGGACTTCATCAGGAATGAGATGCCTGCCGGAGCAGTCGCTGAGGAATCGGTGGCAGAAGGCCGAGCCTGTACGCAGGGACGATGCCGGTATCCGGGCGGGAAGAAGCCTGTTGTTCGAGCCTGAGGAGGCTCTCATCAAAACGGGGCGATGCCCCACTTTCCTCTTGTTTCTTGAAAAGGCAGCTCGCGATCATCTGAACGACCTGATTCACTGTAAGAACCGTGAGAGCGTCCATTGGATGCACGTATTCTGGATGGGACCGATTCACCGGATCGGGAGTCAGAAGGCTCAGGTTGCAGATTATTCTACAGGCTCGCACGAGTGCAGCCTTGTTCTGCATGCTCAGCTAGATGGGGGGTACTGTGCACATCTCAACGGCGGATCCAACAAACTCTGGACTTTTTATGTCGCACTTTAAGGTTAAAGGTCTGGCCAGAAACCATCTGTAAACTCCACAATACAGGTATCCTTTAATATGAAATCGTATAGAACTGGTTTGTAAGTGATATGAACAACAATTTCATTTTGAGTAGACATATGTCTAATCAATTGGGAGTATATATTAACAATATCAATATACAATAATTTGTATCGAATGGGATTGCACTGTCATCCAATATGTATTCTTTTATATTAGAATTGTTAGATTTTTGGGAGATAAAAAATTTTAAATAGTATTAATTAACCACATCGAATTTAAACATAGCTTTAAATATAGAAAAAATTGAATAATTGGAAATCAAAGATATGTTTATATAATGAAGATTTAATGTAGTAACCATAGTGAGGCGGAATATCCCGATCGCTAAAACGCATCTCTGAGATGCAACGGAGGAGAAGAAAATGTCAAACGAAGCAATTCTTGCAGATCTGAAGAAGGCAGTCGAGACCTGGGATGTCAAGCTGGTCCAGTCTGCTACCCAGGCAGCCATCGATGCAAAGATGGACATCGGGACCATCATCGGAGAAGGTCTCGGAAAGGGAATGGAAGAGGTCGGAGTCAGGTTCGACAAGGCCGAGATCTTCCTGCCTCAGGTCGTCGCCGCCTCCAAGACCATGGAAGCCGCGCTGAAGATCCTCGAGCCCCTCATGACTGCCGGTGCCGGAGCCCTGAAGGGAACAGTCGTAATGGCCACCGTCGAGGGAGACATCCACGAGATCGGAAAGAACGTCTGCTGCGCCATGCTCCGCGGAGCCGGATACAAGGTCATCGACCTCGGATGCGACGTCACCGCCCAGGACTTCCTGGACGCCGCCGACGAGAACGAGGCCCAGGTCCTCGGAGGATCTGCGCTCATGACCACCACGCTCGAGTCTCAGAGAGAGCTCGTCCAGGCCGTCAAGGAAGTCGAGGCCCCCTACAAGTGCATCTTCGGAGGAGCCCCCTGCAGCCAGGCCTGGTGCGACGAGATCGGAGCCGACGGATACTCAGAGACAGCGAACGAGATCATCACCCTGGTCGGGAAGCTCGTCGAGTGAGGACAATCTCAAGGAGTGAACAGAAATGGCAGCAACCAGAGCGCTTACTATCACGGACGTCTACGAGAGGTTCGTCAAGGGAAAGAAGGTCAAGGTCGAGGATTGGGACTACAAGGTCATCCCCGAGAACCTGACCGCCCTGAAAGAGAAGTACAACATCAAGATCGAAAACGACTCCATCATCCCCGAGGACAAGGAGCTCATCAACAACCTGTTCCAGGCCGGAATGGAGATGCTCGTCACCACCGGATACTACTGCCAGGACCTCGGCCGCGTCATGCACGTCACCGAGGAAGAGGTCTGGGAGGGCATCAAGAAGACCCCCAAGAAGCTCATCCTGGGAGAGGGAAGGGACATCGCAAGGTTCTACCCCAGGCACGGCAACTCCAGCGTGAAGCCGATCATCCAGGGAGGGCCCACAGGATCTCCACTGTCCGAGGACTACTTCATGAAGATCATGCAGTCCTACGCCCAGGAGGGCGTTGTCGACACGCTCGTCAACGGAGTCATGACCACCATCGAGGGAAAGCCCGCCAAGTCCAAGACCCCTTACGAGATCCGTGCCACCATGGCGGAGCTCAGGGCCACGAAAGAGGCAAGGACCAGGGCCGCCAGGCCCGGGCTCGGTGTATAGGGACCCGAGACGCCCCTCTCCGAGGCGGCACGTCTCGTCGCTGACTGCCCCAACGCCGGGCACAGGATCACCGACCCCCACGAGTGCTCCCAGCTCAACGAGCTGAAGATGGACATGACCGGCCTGAACATGCTGGCCGGCTGGACCGTCTCCGGAGACACCATCATGATCGAGCAGATGCCCATCCTCGGCGGATACACCGGAGGGGTCGAAGAGACCGCTATCTGCGACGTCGCGACCACTCTCGGATCCTTCGCCTGCTTCAGCGGGAACTTCCACCTGGACGGGCCCATCCACATCAGGTGGGGGACCACCATGGCCAGGGGAACCCTCCAGGTCGCAGCCCATGCTGCCGCGGCCATCGATGCCAACACCGACCTGCTGCTCGCGAACCAGTACTACCCCATCGCAGGGCCCTGCACCGAGATGTGCCTGCTGGAGACCGCCGCCCAGGCTATCAACGACACCGCTTCCGGAAGAGAGCTCCTCTCCGGATCCGCAGCCGCAAAGGGAGTCGTCCAGGACAAGACCACCGGAATGGAGGCCAGGATGATGGGAGACGCAGCTCAGGCCACCGCCGGGATGAAGATCTCCGATGTCAACGAGATCCTCAACAAGCTGATTCCCATGTACGAGGCCCACTACACCGATGCTCCCGCCGGGCTCACCTTCCAGGAGTGCTACGACGTGACCACCGTCAGGCCCACCAAGGAGTACCTCGAGGTCTACGACAAGGCCGCAGCCACTCTCAGGGACATCGGGCTGGACATCGGCCTCTGAGCCCTTAGGGAAGCAATCATCGCTTCGGGCGCTTTTCCCAAAGCTCCTGCGCCGGAAGGCGCAGGGGCCCATTCCTGCCGGCGCTCATTTGCTATTTTCCTGAACCGGCAGGGATGATGCCATGGTCAGACTTTCAGCCATCCAGGCTGTCTGCGCCGACAGATTAAGATATCCTAATGCATAGGCTCCAGTGTTGTGGTCAATTGGTCGCTCGCAAGTGTTTGAACGTCTACGGCGCGTATGACAGGTTCGTCCAGGGACGGAAGGTCTCCGAGAAGGACTGGGATTACAACATAATCCCCCGCAACGCACATATGATGAAGGAAAGGTACGACATCGCTTTCGGGGACGGCTTCATCCCCGAGGATCCGGACCTGGCCGACAGGCTCTTCATCGCCGGAGTGGACATGCTCGTGTCCACAGGAATATACAATCCCGATCTCGGCACCTGCCTGACGATCGAGGAAGACGAGATCTACGAGGGCCTCAAGATGGCCCCGAAGAAGCTGGAGCTCGGAAGCGGCAAGGACCACTGCTCATGCAAGGCCCGCCGCGGGAACGCTCTCAGGAAGCCGATCATCCAGGGAGGCCCTACCGGAGCCCCCGTTTCCGAATCGATATTCTCGCAGATGATCGAAGCCTACGCTCAAGAGCCCACCCTCGACACCATCGTCAGCGGAGTGCTCGGGACCATAGACGGCCGCCAGGTCCTTACCAACACGCCTTGGGAGATCAAGGCCACTCAGGCCGAGGTCAACCATGTCCGCGAAGCGATCCGCAGGGCCGGAAGGCCCGGGATGTGCATATAGGGGCCTCAGACGCCGCTCACCTCCACAGGCCGTCTGGCCTCTGGACTGGGCGACCAGGGGATGAAATGGTTCGATTCCCATGAATGCTCGCAGCTCAACGAGCTCAAGATCGACATGTCCGGCCTGAACATGCTGGCCGGATGGCACGGTGCCGGCGACATAATCATGATCGAGCAGATGCCGATCATGGGCGGGTACGCCGGCGGCATGGAGGAGACCGCAATCTGCGATGTCGCATCCACCATGGCCACCTTCGCTCTCTTCAACGGCGACATCCACTTGGACGGGCCGATACACATCAGGTGGGGGACCACGACCACCCGCGAGACCCTGAAGGTCTCCGGCCACGTGGCGGCCGCCCTGGATTACAACACCGATCTGCTCCTCGGAAGCCAGTACTACGCTCTTGCGGGGCCCTGCACCGAGATGTGCCTGCTGGAGACGGCCGCTCAAGCGCTCGTCGACACGGCGTCCGGAAGGGAGCTGCTCTCCGGAGTGGCGTCCGCCAAGGGGACGATACAGGACATGGTCTCCCCGATGGAGTCGCGCATAATGGGAGAAGCTTCCATGGCGACATGCGGGATGGAGGTTTCCGACATCAACCTCATCGTCGACCGCATCCTGAAGTGCTACGAGAAGAACTATCCCGATCCGCCTAGGGGGAAGAAGTTCCAGGAATGCTACGATGTGGATAACCTGGTGCCTACTGACGAGTACCTCGGCGTGTACGATTCGGCCCTGAACACCCTGTCCAATTGCGGCATAGATTTCTGATCCGATTGGATGGATGCATCTCACGAGTTGGATTAATGAGCCAGCTTATCAACGGGCGTGGTTCTAAAAATCAGGATGATCTATGCTCTAAGCCTGTCTTATTTATAATTATCTAAAAATATGACCACCAACCCATCCAACTCGGCGAAGCATCTCCGCAGGTCCTGTGGCACCGCCACATTTTTATCATGTCTGGCTAATGCACCTGCCAACCATTATATACCGAAGAGCCGAGTTTTAATCCAGTGGAGGGCGGTCCGGCGACCAGCGGGTCTCTAAAACCTAGCCAGCGGGGATCGACACCCCGGCCTTTCGCCATTCGACAGATCGGTTGAGATTATGGTAGGATTCACAGACCCGCAGATACAGCGCCTCATAGAGTACGGCGACCAGGACTACTCCGGCATGGACTATCCGGATGCCGAGGAGCGCGACAGGCAGTTCGCGAAGCTGATGTCCAAGACGAAAGCGGCCAACGACGCAGGAATAAGCGACCTAATAGCGAACCCCCACAGGCACGACCTGTCGGAGTTGGAGGCTGCCATCGCCGCCAAGCTGACCGCCAGGGGCTTCATAGAGGTCCGCACGCCGATAATCATCTCCACGGCGGCTCTGTCCAAGATGACCATAACTCCCGACCACCCGCTGTACAAGCAGGTCTTCTTCATAGACGACAAGAGGTGCCTGAGGCCCATGCTGGCCCCTAACCTCTACGTTGTGATGAGGAAGCTCAGGGACCATACCGACGGTCCGGTCAAGATCTTCGAGATGGGATCCTGTTTCAGGAAGGAGTCCAAGAGCTCCCGCCACCTCGAGGAGTTCACAATGATGAACCTGGTGGACATGGGCCCCGCAGGAGACCCGACGGAGTGCCTGAAGACCTACATCGACGACGTCATGACCGCTGCGGGCCTGGAGTACACGCTCACCAAGGAAGAATCCGACGTATACGTCGAGACTCTGGACGTGGAGGTCAACGGGATGGAGGTCGCCTCCGGAGCCGTCGGGCCGCACATCCTCGATCCCGCTCACGACGTCCACGAGCCCTGGGCCGGAGTGGGCTTCGGCCTTGAGAGGCTCTTGATGCTCCGCGAGGGCAAGAGCAGCGTCAGGAAGACCGGCAAGAGCATAACGTACCAGGACGGGTACAAGATCGACTGACCCCGAAGCTGATAAGATGATGGAAGAGGTAATAGACAGGGCACGGAAAGGCGCCGCGATTGGAACAGACGATGTGGCAGAGCTCATGTCCGTCACCGATCCTCAGGAGCTGGATCTCCTGTTCGAGGCCGCCCGCAGGTCGAGGGAGGCTGTTTTCGGCAGGAAGATCTTCACCTACGGGTTCGTCTATTTCTCCACATACTGCAAGAACAACTGCAATTTCTGCTATTTCCGCAGGTCCAACTCGCAGGTCGACCGTTACAGGAAGCCCATCGAGGAGGTCGTCCAGCTGGCCGGCAGCCTGAAGGACGCCGGGATCAATCTGGCGGACCTGACCATGGGCGAGGATCCCGCGATGTACGCGGACGGCTACAAGCTGCTGATTGACATGATCTCCCAGGTGCACGAGCAGGTGGGCATAAGCATAATGTCCTCTCCCGGAGCGCTCCCCAAGGAGGTTTTCCCCAGGATAAGGGAGGCCGGAGCCGATTGGTTTGCCTGCTACCAGGAGACGTACAACCGCCGGCTGTTCGAGTCGCTTCGTGTGGAGCAGAGCTACGACGACCGTGTCAATCAGAAGGCCTGGGCCATGGAGGCCGGGCTGCTGGCCGAGGACGGTATGATGATAGGGCTGGGCGAGAGCGTGCCGGACAGGGCAGAGACCATCCTCAGGATGGGCAGCCTGGGCTGCCAGCAGGTCCGCGCCATGACATTCGTCCCGCAAGAGGGCACGCCTATGCAGGGCAACGCCGCCTTGAGCTCTTTCGATGAGCTGAAGGCCATCGCCGTCATGAGGATACTGTTCCCCGACAAGCTCATCCCCGCAACCCTCGATATCGAAGGGATAGCAGGCCTGAAGACCAGGCTGCAAGCCGGTGCGAACGTCATAACATCGATCATCCCGCCCTCCAGGAACCTGGCCGGCGTGGCCCAGCACGAGCTGGACATCGAGAACGGGAACCGTTCCGTGGAGCATGTCTTCGAGATGCTCGATTCCCTGGGATACAGGAGGGCCGAGAGCTCCGAATACGTCTCGTTCCTCGATTCCCGCAGGCCCGGAGGCGCGTAGGATGAGGCTATGCGTTGTGGGCGGTGCCCTTCAGGGCATGGAAGCGGTGTTCTTGGCGCATGAGGCCGGGTACGAGACTGTGGTCATCGACAGGAAGGAGGCTGCTCCGGCCCTGTCGATATGCGATGAGCCCCACGTGCTCGATCCCCTCAAGGACGTGGCCGGGGCGCTGGAGATATTCTCTTCCTGCGATGCCGTTTTGCCTGCGTGCGAGGAGCTGGACCTCCTCGAGCTGCTGGACGACATGCTTTCAGATTCGCACATGCCTTTCCTCTTCGACCTCGACGCCTACGACGTGTCCTGCTCCAAGAGGGACTCCAACGAGATTATGGAGTCTGTGGGGGTCCCGCTCCCGGGGCACTGGCCCGAGTGCGGGTTCCCTGTCGTAGTGAAGCCGTCTTCCCAGAGCGGGAGCATCGGCGTGTCCGTTGCATTCTCTCAGGAAGACGTCGACAAAGGCCTGGAGACCGTCAGGAAGCTGAACGACAAGCCCGTCATCCAGGAGTTCGTCCACGGCAAGAGCGTCTCAATCGAGGTCATCGGGACGGGCGATTCCGCGAAGTCCTATGTGACCACGGAGGTGGTCCTGGACTCCGATTACGACTGCAAGATGGTCCGCTGCTTCCCGGACATCCTCGACGGCTCCGATGATGCCCGGTTCAGGGAGATCGGGGAGAACGTGGCCGTCGCTATCGGGCTGCGCGCCCTGATGGATGTCGAGGCGATCCTCACCCCCAGGGGCCTGAGGGTCCTGGAGATCGACGCCCGCATCCCCAGCCAGACGCCCGCGGCGATCTACATCGCCACCGGCGTGAACTTGCTGGAGGAGCTCGTCACGACCGCTCTGGGCACCCCCGCAGGCAGGAAGCCGTCCGGAGGCTCGGGGATCTACTGGCATCTGCATTTCAAGGACGGGGTCCTGAGGACCACCGGCGAGAAGGAGTTCGGCAAGGTCCGGGCTCCGAAGATGGGGTCGGGCCTGTTCGGCTCCGACCGTTTCATCTCAGATTACGCCCCCGGCGCCGAGGAATGGCACGGGACGTTCATGGTATCCGGGCCGACTCCGGAAGAGGCGGAGGCCAAGAGGCTCTCCGTGCTTGAAAAGGTCGGGAAGGAGTGCGGCGTGAAGGAATACATCGACCGTGCCCCGGAGGCGGTATGATATGACAAGGTTGACACCGGATTTGATAGAGGGAGTGCCCGACGACAAGATAGACCTGGACCAGAGGCTGCTGAAGAGCACCGGGAAGACGGTGAAGGGCATCGCCTTGGAGGCCGCCGGCCTCCCGGAGGGCACAGACCTGTCCCGGTACACCGCCGTCGCGGTGCCCATCACATCGGGTATGGGGATCATCAGCGGGTTCTCCGCATCCGTCGATGCCATCGTCAGGAGGCTGGGCATGCAGTGCCATGTCACTGACGGCACCGATGTCCTGGGATTCTCCCAGGGCATCGACGAAGGGTGCGACATCATAATGATGGCAGACGACAAGAAGTTCGTCGCGCACAACACCCGCGAGCGCAGGTATACCGACAACTCCTGGGGCACCGCCAGAGGATATTCCGTGGCGCTGAAGAACGCCGCGGGCGGGCTCGAAGGGAAGGACGTCCTAGTCATCGGAGCAGGAAACGTCGGGACCTGGGCAGTGAAATTCCTGCAGGAGATGGGGGCCAATGTGTCCGTGACGGACATCATCAGGGAGAAGGCCGAGAGGCTGTCCGCCGTCGGCGCCACGCCTCTGGAGGACATCGCCAAGGCCATCTCTTCGCACACGCTGCTGCTGAACGCCGCGCCGTTCATCATCCCCGGGGAGATCATCGCAGAGGGATCCGTCATCTCGAGCCCGGGAGTCCCCCATTACTACGACCAGCTGGGCCGCAGCAGGGCCAAGGCGATAATACACGACCCCTTGGAGATCGGCACCGCGGTGATGGCCGTCAACAGCATAGGGTTCACTATAAAAGCGGAAAGGAAGTGATGAGATGAGGTACGGGATAGCGCTGGACATAGGCACCAGCGGACTGAGGTGCCAGGCTCTGGACCTGGACACTGGGGATACTGTCGCCACCGCAGTGACGGAGAGGCACCCGATCCCCGGGATGAACGTGATCGACCACGTGAACTTTGCCATGAAGGCTGGAGAGGATGTGGCCAACGGCCTCCTTGTGGAGGCCGCCAACAACCTCCTGAAGGAGACCGGCATCGACCTGGCCTCCGTCGAGATCATCGCTGTCTGCGGCAACCCTTTCCAGCTGTCGCTGTTCCAGAACA
Source organism: Dialister hominis (assembly GCA_963640995.1). Classification (GTDB taxonomy): domain Archaea; phylum Thermoplasmatota; class Thermoplasmata; order Methanomassiliicoccales; family Methanomethylophilaceae; genus Methanoprimaticola. Next base: position 12,336 of record CAVICI010000016.1, on the reverse strand, counting down.
TCGAGATCAGGGACCTGGCCTACGCCGGGAAGAACATGCTGGAGTCCCTCGGCGTGGTGTCCCCGCCCCGCAACGGAGACATAATAGACGCGTCCTCTGTGGGCCTGAGCCTTCCCAATGCGAAGCTGTTCATCCCTCCGGCTGTCACGCACGAGATCGGGGCCGATGCAATCGCCATGATGATGATGACCGAGATCCTCGATGAAGAGGAGCCCTGCATCGTCGTCGACTACGGGACCAATGCCGAGATGGCGCTGGTGGTCGGCGGGGAAGTGTACACAGGGTCCGCAGCCGCCGGCCCCGCCTTGGAAGGGCAGGAGATCGAGCGCGGGATGCTCGCCGCCCCCGGAGCATTGAGCGAGGTGGAGGCCACGGGCAAGGGCTGGAGATGCTACGTCCTGGACGACACCATGGAGGCTCAGCCCGGAGACGTCATCGACCCGATAACCGGGAAAGTGGTCGAAGAGGGCCCCATGCACGGAAAGGCTGTGGGGATAACCGGCACAGGGGTCATCGCCGCTCTCGCCTGCGGCATGTCCGCGGGCATCATCCAGAGCCCTAAGGTCCTGACCGAGGACGGAAAGCTCCATCTGCAGGACGGGATAGACATCTCCTCCAAGGACGTGGAGGAGGCTGGGAAGGCCATCGGCGCTCTGCGCGCAGGATTCCTCACGCTCTTCGATGCCGCCGGCCTGTGGGTGGACGACGTGAAGAAAGCGTACATGTCCGGAGCATCCGGCCTGTACGTGAACGCCAAGAAGGCCATGGAGGTCGGGATGGTCACCCCCGGCGCCAGGCGCATCATCCAGTTCGGGAACACATCCATCGCCATGGCCAGGAAGATCGTCCTGGGAGAGATCGGAATGCCCGAGCTCACGGACTTCGCCAAGAAGCTCAGGGCCACCCACTGCATGTTCGCCACGTCGGAGTTCTTCAAGAACGTGTATTCCATCGAGTACTCCCTGTGGTGCTCCGGCATGCCCATGGACCAGTACAACCCCATGATGGACATCTACGGCCTCAAGCCCCTGCCGGACCCGCTGGACCCCTCGGAGGTCGCCGTCGAACGCCTGGCCCGCAGGGACCTGCCAGACACCGAGACGTGCAAGGTCAGGATAATCAAGTGCGGTACGCTGCTGTCCGGCACCGTGGAGGGGTGCATCGGATGCAGGAAGTGCATGAAGGCGTGTCCGGAGAAGGCCCTGCAGATCGTACCCGAAGGGAACGCAGGCTACCGCGCGGAGATACAATCAGACAGGTGCGCCGGGCTGGCATGCAGGCGCTGCGAGGCAGCGTGCCCCAAGTCGGTCCTTCGCACATCCGAGCTGAAAGTGCTCGGATGAAGGGAATCGGGGGCGCCGGGACGTCCGGTGCCCTCACTTGATCATTATGCTAGCCACTCCCCTGCATCCTTTCAGCTCGGGGATGACATCCGACGGGATCTTCCCGTATACGACAACTGAGAGGATGGCGGCGGACTTGTCGCCGGTGTCGTCCACCATGGCCTGCCTGATGGAGATGTTCGACCGGTAGAGGACGTTCATGATGTCCGCAAGGATGCCGGGCATCGTGGAGTCCGTAGGGGTGATGATGATCGACGAGCATCCGATCTCCGGAGCGAGCTCGACCATGGACAGGGTGCATTCGAGCTTCGAGAAGATGACGTCGAGCTCAGGCGTGGAGGAGATCCTTTCCAGGGTGGCTCTCACGACCCTTCTGTCCACTCCGCAGGCGCGGCCGATGGCTGAATCGCCTTGCACGACTGCTCCGCAGTAGGCTTTTCCGCCTTCCACTCTGATGCCCTGCGTCAGGAGGAGGACAGCCACCTTCTCCTGCGAGGGGAAACCCGAGAACTCGTTACCGAGTATGTCCATGCTCATAGTAATAGTAAGGTCATTGATAAGCATTATTGTACATTAATCTATTTACGTCTATTTTCATCGGACATTGATGTACATTCATCTAAATCAAATGGATAATTTTGTAGATTGGATATATAATTCATTTACAGACGAGACGGTTTGAATCAGATCGCCGTTAATGGGCCTAAAGAAAGCATTATAATCTGGGCATCGATGGGCATTCCAGGTGCAATAATGCCGGACACCGACGAACTGAGGGGGCAGATCGAGGCCATAGACGAGCAGATCATCGACCTGATCGCCACTCGCATGGAGATCGCAGACGAGCTCGCCAAGGCGAAGAAGAAGAGCGGTCAGAGGTACTGGGACGAGCAGAAGGAGCGCGAGGTCGTCGCGAGGTACCACGAGCTCTGCGAAGAGGTCAGCCTCTCCGAGCAGGAAGCCCAGCAGATCGCCGAGGTCATCCTCAACATCTCCAAGGGAAGGCAGAAGCACATTTTCGATTGATCCCTTCAGGGACCTACGTTCTCCGCGAGGCTCAGATGGACGGAATGCAGGCGCGCGAGCTTCTGGAGAAGGTATCTTCGGGCGAGGTCAGCGTCGACGAGGCTTTGCTGACCCTGAAGAAGGAGCCCTTCGACGACCTGGGCTTCGCGAAAATCGACCTGCACCGCGGCATAAGGCAGGGTGTGCCCGAGATAATCTACGGGGCCGGGAAGACCCCTGAGCAGATCTCCGAGATAGCCTCTCGGATGCTTTCGGACGGACAGGGCGCCGCCCTCATCACCCGCATCGCACCGGATATCGCGGAAGAGGTATCTTCCAAGATAGATTTGAGATACGACCCCGTCAGCAGGATCGCAGTGGCCGGAACCGGGCTTCCGGAGAAGGTCGGCAAGGTCCTTGTCATCACCGCGGGCACCAGCGACATCCCGGTTGCCGAGGAGGCGGCTTTCACCGCCGAGTGCCTCGGCAGCAACGTCGTCAGAGTGTACGATGCAGGCGTGTCCGGGATACACAGGCTCCTTGCCCATTCGGACGACGTCATGACCGCCAACGCCATCGTGGCCGTCGCAGGAATGGAAGGCGCTCTTGCGAGCGTGGTCGGCGGCATGGCCGACTGCCCTGTGATAGCCGTTCCCACAAGCGTCGGGTACGGGGCATCCTTCGGTGGCCTGGCGGCATTGCTGGCGATGCTCAACTCGTGTGCGAGCGGGGTCAGCGTCGTGAACATCGACAACGGATTCGGCGCCGGTTATCTGGCGAGCATGATCAACCGCCGTGTCGCGGCATCCGGCAAGAAGCGACTGTCTCGTCCGTTATGTTGCAGTCAACATTAAAAATGATGATATACACAATAAATTATAAATATAGACACATTCAATCTGTTATCCAGAATCTTGCGCCATGAACAAGATTCCGATGCCTTCTCGCATCCGGCCCCCTCCTATCTGGGTGCGAGAGGGTTTGCTTTAAATTGATACAATGAATCCTGCTGGCGTGGAGCCTTACGATACTTATTGGAACTCGTTCCTGCCCGCTTTCTTCGACAGGATGAGCCTCCAGATGAGGAAGAACATGACATCCATCGTCGAGCCGTACGGGCTCACGCATGCGCATGCCATCTACCTGATCGCCCTGAGGCTTCAGGACGGGCAGACCATGGTCGGACTGTCCCATTTCCTTGACATGGACACGGCCAACACCAACCGCGTGATCAAGGTCCTTCGCGAGAAGGATCTGGTCTGCGACGACAGGAAGAGCGAGAGCAACAAGAAGTATCACATCTTCCTCACGGAATCGGGCCAGGAGCTGGCAGACAAGGTGATGAAAGGCGTCAGCGACCTCAATGAGAGCTATTTCGCCAACATCCCGCGCGAGAACATCCTCATCATGCGCAACACGCTGATCCAGGTCCTGAACAATATGAACCTGAACATCGATGATTACATGCATTCGAAGTACGACAACCCGTTCTACACCCTGCTTCATCTGGTGCCGCAGTCGGACGATGCCTATGAGGCCATCCCGACGCGCGTGGGCGGGCGCAAGAAGCGCACGTCCTGATGCGGTTGACCACTTGTTTTATATCTGCATGGAGATGGAGAGGATATGGCAAGGATTGCAGCTCTGGTCGGAAGCCCGAACATCTCTGGGAACACATCCTGCATGGTGGACGCCATACTCGACGGCGCCATGGGCCTTTCGACCAGCACGATCGAATGCTACAATCTCTGGAAGATCCTCGCCAACGACCGCGGGGAGTACATCCTCCACTGCCATGACAGGGTGAAGCCCGCATTAGACGACACAGCGCAGGCCGTTCTGGACAGCATCCTGGCGGCGGACCTGATAGTGTTCGCCACCCCGGTCTACTTCGACATGCCCACATCCCAGTTCCAGCTGATCCTGGAGTACATGTACAGCATGATCTCTGCCGATTTCTCCAAGTCCAAGCTCAAGGGGAAGAAGGCCATCGTCGCCGTCAGCTGCTCGGAGGTCGATGATTCCTCGCTCAACGTGCTGGACACCATTGTCCGCTCCCTGGGCAGGTTCCAGATCGACGTGGTAAACAAGATGATCTACCAGGACTGCAAGGGCCCCTTCAAGGACGATCCCGAGGCGAGGAAGAGGGCCGCAGCTGTCGGTTCCAGGTTCATATTCACATTCGATGTGGAGCCCGACAATGACGTCCTCCGCCTGAACTGATCGCAGTCGGCGTTCTATCTGGCTAATGGTCTGGGTTATATAGAGGCATTGCCATCCGAAGACAACGCCTGGATGCGTTCATCCATCAAAGCTGGGATGCAGGCGTTCTTATCGGAAGGGTATGATTATCCATGACGGATGTAGGCTACAGCTCGGAATACGAGGTCTATCTGACCATGCGCAACGGGATTCAGATAGTCACGAACGAGCTCAGCCTGCAGATTCTCCGCGAGATGCGCTACAGAGAAGTCTCTCCTTCGGAGATGGCCGTATCGCTGAATCTCTTCAAGTCGACCATCCAAGGCAGCATCGGAAGGCTGCTCCGCACGGGCATCATCGCTTCGGACGTGTGCATCGACGATGCCCGCAGCACCGTTTATCATATCGAAGCCATGCTCCTGTTCTCCAGCGAGACCAGCGAGGACTGGCAGCTCTATGCCAGGGCCGCATCGCTTGACAGGATCATGGCCAACGGCAGGTGCACCAACAGGGAGGACCTGTCCTTGTACTGCGTGTCGCTCATGGAGAGCGGGCTGAACGTCATTCAAGGCCTGTTCAACGTCGGAGTCGCTCTGGTCAGGGGAATGAACGACCTCAAATGGTGGGACGCCATCTTAGGGTCCATCGTCCCTCAGTGTGCGGATTACGGCATAACCGTGGAGATGGACACGTCGGAATCGCTCATGCTCAGGTTCTCGTCCGACGAGGACATCTCTGACGTCCCGCTGATCATCGTTCCTATGCTGGGGGCCCTCCGCTCGCATTTCAAGTTCTTCGTCGGCTACAATCTGTCCCACGAGATCCAGCTCTCCGTCACCGACAAGGGCCGCAAGGTCTGTATCAAGCTGGACCCGTTCCAGGGCCAGGAATACGACACCGAAGTGGGCTTCGTCGACCCGTTGGGATCCATAGAGAAGACGGAGCCCTTCGCCATCTATTCGATCAACGGCAAGGCCACCCTGTTCACCAACCCGACGATGATCAGCATCCTGGACACGCTCTTCGACCGCGACCAGAGCCTGAACGAGCTGGAGAAGTCCACCTGTGTGCCGAAGGCGACTGTTTATGGGTCCGTGTCGAAGCTGATGGCGTTGGGCGCCGTGGAGATAGACGAGGGTTCCGGTTCTCCTAAGAAGTACAGGCTCGTCGCGGATCCGCTCATGTACATGGGCGAGCCCGACAACGCCAACGCTTCGAAGCGCACGGAGATCGCCGAGAGATTCCGCAAGGGGGAGCTGGACTACTACTCTGCAGTTATATCCTATGCCCTCGAGTCCGCGCGCTGCATGGGCATACACTTCGACAAGATGTTCGTCCGTTCCGGCAGCAGCACCGCGCTCACCCTCCTGAAGAGGGCCAAGCACATCGATCCTCAGGAGTTCGTGCAGATCGGATGCAACATGGTGTCCAATCCGGACAGCGCGTCGGTCATCTCCTATCTTCCGATAAGGATCCGCTTGGACCGCTCACGCGATTCTCTCTGGGACGCTTGGCCGGGGGACTTCGTCATGGGCTTCATCGACGAGGGCCTGAAGATATTGCTCGGTATGAAGTACCCGATCTCGATAGAGACTTACTACGATGATTCGGACGAGCCTGCATCAATCCAGAAGTCCTGAGATCGAGCACGGGAAACGCGGTTCCGGTTCTGGCGATGATGCATCAGCATATCGGCATGTTGCTGTTTCAGACTTCATTCTTGTACGCTTCGTTCCGATGTTTTGAACTTTTTAGTCAAACGGATATAACCCTGGAGATAAGATGGATGAATGTAGTTATGTCCACATCCAACATCCTATTAGACAAATGTCTATTTTTAAATAAATCAAATAGACGCATAAGAATTTCATGCATTAAAAATTCGATTTTCATAATCGAATAAAATGAACGTTGTAATTGAACTAAAAATTCTACTATAAAAAAGTATCTGATAATCATTATAAGTGCAAATGCACATCTTTTTCCAGACGAAGCGAAAGCAACGTTGGAGGAAAATGAAAATGGCATTCGAAGCTGAAACTGAGAAGCTGACGAAAGCGCTGATTTCTTGCAAGGTCCCCGACATCACGGCTGCCGTGAACGAGGCCCACGTCGCCGGCATGCCTGCGACAGACATCATCAACGCTCTCGGAGCGGCTATGTCCGACGTCGGAGTCCTGTTCGAGAGGGGGAAGCTCTTCCTGCCCCACGTCCTGAGCGCCGCTGCCGGAATGAAGAACGCTATGAGCATCCTCGACGAGGAGCTCAAGTCCGGTGCAGGATCCGGACTCGCCAAGGGAGTTGCGGTCATGGGAACCGTCGAAGGAGACGTCCATGACATCGGGAAGTCCATCTGCTCGACCATGCTCCAATGCGCCGGATTCGAGGTCCGCGACCTCGGAAGGGATGTCCCCCTCAAGGACTTCATCGCCGAGTGCAAGAACGGAGCCAACTTCTGCGGGATGTCCGCCCTCATGACCACTACAATGACCGGCATGAAGGTCGTCATCGACGACCTCAAGGCCGCCGGCATCAGGGATCAGGTCACAGTCATGGTCGGCGGAGCGCCCATCACCCAGGGATACGCTGACAAGATCGGTGCGGACATCTATGGAGAGTCCGCTTCCGAGACCACGAGGAAGGCGCAGGCGATCGCTGCCGACTGAACGAGGTGGACCATATGGCAGATTTCTACACAAGGATGGGAGACGGAAAGAGGGTCCAGATGTCCAGGCAGCAGATCCTCGACGACATCCACGCCGGTACCGCCGATGCGGCCGACATGGGCGAGATCCCCCAGCTGACGGCAGACGAGATGGAGCATATCGCCGACATCATCTGCTGCCAGGACAGGGTCGTCGGAGTCGCTCCCGGAGAGGAGGTCGTCCTCTCGTACGACATCGGACAGCTGGACTTCACCGGAGACAACGGAAACTCCGGCAACGGGGTCGACATGGGAAGGCTCGAGGCCGCCCTGCTCCACGAGAGGGCGCTGGGAGCCGACACATTCGAGCTGGCCCACTCGGATTACTCCATCAAGCCTGTGAAGCCCGTCATCTCCATGGAGATGCAGACGATGGAGGAGATCCAGGCCGAGATCGTCGCGCCGTTCTTCTACGGCGCTATGCCCAACCAGGGGCTCTACTACGCTCCCGACGGGCCCTACGGCAACCCGGCCGACCTCATGAGGGAGTTCAAGATCGAGGAGTCCATGCAGCAGTCCGAGCTGGCTTCCGCCCACGTCACCAGGGACATCGAGTACGTCGCGACCAGGCTCCAGGCCGCAGGTTCTGACGGATTCAACTTCGACACCACCGGATCCGCAGGAGATGCGGACTGCGTCGGGACCCTTAACGGAGTGAAGAAGCTTAGGGAGCAGTGCCCCGAGGCCTACATCCAGGTCGGTTTCGCCGGAGAGTCCATCATGGGGATCCACGGGACCATCGAGTTCGAGGGCCAGGCTGTCGCCGGAATGTACCCTCACCAGTACGTCCACCTTGCCGAGAAGGCCGGTGCCAACGTGTGCGGGACAGTGGTGAACACCAACACCAGCAAGTCCCTCGCATTCAACATCGCCAGATCCGTCACGTTCATCAAGGAGGCTGTGAAGGAGTCCAAGATCCCGATACACGCCGACATGGGAATGGGCGTCGGAGGGATCCCGATGTGCGAGACGCCCCCAATAGATGCCGTTTCCAGGGCCAACAAGGCCATGGTCGAGATCGCTCACGTCGACGGCATATAGGTCGGAGTGGGGGACCCCGCAGGAATGGACCTCCCCCACTTCATGACATCCGGAATGGGCGGGATCAGGACCGCCGGCGACCTCGTCGCCAGGATGGAGTTCGGAAAGAACATGCGGATCAAGGACGCCAAGGCCTACGTCGCAAAGAAGCTCGGCCTGGACGTCCTGGACATCGAAGACGAGTTCGTCATGAGGGACCTCCGCGAGGAGCTCAAGATCGGAGTCGTCACAGGAGTGCCCGGAGCCACCCGCGGAATAGCGGCCAAGATGAACATCGAGGACCTCCTCGGCATCAAGATCAACAGCTGCGAGAAGTTCCGCGAGAAGCTCAAGCGCTGAAACCCTGCGAAACCGCCTCCCCGGAATCATGGCTCCGGGGAGGCCCCTTCATATCGGGGACTGTCCCCGGACATCTGCCTTCACAAGGCATTGCGACTAGGAGGATTGCAATATGGATGTTGAAGAACTGAAAATACAGAATCATAAGAAGAAGATTCGCATTGGTCTTCTGATGGGTATCCTCTGTGCTCTGTACTGGGGGATATGGTACATTCCCGGCACTGCCATCTGGGACATGGATATGCTCTCGGAACTGGGAACGAACATCGCCGTAGATTATCCCGACATGAACGGAGAGACGATCGGGATCTTCCAGGCCGTCTTCCTGACAGGCGTCAACGCCGTCGCATGCGCATTGATGCTGTTCATATGGAACGGGTATCTGGGGAAGACGCGCGAGCTCAGGAGGACCGTGGTCCAGACCAAGGCCGCGACCAAGTACTTCCTCGCGGCCGGCATCTGCGGCGCCTGCGCCGTGTCCGGCACATACATCGCCACCAACTTCATCGGAGCAGGCTTCGCTGCCATCTCCGGTCTGCTGTACCCCATCATAGGGACGACTCTCACAGTCCTTGTGCTGCACCAGAAAGTCTCCAAGAGAGCTTACATGGGGATAACCGTCATCCTGATCGGAGGCATAACCCTCTACTCCGGAACCATCGCTGCCAACGGCCTTCAGGGGTCGTCTGTCGGCATAGGCCTCATCGGCGGGATCATGGCTGCCGTCGGATGGGGATGCGAAGGAGCCGTCGCTGGAAAGGCGCTGGACCTTTGCGAGCCCGATGTGGGGCTCCACCTGAGGTTCATCTTCGAGGCGCTGTTCTGGGTCATATTCATGATCGTGCTCGCTGTCCTGGGGATACCGATATTCTCTGCCGCTCACTGGCTTGCCAATCCTGCCGTGCTCTTCGCAGTCATCCTGCTCGGGTTCTCCTTCGCCTGGTGCTATGTCACCTGGTACAAGTCCTTCCCGATGCTGGGGGTTCCGCGCGGACAGGCTATCGGAAGCCTCTACGCCGCATGCGCGGTCATCTTCCTGGTCATCTTCTTCGGACCGGAGAAGGCTCTGGGATACGACGACGGATCGATGATGCTGATCGTAGGCTCTACTATCGCCGGGCTGGTCATCTGCCTGTTCGGCAGTTATCTTCTCGGAAGCGAGAACACCGAGGGCATGGTATCGCTCAAGGACGATATCGACTGAAACCGTTTCGATGCAATAGGAGGAATAAAAGATGATGGAGAACACGCCTTTGAAGTTCAGGCTCCTCGAGTACATCGAGGCCAATCCGGACCAGTGGAACGACCAGATCGTTCCCCAGATCCAGTCTGAGTACAACATGAACAGCGATCACGGCCGCAACATGATTAACTACGATCTGATCGAGCTTGTTTCCGCGGGGCTCATTCGCGAAGAGGAGACGAAGATAGATGAGGACGGCCACTACAAGAAGGACGCGCTCCTCACCCAGTATGCCATCACGAACCTGGGAAGAAGCTACCTCGATGACCTCAGGGTCAAGGTCATCCCCAAGGGGGCATGAGGATGTCTCAATGGGACCTCTACGCGGCTCACTTCGATGATGGGATACCTTACGGTGCGATCATCAGCTCCGTGTTCATCGTCGGGCTTGCGCTGTTCGGCATGTGGAAGGCCAAGAAGCTCTACGAAGAGCTCTAAGCTGGCACTGAAACAAAACAATACGCTCCTTCGGAAACTCCTTGAGGGCGGGCACGGGATCCCGTGTCTGCCCTGTTCTCAGATCTTCTGATCAGAACTGTTCCGTCTTCGCAGATTTCGAGGTACTCGGGCCGTATGGGCCGCCGTTGAAGTAGTTCAAGGTTTTGCGCCCTCGGATCTCTTGTGGCTGAGGTGCTCTGGATGGAGGCACGGTAGCGCAGCGAGCAGTCGCACAACATAGGTATGCGGTCGTAAAAAGAGGTGGCAGAACGATGGTAAGGCCGTAACAGTGCCGGACAGTTCACAGAACACCCATGGAATCCGGCATAGATCGCCGAACTTGGTACGTTCAGGATTTGTGCTGGATTAGTGCGACTTCGGAAGAAAACCTTCTTCTAAGCCGTATCTAAACTGTTTCGACGCACACGTGCGATGATGGCTCCGTGAGCAATCTCGCACGTGTGCGTCACCCTTTCAAGCTACAAACCTTCCTCTTGTCTGGAACATTTCCTTTTCCTTTCAGCTTCTGAAGCTGTAGAACCCTGCGATTTTCTGGGGCTCATCATCATGGACCAAGAAGATTCCGTACAGGCAGACGGTGGCATCGATTTCGCTGTTGTAGGCATCATGGCTGAATACGACGATCGAGATGCCCCAGCTCTTGAAGATGCAGGCGCATTGATCGGTTCCTGACTCAAAGGGGGCGGTTCCGTAGAGGGTGTCGGCCCCCTGGAAGATCTGGTCGCCGTCCGCAGATGCGACATTGCCGGAGATCTTCTTCATGTGCAGAACGAAGTCGCCGTCTTCATGGAATGCGTCATCGGCGATTATTGTGGAATCCCACAGGGTCACATCTGCAAGGGACTTGCAATACGCGAACGTACACGTTCCGAGGATACGGACAGACTTTCCAATGTACAGCGTAGAAAGGGATGTGCATCCCTGGAACGCCCTGCTCCCCAATGAAACGACGGAATCGGGGATGGTCACCTCGCTGAGCGCTGTGCACCCTGAGAACGCGTCGAATCCTATCGCAGTGACGGAATCGGGGATCTGCAGGGTGGACATGGACCTGCACTCATAGAACGCTTCATCTTCGATCGTTATGAGGTCCGACGTTGCAGACATCGATTGGAGGTTCACGCAGTAGTAGAATGCGCGGTAATCGATGGTCTCGACGCTCGTGAAGCTGATGTGCTTGAGCTGCGCACAGTTGAAGAACGTGCACTTTGCAATATGATCCACTCCGGCGTCCGTGCATACAGTCAGGTCGGCTGTGGTGATCCTCCATGGCGTGTGCACCGTTCCGTAGCCACCGTAGGTATGCCACTCGCCGGTTCCGGAGGTGAAGGCGATATTGGCGATGTTGATGCAGCCGGAGAACGCCGGGAGATCATCGGAACCGACGGCGTCGACGTTGATCGGGATCGTAAGATCGGTCAGCCCGGTGCAGTTCTCGAAAGCGCCTGCTCCGAGCGCTACGCTGTCGCTGTCGATGATCAATGTGGACAAAGCGGTGCAATCGGCAAAAGCGCCGTTTCCGATGGAGATGACGGAATCGGGAATGGTCACAGAAACCAGTTGACCGCATATTCTGAATGCATGGTCTCCGATGGTTTCCACGGACGCGCCGAGAACCAATGTGTGCATATTGTTGCCAGCAAAGGCGGAATCTCCGATTGTCTTTACAGAGTCGGGGATCGTCACAGAGGTCAATCCAGAGTAAACGAATGCATAATCACCGATAGTGACGACAGATTCGCCGAAAATCACGGATTCCAGAAACGGACATCCCTCGAACGCATACTTCCCTATCGTCTCGGTAGAGTCGGGGATCGTCACAGAGGTCAATGCCGTGCAGCTGAATGCATAATCTCCGATATCGACGAGAGCGTTGCCCATCGCTATGGACGTCAGCGATGTGCATCCATGGAATGCATGCTCTCCGATCGTCTCGGTAGAGTATCCTAATGCTACGGACTTCAGAGATGTGCATCCCTCGAACGCATGCTCTCCGATCG
>CAVICI010000015.1:0-35326 GCA_963640995.1 Dialister hominis | reverse complement strand
GATTTGTCTCAAACAGCCCTCGAATGCCTGGCCCACTTTTTTTCAGAATATGCCACAAGACCGCATCAGAAATGGCCCAGGTGCATGACGCTAGAACAGGATCGGCGATGGCCATCAACACGTATATCATCCATCTCCGCCGATTCCCCGTCCATGTCGGATAACATCGTCCTCAATCCAGCCTGCAACTGCCCCAAGGAGGAGTGCCCCCGCCACGGGAACTGCATGGAATGCGTGGAGTTCCACAAGGCCAACAGCGACAAGATCCCGTTCTGCCTCAGGTTCATGGTCGAGAAGCACCGATCGGTGCAAACGTAGACATATGGCCGTCCCGTTGACTTGCCATGGACCTCACAAGAGAGGAAGAGGCAATCCTCAACGGAGAGGAGGGCGAGGGCAGGCAGAAGGCCATGGAGCTGGTCACGGCCCTCGGCAAGATCTACGGTGCGGAAGACCTCATAGACATCACATCCGCCCATCTCTCGGGCGCTTCGTACAAGACCATCGGAGACGGGGGCCTGAAGTACCTCGAGGACATGGCCGCCGGCGGCGCGAAGGTGTCCGTCCCGTCCACGCTGAACCCTGTCGGGATGGACCGTGGGCGCTGGAAGGAGATGCACATCAGCGAGGGCTTCGCCGAGAAGCAGCTCAGGATCATAGACCTCTACGGCATGATGGGGATCAGGACCACATGCTCCTGCACCCCCTACATCGGGCCCAACGTGCCGTCCCTGGGCGACCACGTGGCCTGGGCCGAATCGTCGGCGCTGTCGTTCGTCAACTCGTTCATCGGCGCCAGGACCAACAGGGAAGGCGGCCCCGGCGCTCTGGCCGCGGCCATCTTAGGAAAGACTGCGAACTACGGCCTCCATCTGGACGAGAACCGCAGGCCCACAGTGGTCATCGACGCCGACATAGACGGCTCGGTGTTCTCGTACTCGCTACTGGGCCAGGCGGTCGGGATGGCAATCGGCTCCGGAGTGCCGTACTTCAAAGGGATCTCTCCGGGCGTGGAAGAGGCCAAGACGCTCTGCGCGGCCATGGCCGCTTCAGGCTCTGTGGCGCTGTGGCACGCGGAAGGCGCGACGCCAGAGGCTGGAAGCTACGACACGTCCGGGCTGGAGACCATCCATATCGGGAAGAAGGAGCTGGACGCCGCCTACGGCAAGCTGAACAGGGCCGACGACGTCCAGCTCATCGCGATCGGATGCCCCCACCTCACCGAGAAGGAGATGCACCAGATCGCCGCGTTCCTCAAGGGGAAGGAGAAGGTGAACAAGGACATCGAGATATGGTTCTGCACTTCCGCCGAGGTCAGGGACAAGTGCCCCGAGGACGTCGCCGTGATGGAGAGGTTCGGGCCAGTCCTTGCAGACACTTGCATGGTCGTAGCCCCGATAGAGGGGACGTTCCAGCGCACCGGGACCAACTCCGCCAAAGCGGGGAACTACCTCCCGACGCTGTGCTCCCAGAAGGCCATGTGCAGGGACATACCCGCGCTGATGGAGCTGGTATTGTGAAGTTCGAAGGGCGCAGCATATCCCCCGGGAAAGCGAGGGGAGAGGTCGTCAAGCTGGACGAGCCCCTGAGCTTCCTGGGAGGCGTCGACGGCTCCACCGGCGACATCAGGGTAGGGAACGGAGGGAACGTCGCAGGGAAGATACTCGTGTTCCCTAAAGGGAAAGGCAGCACCGTGGGATCGTTCGTCATGTACGACCTGATGGTCCATGGCGCGGCCCCCGCGGCTGTCGTCAACGAGTCCGCCGAGACCATAGTGGCCACCGGCGCCGTGATATCGTCCATCCCCATGGTGGACAAGGTCCCTTCCATCGACGCGTTCGTGAACGGAGATATCGTGGAAGTGGATGCCGATGCGGGCACCGTGGCCATAGAAGGCGTCGAGATGGCTTGCGCCGTGTCGTCCGCAGTCGTCACCGGCAAGGGCGTCCTGATGCTCAAGCGCCCCGCCGCGAGCAGGTCGTTCCCCGGCAAGTGGTCTCTCGTGACCGGCAAGATCGAGTCCGGAGAGTCTCCGGAGGACGCCGCCCGCAGGGAGATCCTCGAGGAGACGGAACTGAAGGTCGGGAAGCCTGCGGCTTCGCTCGAGCCCGTCTATGTCAGAGAGGGAAAGAAGCTCTGGAAGGTCTATCCCTTCAGGTTCGGCCTCGACGATGCCGAGCCTGTCCTGAACCATGAGAACGAGGCATTCCGCTGGTCCGAGCCCGGAAGCGTGTCCTGCGAGGACACCGTGGACGGGACCGTGAAGATCCTCGAAAGGCTGGGCCTCAGGGATTGAAACCGTTCAAAGGCTGCTCCGGCGCCCCTGACGGCTGCTGGACATCCGCCTTCCTCCGTTCCCGGGATCGGCTCACTGGTCGTCGAGCAGCTCGGACGGATTGGTGTAAGGGCAGGAGTACCGGTTCTTCCCGGCGGTCTTGCTCTTGAACTCGATGGCATGCTGGGGGCACCTGTTGATGCATGACAGGCACTGTATGCAGTTCCCGGTCCAGACAGGCCTCCCTTCTTCCATACTGATGCATTCCGTCGGGCAGTACTTGACGCACTGGCCGCAGCCGTCGCAGGATCCCGTGGTGTGAAACCCGGGGCAGTCGATGAAGAACTTGTAGAACAGAGGGCTGATGACGTATGTCTTCAAGATGCCGTACCTCGGTGATGTGTCGAACTTCTCGCCCATCGATATGAGGTGCGCTAGCTCCTTCACCTTGGGCACGATGCCGCGGATCATGGTCTTGGAATCCTCCTCGGAAGGGGGGTTGGCCATGATGAGGTAGTTGTCGGGCATGACGATGTCGGCATCGCCCATGAATACCATGCCCTTGGACTTGCAGAGGTTCTCCACATATCTCCCGTTGAAGCCGGAGTCCATCCCGCATGTCATGACGAAATACATCATGTCGCTGCCCCGGAACCTGGTCTCCTTGATGAACTCCTCCACGTAATGGGGGATCTTCCAGGCGTAGATCGGGGAGACGATCACATACGGACCGTTGGAAGACACGGAGTCGATGCCGTTCTGCCTCATCTCCGCGATGGACCCTATATCATCCCCGGTCAGCTCCTGCAGCATGCGTGCCACGAGAAGGCTGTTTCCGGTTCCGCTGAAATATAGGATCATGAATGCACGTCTTATGAACAATATAAAAATGAATCTATATCAGCTACGATAATGTTTGAAGCTTCCCCGCCCGGCACGGGCGGAGAAGCATGTTTCAGGCTGTTCCGTCACTCGATCGGCGTTAATCCGATGACGATCTCCTTCCCTGTAACGTCCCAGGACTTGACCTCGGCGCCTTCGGGAGAACCTGTGAACTCAAGGGACTTGGCCCTGACCTCTCCAGAGATGTGGTCCTTCCAGGTGGCGAAGAGCTCCATCAGCCTGGGCTCGGCAGAGACCTGGCAAGAGACGTACTGCTCCACGTTGAGCTTCATGTCCTTGCGCATCTGCTGGATCCTCCTGATGAGCTCTCTGGCGTAGCCCTCGGCCTCGATCTCGGGAGTGACGGAGAAGTCGATGAACATCGTCCCTTCGGCGAACTCCACGGGCTCCATCTCGGACGAGGGTATCTCCTCCTTGCCCAGGTAGACGACCTTCTTCACGTTCGCCTGGTCGGTGAGGACGGAATCGAACCTCTTCACCGCCGAGTTCACGGACTGGTCGTTTCCGCGGATGAACACCTGGAGAAGTGGCCACCTGAGCTTGGAGCCCATCTTGGCCCTCTCGGCCGCGACGATGTCAACGATCCCGCGGACCAGGGACATGCTGTGCTCCACATCCTCGTCGATGAGCGACTCGTCGCAGACAGGCCAGTCCTCCATGTGGACGGTGAGCTTCTTGCCTCCCATGTGCTGGTAGACCTCCTCTGCGATGTGCGGGGCCACCGGAGCCAGCACCAGAGCGGTCTTCATTATGGCGTAGTAGAGGGTGAAGTAGGACGCGATCTTGTCCTTGGCCATGTCGCCGTCCTCGGACCAGGAGCGGTCCCTGACGAGGCAGACATACCATCTGGAGAGGTCCTCCATGATGTAGTCCTCCAGCATCCTGGCCAGCTTGTGGAGCTCCCTGCTCTCCAGGTGCTCCGTGGCGGACGCGACCATCCTCTCGGTCCGGGATATCATCCAGCGGTCCTCGTCCCTCAGGTAGGGGGAGACCTCGGACATCGGATGGGCATCGGGATCGTAGCCGTCGATGATCATGTAAGTGGACGCGAAGTTGACCACGTTCCAGTAGGTGTTCAGCACCTTCCTGGCGTTCTTGGGGCCTTCCTTCTGGAAAGCCGTGTCCTCCCAGGGCGCGTTGCTCTTGATGAGATAGTACCTCATGGAATCAGCGCCCACCTGGTCGATGATCTCCAGCGGCTCGATGACGTTGCCCTTGGACTTGGACATCTTCTGCCCTTTGGGGTCCAGCACCCATCCGTGCATCATGACCTCGTCGTAAGGGGCGCGGTCGAAGGATATCACTCCGGCTCCGAGCTGCGAGTAGAACCATCCACGGGTCTGGTCGTGCGCCTCGACGATGAACTTCGGAGGCCACCACTTGTCGAACTCTCCCTTCTTGTGAGGATACCCGAGTGCGGCCCAGGCGGCCACTCCGGAGTCGAACCAGACATCCAGGACGTCGGGCACCCTGTGCATGGTCTTGCCGCATCTGGAGCATGTGAACGTGACGCCGTCGATCCAGGGGCGGTGGGTGTCCATGCCCTCGGTGTAGCCCTGGCCGGCCTTCAGCTCCTCGTACTGCCCGACGACCTTCTTCTCGCCGCACTCGCACTCCCAGACGGGCATGGGGATCCCCCAGTACCTCTGCCTGGAGATGCACCATTCCCTAGCGCCCTCGACCCAGTTCCTCTCCCTGGACTCTCCGGCCCAGTCAGGGACCCACTTGACGCGGTCGATCTCGGACAGCATCTGGCCCTTCACCCGGGGAACGTCCACGAACCACTGCCTTGTGTTCCTGTAGATGATCGGGGACTTGCACCTCCAGCAATGCCCGTACCTGTGCTTGATCTTGCTGGTGTTGAAGAGTTTGCCCTTCTCGTCGAGCATCTTGACTATGTCCTCGTTGACGGTCTTGACCTTCTTTCCCGCCATCTCGGGGAACTCGTCGGTGTACCTTCCGCTCTCTGCGACGGGGCAGAAAGCCTCGATCCCGTACCTCTTCCCGGTCTCGTAGTCGTCCGGACCGTGGCCGGGAGCTGTATGCACGAGCCCGGTGTTGTCGTTCTCGACGTAATCGGCAAGGAGGACCCTGAACGTCCACTCGCTCTTGGGGGCGGCGGACAGCTCGAAAGGCGGGACGTATGCCGTGCCTTCCAGGTCCTTCCCTTTCATCCTCTCGGTCACTTCGAACGATTCGTATCCGCCCTTCTGCATGACGTAGTCGGCTTGGGACTCCAGGATGATCACGGTCTCCTCGCCCTTGGCGCCGGACATCTTCACCTTGGCATAGTCCATGTCAGGATGGACGGCCACGGCCATGTTGGACGGCAGGGTCCAAGGGGTGGTGGTCCATATGAGCAGAGAGCCCTCCCCGTCTTTCAGAGGGAACCTGACCATGACGGACGGGTCCGTCTCGTCCCAGTACTCGATCTCCGCCTCGGCGAGGGCTGTCTCGCACCTGGGGCACCAGGTGACGACCCTGCTGGAGGCCCTGAGCAGGCCCTTCTCGTAAGCTTTCTGGAGCGTCCACCATGCGGACTCCAGGTAATCCAGCTTGAGCGTCTGGTAGGGGTGGTCCCAATCCATCCACACCCCGAGCTGCTTGAACTGCTCGGTCATGCTGGCGTGCAGGCCCTTGGCGAAGTCCTGGCAGGTGGAGACGAACTTGTCGATGCCCATCTCCTCTATGTCCTTCTTGGAGTGGACCCCTATGTTCTTCTCGACCTTGACCTCGATTGGGAGCCCGTGCATGTCGAATCCGGGCTGGTCGCGGACGTTGAGCCCGTTCATCCTCCAGTAGCGGATGAGGATGTCCTTGACGGTCTTGTTCATGGCCGTGCCCAGGTGGATGGCTCCGGTGGTGTACGGCGGGCCGTCGACGAAGTAGAAGTTCTCGCCTTCGGCGCGGTACTCCCTCGTCTTCTCGTAGGCATCTGTCTCTTTCCAGTAGTTCTGGACATCCTTCTCGATGTCCTTTGCGTTATAATTGGCGCGGATCTGCTTTATCATCGCATTCCCTCGAATCCCGGGAGTTCTCTTTTCCCAGGCGGTCGTGACCGCTATCCGCGCCTATGTTAAATAGATATACGGCGGGCAGGACTCATGGCCTGCCGATCAGATATGAAATCGCCTGGTTGGCCAGGTTCATCCCGAAAACCGCGGGCACCGTCGGAAGCGACCCCAATACGCTCTTCCCATGCTCGTCCCTCTCCGACGGCACGGCCACAGGGGGCTCCTCCGAGTAGACGCAGGTTATGTTGGAGGTGTCCGCATCCTTCAGGGCCTTCCTCACGCTGGCCGCCAATGGGCACGTGCTGGTCTTCCTGAGAGGCGCCACCCTGACGGCCAGAGTATCGGTGTGCAGCGCCGCCCCCATTGAAGAGAACGTGGGGATCCGCATCTCCGATGCCCTGCGGAGAAGCTCGGTCTTGCAGCGGACCGTGTCGATGGCATCCACCAGTATGTCGAAATCGCCATCCAGGATCTCGTCCAGGGTCTCGGAGCTCACATGGAGCATCTTCGCCGAGATGTCGATGCTCGGATTGATCGAGCGGGCCCTCTCGCATGCCACTTCGGCCTTCGGCCTTCCGACAGTGGCCGTGGTGGCGAGGATCTGGCGGTTCAGGTTGCTCTCGCTGAAGACATCTCCGTCGACGACCCTTATGCGGCCGACTCCGGCGCGCACCAGGCCCTCCAGGGCATAGCCTCCGACCGCACCGCATCCGCAGACGATGGCGGATGCGCTCCTGAGCCTCTCGACTCCCTCTTCGCCTATCAGCAGCTCGGTCCTCTGCGCCATCCCGGCCATCTAGCAACCTCAAAGCGTTACCGCGCACGGTCGATAATAGCTCTTCCGTCGGGACTCCCATGATCGAGGCCACCCTGTTCGCGAAACAGCGCATTCCATCGAACCTCGGCGCGAAGGGAGCGTCCGATTCCAGCAGGAGCCTGTCCTTCGGTATGGACGACAGCAGCCTCGACACCCTCTCCTCGGACCTGGCGAGGATCCGCGGGTTCACGGACAGGTACGCCCCTTCGCGGACCAGGGGGCGGGCATAGCTCTCGTTGGAGAATGCGTGCATGACGAATGCGATGCCGCGTCCGCAGATCGCATCCAGGACGTCCTTCTCGGCGCCGACGCAGTGTATGTTGGCGATCCTGCCGAGATCTTCGCACATGTCCAGCTGCTCAAGGAGAACGGCTGCCTGGACATCGTAGGGCGACCTGAAGCACTTGGCATCCAGCCCGATCTCCCCGATGCCCGCCGAAGGATCCGCTTCCAGGATGCCGCGGAGCCTGTCCGAGAGCTCCGGCGACCATTCTTCGGCGGCCCAGGGATGGATTCCGTAGAACCTCGCGATGCCTGGACGGTCTAGCGCGGATATCCTGCCCCAGTCAGACGGGCCTGCGGAGCAGCAGAAAGCCGGCGATACGGAATCCAGATCGGGATAGCATCCTGCAGGGATGCTGTCTGCGAGATGGACGTGGGCATCCGCCATCTTGACTGTGTTCGGCCCTTCCATGCCTGCTCATGGCCAAACAGGGCTTTATCGCTTTCCGGAGTGGCTTATGCCCTCATGCCAATGTATTTCTACAAAACGAGGGATGGAGAACCAGAGGCTTATCATGAGCAACATATGGCATGACATGGACCCTGAGAAGGTCAAAGCGGACGATTTCATGGTCGTCATCGAGATCACCAAGGGCAGCAAGACCAAGTACGAGCTTGACAAGGAGACCGGGATGCTCAAGCTGGACAGGATCCTCTACACCTCCACCCAATACCCCGCCAACTACGGGTTCATCCCCAAGACCTACGCCGACGACGGAGACCCTCTCGACGCCCTCATCATCTGCTCGGAGCCCATCCTGCCCATGACCCTCGTCCAGTGCTACCCCATCGGAGCCATCAAGATGGTCGACGGAGGAGACAACGACGAGAAGATCATCGCCATCCCCTACAAGGACCCCGTGTACAACGGCATCAAGGACATCTCCGAGATCCCCAAGCACGTCATCGACGAGATGTGCCACTTCTTCACCGTCTACAAGGCCCTGGAGCACAAGACCACCGAGGTCAACGGCACTGTGAATGCTGCGGAATCGAAGAAGATCGTCGAATACACCATCGACAAGTACAAGAAGAAATTCAACTGAACGATTTCCAGGCCCCGCAAGGGGCCTTCCCCCATAGTTTTCGCAAAGGAGTTCAGAGCATGAGCGGCATGGTCGTTTACGAGCGCGGGGGCTGCGCCTGCAGCTGCGGCGACAGGAAGAGGTTCGAGGAGTCGCTCGGACGCCTCGCCTCCGCAGGGATATCCGTCGAGAGGGTCGCTTGCGGGTCGATAGACGACATCCCTCCGGGAGAGGCCTATGATGAGGTCTCCGAGAATGGCATGGACGCCTTTCCGGTATGCACCTTCGACGGAGTGGTCATCTCATCCGGATCCTATCCTTCGGACCAGGACCTGGCAGACTTCCTGGACGTCCCCGACGGTGTGCTGAGCGTCGACAGGCAGAAGCCCCCGTCCATGGCCAACGACCTGCCTCCGTCCTGCTGCTGCGGCAGCAAGACCCGCTGACCTGGAAAGAGCCTATAACCTCGGATGCGTTCTCCGCGGGCATGAGGATAACGATCCGCGGAACGGTGCAGGGCGTGGGCTTCAGGCCGGCCGTGTACCGCGCCGCGATGGCCTGCGGAGCGTCGGGCACCGTGAGGAACGATGGCTCCCGCGTGGTCATCGACACTGACCTCGGCGACGAGCTGATGTCGGAGCTCTGTTCATCCCTCCCGCCTCTGGCGAAGATAGACTCTGTCGAGAGAGATGACATGCCTTACGCCGGAGGCGAAGGGTTTTCCATCATCGGATCCTCAGGCACAGGCTCCGGAGCCTCCATCCCGGCAGACAGCTGCATATGCGACCGCTGTGCAGAGGAGATCTTCGGCAGCGGCCGCAGGCACAGATACCCGTTCACGACATGCACCGACTGCGGGCCCAGGTTCACGCTCCTCAGGGGGATGCCCTACGACCGCCCGCTCACATCCATGGACCGGTTCCCGATGTGCCCGGAATGCGGGATGGAGTTCGGGGACCCTTCAGACAGGAGGTTCCACCATCAGACCGTGTGCTGCCCCCAGTGCGGGCCGTCGTACCGCCTGGTGCTGCCTGACGGCAGCATAATCAGAGAAGATCCCCTATCCCGTCTGGCCGGGATGCTGGACGACGGATGCCGCGCAGTCGTAAAAGGATGGGGCGGGATGCACATATGCTGCACCCTCGACCGCATCGAAGACATGAGGGTGTGGTACGGCCGCAAGAAGAAGCCCTTCGCGATAATGGTCCGCGACATGGATGCCGTCCGCAGATACGCCGATCCGACCCCCGATGAGGAGCGGATGCTCCAGTCCCCGAGCCGTCCCATAGTCCTGGTGAAAAAGAAGGACGTTCCCGGGATCGAGCCCGCATCCCCCGGCCTGGACAACATCGGGATTTTCCTCCCCTACACTGGAATGCACCACATATTGTTCTCGCATCTGCATCACGACGCCCTCCTGATGACCTCGGCCAACCTGCCGGGGGAGCCCATGATCACCGACGATGCCCGCATCACGGAGCTCGGAGCCGATGCATATCTCCTCCATGACCAGGAGATAGCCAACCGCGCCGACGACACCGTGCTAAGGATGCTCGGCGACAGGACGCAGTACATAAGGAGGTCCAGAGGGAGCATCCCGTTCGAGCTCCGTTTCGGCAGGAAGGGCGACGCGGTCGCCTTAGGAGCGCAGGAGAACCTGACAGGATCGGTGGCATCTGACGGCACCATATGGCCCACGCAGTACATAGGAAACGGAGAGAAGATCGGCGTCCCGGAGTACCTGGAGGAAGCCGTCAGGACCCAGATGAGGTTCGTCGGATGCGAGCCGTCTGTAGTGGCCGTGGACCTGCATCCCGGATACTCCAACAGGAAGCTGGCCAGGACGCTGGCCGAGGAGAACGGGGCGGAGATCGTCCAGGTCCAGCACCATTGGGCCCATGCGGCTTCCCTCATGGCCGACATGTCCATAGACGGCTGCGCCTGCCTGGCGCTGGACGGCACCGGCCACGGCGACGACGGCATGGCATGGGGCGGAGAGGTCCTCAAGGCAGACTTCGGCGGCTACGATCGGACAGCCCACCTTGAATACATGCCGCTCCTCGGATCCGAACGCGCTCTCTACGACCTTCGTAGGCTCAGGTTCGCGATAGACTCCATGAACGGGAGCGAGAACCATGACTTCACCGACAGGGAATCGGCGGTCCTGTCCAAGATGATGGGCAGCAGCGTGAAGACATCGTCCATGGGAAGGGTCCTGGATGCCCTCTCGTACAGTCTCGGAGTCTGCAGCCAGCGCACCTATGACGGGGAGCCCGCCATGCTCTTGGAGCCGCTTCTCGCCAGAGGGAGCCTCGTCGACGGCTTCGAAACGTGGACAGACCAGGGGTCTGTCCGCACTGCCCACCTGTTCGCCCGGATCGGCTCCGTCAGAAGGGAGGATGCCGCATACTCCATCGTATATAACATCATGAGTGAGCTGGTCGCATCATCCATCTCGGCGGCGGACTCCGCCGGATTCAAGTATATAGGATTATCTGGAGGAGTGTCCTACAACTCTGTCATAGCCAGCATGTTCAAGGATATGGTTATATCATCCGACCATCTACCAGCGATACACAAGGAGGTTCCGAACGGGGACTGCGGCATATCTGTGGGACAGGCCGCCATCGCGCTCGGGAGGATATGATGGACAACACGCTTTTCGTCCTGCTAGACGGGGCAGAGGACCACCCGAACCCGCTCATGGGCGGGAAGAAGCCTTTGGAAGCGGCGGACATGCCGTTCATGCGCAGCAAGGCGCCCCACCGCTACAGGACTACTGGCCGGGGCTACACGCAGCTGTTCCTCAACGAGTTCTTCACCGGGCACCCCCCGGAGATCGAGAGGGCGGCGCTGGAGGCGCTGGGCCTCGGGCTCCCTATATCCGACAGGAAGAGAGCAGCGTTCAGGCTGAGCCCTGCGAGGATCGGAGACGGCATGATCAGGTGGTGCTACAACACCTCCGGCATCAAAGATGCCTTGGAAGAGCGCATCATGTCGCACATGGACGTCCTGTCCCCTTATGATCCTGCAATCGAGTTCTTCGTAGAGGGGAGAGCGGTCCTCACCATGGAGGCCGACGAAGTCCCCTCGCTCCCCGCTCCTCCGGTGGATGCCCCCTACAAGGAGGTGCCCGGAGACCTGGGGAGGCTGGTCACCACCGTCGCGGGAGAGCTGGACGGCTTCACCGGATACCCGTGGGGATGCGGCAGGATGGGCCATCAGTACCCCGGATTCCCCGAGATAAAGCACATGACCGCCGTGTCCGACAGCCCCACATCCATGGGCATATGCGCCTCCCTCGGATACGAGACGCACATCATAGACGACCTGGAATCCAGGTTCCCGGTGGCCCGCGACGCCCTGAAGAAAGGGGACGTGTTCCTCCATGTGGACGAGGTCGACGAGTACAGCCACCAGAAAGACCCCTTCAAGAAGAAAGCCGTCCTCGAGAAGGCAGACAGGCTGATGGAGGAGTACTTCCCGGATGCGGAGAACATAGTCTACTTCGTGGACCACGGCACGTCCTGCGTGACAGGCGAGCATATACTGATGGAGGTCCCTCTGTGGACCAGCATGGACCTGGGCATCCCCGAAGGCGGGATGGTGCCCGTGGCGGACATAGTC
This sequence comes from Dialister hominis, assembly GCA_963640995.1. Taxonomy (GTDB): domain Archaea; phylum Thermoplasmatota; class Thermoplasmata; order Methanomassiliicoccales; family Methanomethylophilaceae; genus Methanoprimaticola. The sequence continues at coordinate 23,383 of CAVICI010000015.1, read as the reverse complement.
GAAACGGTTTTGAGCAAGGTCAGGTGAGCAGATGGAGTTCGAGATTCCGCCATCCCTGGGCGTATACGGGGACGAGAAGACAGCCAAGGACATACTCTCCAGGATCTGGGGGAAGAGGGGCGTGTTCACATGCACGGTCGCCAACACCCGCACGTCCACCATACCGGGAGTCTCCGATGCGGGCGACACGCCCGAGCTCACGATGTTCACCCCTGCCGCGGATGCGGAGATCCTCGTGAGCGGCAAGGTGTCCTGCATGAAAGGGATACCCGTGAACCCCGGAGGGATCCCCACTCCCGCGACCCTCACGAAAGCCGCCCTGAACCTGTCCGGGATGCCGTACTACATAATCAACGGAGGATGCGAGGTGGTTCCTTACGTGCCTTACATCGACGTGGGCGGAGAATGCGGAGAGAAGATCACCACAGGCAGCTCTGTGAAGAACGTCAAAGAGGAGTACGAGAAAGGGTACATGCTCGGCGAGATGCTGGCAAGGGCCTACGACTTCGTCGTCATAAGCGAGAGCTGCGCCGGGGGCACCACTACTGCGCTGGCAGTCATGATGGCCATGGGCGTCCTGAAAGAGAACCTGGTCAGCAGCAGCTCCCCCAACAACCCCAAGGAGCTCAAATCCAGGCTGGTGGCCGAGGCCATGGAGGCCGCCGGGATAGAGCCCGGGGACCTGAAGGACGACCCCCTGAGGGCGATCGAGTGCGTCGGAGACCCCATGCTCCCCGCGAACATCGGGATTCTCTGCGGAGCGGCGAAATCCGTGCCGGTGATCGTCGGAGGAGGGACTCAGATGGCCGCAGTCATGGCCGGCGCCGTCGCCCTGCACCCGGAGCTGGTCGGCAACTTCCTCCAGGGGACCACCAGATGGCTCATGAACGACCCCAACTCCAGCATGACGAGGATCATGGACTGCATCTCTCCGAGGATCCCCATAATCTATGTCGATGTGAGCTACAGAGACAGCCCTTACGAGGGCCTTCAAGCATACGAATGGGGGTTCATCAAAGAAGGCGTGGGATGCGGAGGAGCTTCCGTCGGCGCGATAATCGAGTCGGCAGGGAAGATAACGTGCTCGGACCTCCAGGAAGAGGTCCACAGGCTCTACAAGGAGTTAATGGGCTTCTGATGGGCCTCCCATCTCAGGAGAGGTCATTCCCTGAAATAGCTGCGGGCCAGGTCCAGCTCCTTCGGCGTGTTGACATTGACGGAGAGCTCCACCCAGTTCGTCTCGAAAAGGTACTCTTCGAGGTAATCGCCGGCGAGCGTGCGCGGGCGGTTCATTATGCACAGCCCTGACAGCACCCAGTGCCTTCCGTTGCATTCCCTTGTGTAGGACGGCGTGATGCCGGTCCTGAGCACGGTCGCCTCGTCCACCACGGCGATGGCAGATTCCATAAGACCGGGGACGAAGTACTCCATGAAGGTGTTCACGACCTCGGTCGTCAGCAGGGGAAGGTCCGACGGGCATGTGAGCACGTAGTCCCCGTCCATGGACTCGAAGGACTGGTGGAGATCGTCCATGAAGCTCTCTCCGGAGGTCCTGATCGTCTCCACCCCTATCCCGTTGAGATACGCCTCCGTGTTGGGAGTGTTGTCGCTGACGGAGACCAGGATGCGGTCGATATGGGTGGACTGCTTCAAAGCATCCACGACCCTCTCGACCACAGGCTTGTCGCCCACCATATGCATCGGCTTCTCAACCCCGCACTTCCCCATGCGGGTCCCCTTCCCTCCGGCATTTATCAGCGCCTGCATCGGGATCACCACACACAGAGCACCAATGCCATGACGATCATGGCGACAGGCCTGCAGATCTCGTTCGTCGCTCCGAGGATGTCCCCGTTGACCATCCCGAATGTGCTGTTGGCCTTGGATGCCATGATGTGCCCGACGGCCACGGAAGCGGCCAGGCCGATGAAGAACGCGGCCAGTACGCCTTCCCATTCCAGATATGCCGGCTTGCCATAGAGCCCCAGGATCCATTCCTGGACGGCCAGCGTGGCGAACGCCAGCACGATGCCGAGAACCAGCGTCAGGACGATCGACCTGACCGCAGAGTCGTTGGTGGTCATGGCCACCTGCCTGCCGGCCATCCCGTTCCCGGGCTCGCCGAACGCGGCAGCGACTACCATGGCGTTCTTCACCAGGACCTCGACGAGAGGCGCGAGCACGATCAGCGACAGGGCTGCAAAGGAGTAGGCGGAGAAAGACAGCAGGACCACAGTGATGGCGACTCCTATCCCTCCGGCCCCCACAAGGGTGTCCTTCAGCGCACGGACGTGGTCTTCCCTGGCTCCGGAGACGATCATCCCATCTCCGAAATCCGTCAGGCCGTCGAAATGGATGAACTTGCTTCCTATCCAAACGGTTGCCAGGCAGAATATCGCATATATCATCGGCGAGCCGAAACCGTATGACAGGTGCAAGACGGTCATCACCGCCATGAGCGCGACGAGGACCGCTCCGAAGAACAGCCCGACCAGCGGCGCCAGATGAAAGTCCTTCTCCATGGCGTCCATGTCCTCCTGCGTTATGTCCTGCTGCCATATCGTGAAGAAGGACACCATAGCCTTCAGCGCCGATCCCTTCTTTGCGCCAACCTCTTCGCTCATCTCAAACACCCGAATATCTCAAAAGCGCGCCCACGGCACAGTCCATGGTGGGCTCGCATCCCTTATCCGAACCTGCCACAGACGAGAACAGCCTCGCCAGAAGGTCCCTGAAAGCTGTTTCGCCGTCTTCAGCCATCGAATCGGCCCTGTCGCGGCAGAACATGGCGATGTCGACCATCGCCCTGACATCCTTGCATTGAAGCGCATCGGACACCTTGGAGCGGAACTCCTTTTCGGAAAGAGAGGTCCCGGACATCTCCATCATGCGGCCGATGCCGTAGCCCATCTTCTCCAGCAGCCTGAAGGGCTCCTCCATGACCGGATGCTCGCACCTGTGCTCCAGAGCATATCCCACAGCGGAGCGCACCGCCCTCGCTGCGGCGATGCCCGCATCCGATCCGGTCCCCGTGTAGCCGACCCTTCCGTCTCCGATGGGGCAAAGCACGGCCATGGAATCGGAAGTGGTCCCGGTCTCCCTGTAACCGCGGTCGGCCATGGCCGCGGACTTCGCCTCGACAAGAGGGATCATCAGGTTGACCTTGCCTTCCATTGTCAACGGATAAGGGGAGAAGACTGCGATGTTGATCGTCCCAGCCATGCGGGCGCCTCTGGCATCGGAAACGGCCCTCCTCTCAGGATAATTGTCCAGGACGTCTCCGGCGACCACATGGTTGCTCAGTCCGGCTGTCGCGATGGCGACCGCCTCGGTGCCGTTGCACTCCCCGGCAGACCAATTGAAGACGCGCCCGACCTCGGCCGCGGTCATCATCCCGACCGTGTCCTCGGGAAGGCCGAGGGCATCCCTGACACGGACAGCATCCGAGCGGGGATCGTCGGTGCAGTAGTCCTTCGGGACCTGCATTATGAAGATCGCGCTGGCCAGAGAATCTCCTCCGTTGAGGACGGCGCTGCTGAGCACCTCCATCCTCTCCTTGAATGTAGCATACCCCACGTCCCATCCGTCCACGGGGACGATCCTGACATCTTTGAACGGCATCACAATATCGAGCTCCAGAATCCGAACATGCGATCTTCCACGAACAGCTGGACGTTTATCCCCAGCGTCCCGTAGAGGATTATCCCGACAGTGAGCAGGAACAGCAGAGAAGAGAGCTCTATCAGCCTGCAGCACCTCTTCACATCGGCGGTCGTCGGCATGGGTCCGGTGCCCATGACGTACACGCCTTTCTTCTCCATGCTGATCCCGAGGACCGCGGCGGCGGCGGTCATGGACCATCCGCTGTTGGGGCTGGGGGTCTTCGCATGCTCTGCCTTGGCGGCAGGGATCGAGGCCTTCCAATCCATCCCGAGCATCATGCCGGCGACGGCTATGAACGCCGGCGACACCCTTGATGTGACGAACCCTAGGACGTCGTCGAAGCGGGCTGGGAACCTGCCGAGCTTGGAGTACTTTTCGTTGAGGTACCCCCACATGGCATCCATCAGGTTCGCGCACCGGAACATCACTGCTCCGGGGAGCCCGAGTATCGAAAAGTATAGCACCGGCGAATAGACGCTGTCGACCAGGTTCTCCGTGACCGTCTCGCAGCAGGACGATGCGATGTGCTCAGCATCCATCCCTTTCGTGTTGCGGCTGACGATCATCTGCACCTTGGCAGCGGCGGCTTCCGTGTCGCCGGCATCCAGGTCCGCGCAGATCGGGTCGCAGTGCTTCCTGAAGGAGAACACAGCGAAAGACACCTTGAATATCAGGGCGGTGGACAGGATCCATGCCACGGTCCCTGCGGTCTCACCGAGCCATTCGCCCACGGCATACCTGAGGAAAGACGTGATGCAGAGGCCGGCTCCGGCGAAGAGCACGAACACGAACAGGTACGACAGGAACCCTATGAGAATGGCCTTGTTGGACCCTCTGGCCTCCACGTGGCGGTCGATGCAGGACAATATGTTCCCCATCCATCTCAGAGGGTGGATGGAGTTCGGGAACTCCCCGATGAAACGGTCGATCAAGATGGCCACAACGACGACCAGTATGGCGTCCAGCCAGAGTATCATCCGATCACCCGTTCAGGACCGTGTCCACGGCCGCGATGAACCTGCAGTTCCTCTCGCGGTCCTTCACGCTGTACCTGATGTACCCTCTGTAATCCTCGCCGAACGAGGCGCAGTCTCTGACCATGATCCCATGCCTGAGCATCCTTTTCACGAAGTCGGCACCGTCGAATCCCAGGGATTCCACGGAATTGAAATAGAAGAACGAATCGGAAACTGGGCCTGCAGGGAAGCCGACCTCCTTCAGGGAGGCGTTCATGATCTCGGACTCCTCTCCCATGACCGCCGCCGCGTGGTCGACGTAATCCATCTTGTCCCTCAGCAGGACGGCAGCCACGGTCTGCTCGATCTGCCCCACGTTCCAGGTCATGCGGGTCTTCTCCATCTCGGAGATGATGTCGGGGTTGGACAAGCCGAACCCGATCCTTATGCCAGGGATCGCGAAGGACTTCGTCAGAGAAGATGCGACGATCAGGTTGGAGAACCTCCCCACCATGCCGGACATCGTTATGTCCGTGTACCCGGGAACAAGCTCCAGCAGGGTCTCGTCCAGGAACAGGAGCGTGCCCCTGTCCTCCAGCTCCCTGGCGATGGCGCATATCTTGTCGCGGGGCTCCACCCTCCCGGTCGGGTTGTTGGGGTTGCAGATGTACACTGCCCTGGCGCCCTCGGACTCTTCCAGGAGCCTGTCGGCATCTATCCTGAAATCATCCTCTGTCCTGAGTACGTGATTGGCGATAGTGGCACCGACGATCCTGCACTGCTGCGTGTACTCGGCGAAGGACGGACGAGGGATTATCACCTTGTCGCCCTTGGAATAGAACGTGTTCGGAACATTGCGGATTATATCCGACGAACCGGCTCCGATGGTTATACAGTCCGGATCGATGCTGAACGCTTTGGAGATGACCTCTTTGAGCCCCGAGCTCGAATCGTCGGGATAATGGCCCACATCCGAGATCGCCGATGCGACTATCTCGGCAAGGTCCTCCGGAGGACCGAACGGATTGAGGTTGTGGCTGTAGTCCTCGATTCCCTCGAGCTTCCAAGCCTGGCCCCCATGCACGGTCTTCGGCAGACCAGCGAGCTCAGCCCTCGGCGATATGCGTCCTTTCATCTTACACCGAGTCTCCATTGCCTTGAACGTATAATATGACTGGGTTCATGATTCCATCCATCAAGACCCAGACATGCCATGGCTGATGGTCAGATTTGCCCGTTTTCGACTGTTGAGAAAGGCTCAATCGCGCAAGCATGCCAATGGGATGACAAGGACGCCGTCGTCTCTGCGGTACCCGTATTCCGTACCGGTGATGACAATCTTCAGATCCGGAAGCTTCATCGGAATCTCGGCAGTATCGTTGAATTCTCTTACCAATGACTCGATCTTCAACAGATGCTTCGCACCGTCATCTACGCCTTTCTCCCCCAGTTTGACCTCGCATAATGCATATCTTCCGTCAGGCAAGTGCAGCACAGCATCCGCTTCCAGCCCATAACGGTCACGATAGTACGATACTCTCCCACCGGCGAGAGAGGAGTAGATCAGAAGATCTCTGATGACCAAGGACTCGAAGAGAAATCCCAATGTGATGAAATCCGTGTTGAAGTATTCTGGACCGATCCTCATTGCGGCTACTGCGATTGAAGGGTCGATGAGATTCTTCTTCTTTGCCGAACGGATGGCGGTTCTGGAACGAATGGTGGGGCTCCAAGCTTCTATATCAGTTATTATGAACAACTTCTCAAGCGCAGCAACATAATCATAGAAAGTGACTTCGGACAGGCCGTAATTGTTCCTTATGTCAGCCATGATGGTTTTATTCTCAGTTGTCTGGCAGATGTTACGTGAATACGACCTCAGCAGATCTCTGATGATTGCTGGATTGCGTGATACTCCATCGACTTTGGATGAATCTACCTCGCAGATCTGCTCAAACAAGTCCTCGGCGACAAGTGTGGCATCTTCAGCATCGGTACAGCTGATAGTTGACGGCCAGCCTCCACGGCAAATCGCTCTGATGATCCCATCAACATCTAATTCTGAATGGCATGCCTCAAACTCGTCGGGACGATCGAACAGATCTTTCAGAGATACGGTTCCATTGGATTCGCCGCTCTCGAACAGGCTCATAGGATACATCCTCATCCTTGAGATCCTCATTGTGCCTGTATGCGGGACATCTGCACACCCCGTGGTGGAACCTGTAAGGATATACTGCCCTTTGCTTTGTGAATCGTCCACGGATTTACGTATTGCGCCCCAGATTTCAGGAGCATCCTGCCATTCGTCAAAAAGACGAGGCTTATCCCCCTCCAGCAACTTGGAAGGCTTTGTCGATGCCACAGCGAGATAACCGCGTCTCAGATCCTCGTCCTGGAATTCCACAAAGCTCCGGGAGTGCTTCTTTGCGGTAGTGGTCTTTCCACAGCCCTTGGGACCTACAATCAGAACTGCTCCAAATGCCTTCAATTTCCTTTCAAGGATTGAATCTGCAATGCGGGCCTTGTATTCCATCGGCTGATTCACGATTTGGTAAAGACATTTGTGGTATTTTAATTAAGTGATTTGTGGTATTTTGGTTAAGTGATTTGTGGTATTTTGGTTAAGTGATTTGTGGTAAGGCCTTGAAAACAATGCATAGGAGCCGAATCGCCCTTCAAAGGAGCAGAATCGGGCAAGCCCTCTGAAAATCATGATATTGCAAGCGGGCCCGTCGGGATTCGAACCCGAGTCTGAGGCTCCGGAGGCCCCCATGCTATCCAAGCTATACTACGAGCCCAATGAGAATTTCTGTTGACGTTTATGAGAAGAAATAGAAGCCGGGGCGGGATGCCCCGGCCGGATCCTGAGCCTCCTGGTGAGAGGGTGGAGGCGGATTGAAGACTATCTTCTCAGTTCTGCTTGAACTCGGTGTATCCGCAGTGGCCGCAGGACACACGGTCCTTGTGGGTGGCCATGAACACGCCGGGGCCGCACTTGGGGCAGACGGGCTTGGTCCTGACGACCTTGTCGCCCTCCACCTTGTATGCGTCCTTCTTGCAGACTGCCTTCTTGGGTGCTGCTGCTTTTGCCATCAGAATCACTCCTGAGCTTCCTCAGCGGGGGCCTCGGGCTTAGGGGCCTCGATGCCGTTCCTCTTGAGCAGGTACGCCCTGTCGAACTCGAGTGCGGCGTCCATGTTCTGGTAGACCTTGGCGTATCCGACGGAGACGCCCCTTCCGAAGACGGACTCGATGCAGTCGACGACTACGCAGTTCCTCTTGGATTTGGTCATCTTGGCGATCTCTTCGGCCACGGCATTCCTGCCGGGGGTGGACTCGCCGCTGTGGTCGATGGTGAAGTGGACCTCGACCCTTTTCTGGAGGGGGTTCTCCCTCTGCTCTGTTATCTCTATCTTCATTCCGATTCCTCCATTAGCGCCACCAGATCGGCGGCCCTCTTCCTGACAGCTCCGTCCGTGGTGACTGCCATCATGCACCTTCCGGGCATCCCGTAGACTATCACGGCGCCTTCGGGAGCGTAGATCATGCACGGCAATAGCGCCAGATCCTCCTCCCCCTCGACCCTGATGAGCCCGGTCTCCCCTTCGATGCCCCTGCGGACAGCATCCGCCATCTGGGCGGTTATCTGTCCTGCCGGGTTCGAGACGACCTCCTTCTCCTCGCCCTCCACGAGCTTGGCGAATTCCGTCATCTCCCTGCGCTCCGTGCTGCCGTCGTATATCGACAGCAGTGGCCTCGCGCCGTGCCTTCTGAATGTCAGGGATACCACGTCCCCGACGGTGATGAAACAGGTTTGAGCGTTATCGTCGATCTCGGACTCGTCCATCTCCCTGCCGACAGGCTCTTTGAACGAGTCCCTGGCGGATTCCGGGAGGAATAGGTCCTTGTCGAACATCCTGTATCGGCCCCTCACTTGCGGACCTTCAGGGCGTATCTGCCGTTGGCGGATATCCCCATCTTCTTGGCGATCTCGGACTTCTCGAAATCTACCACAGCGAGGAAGCCCTGCCATTCTTTGGACATCTGTCCGCCGCAGCGGGGGCAGACGTCGGTCTCGTCGATGAAGCTGCACTCCTTGCACGCTTTGTACACAGGGCCCGCCATCACTCGTCGCCTCCCTTGGACTTCTTCTTGTTCTGGTCTTCCTCGATCCACTGGAGCTTGCCGAGGCCGGGCTGGCGCATGGTCAGTCCGATCTTGCTCTCCTGCGGGTTCTTCTCGTTGAGGTCCACGCTGACGACCCTCGCCCTGACGATATCGCCGACGGCAAGGTACCTTCCGGACTCCTTCCCGACAAGCCTCTGGTTGGCCTCGTCGATGTCGACGCGGTCGTCCATGGCCTGGCTGATATGGAGCAGACCGTCCAGGGGCCCGAACCTCACGAAGGCTCCGAACTTGAGGATCTCCACTACGACCCCTTCGATGATCTCCCCGTCCCTGGGCTTGAACACGACCTGTTCGTACTTCACGGTCTGGTAGACGGAGCCGTCTCCGTGGACGATGCGCCCGGGCCCTTCAGTCTTGACGTTCTTGATCAGGACTGTGAAGTTCTTGTCCTCGCCAAGGCGACCCTCGTAGGTGTCCCAGGTGAGCCTGTCGATGACGCTGTCTATGTCATCCTTCAGATCCTTGGGCGGAATGCATACAACCTTCTCGACTTCGGTCAGCATGTACATGGTGGGTCCTCTCGAATATGACCGACTATATCCAACTCCTATATAAACCATGAGCCGTGCCCGCTTTATAATAGGGAAGGGGCGGGCGCGCCCTGCAGAAGGCATCACTACTGTTATAAACAACCGGCATCTAGCAGGCGGGCAGTGACTATCTATGTCAGGAAAACTCGAACTCATACCTGTTGAGGATATCAAAGTGACCAAAGGAATGACCGTCGACCAGATGCTCAGGGCCATGGGCCGCGCGGGCGGATTCACCGCCCAGAAGCTGGCCGATGCCACCGACATCGCCGAGGCCATGGTCAAGAAGGAGGGCTGCCTCAGGATCCTCTCCTTCCCCGCGTGCATCATGGCCACCGGTACCCGCGGCGTGATCGTCGACCTCGTCAGGAACGGCATGATCGACCTGATCATCACCACCTGCGGGACCCTGGACCATGACCTGTCCAGGTCCTTCGCTCACTACTACAAGGGCGACTTCATGATGGACGACGCCAAGCTGAGGGACGAGTACGAGATCAGCAGGCTCGGGAACGTCCTGGTCCCCGACTCCTGCTACGGAGAGGTGCTGGAGGACAACCTCCTGCCCATGTTCGACGAGATCTTCGCCGAGACCCAGTCCATGACCACCCACGAGATCATCGACCAGGTGGGCTCCAGGCTCAAGGACGAGGACTCCCTCCTCTACCAGTGCCACAAGCACAACGTCCCCATCGTGGTCCCCGGGATCACCGACGGGTCCTTCGGATGCCAGCTCTGGATGTACTACCAGATGCACAGGAAGCTCAGGATCGACCTGTTCGGCGACGAGCAGATGCTCTCCGAGATGACCAACGATGCCGAGTACACCGGCGCCATCATCATCGGCGGAGGGATCTCCAAGCACCACGTCATCTGGTGGAACCAGTTCCGCGGCGGGCTGGACTACTGCATCTACCTGACCACCGCCGAGGAGTACGACGGGTCGCTGTCCGGAGCGCGCATCAGAGAAGCCGTCTCCTGGGGAAAGGTGAAGGAAGACGCGAAGAAGATGACCGTCGAAGGCGACGCCACCATCTCCCTCCCCCTGATCTACGCAGGCCTTGCCGAGAGGCTGCTCTGAATGCAGAAGGTGCTGCTGCTCCCCGGCGACGGCTTCGGCCCGACCCTCATCGACTGCGCCGAGCAGATCGTGTCCGTCGCGGTGGGCCAGGCGGAGATCGTCCGCGGCGACATAGGCTTCGAGGCCTACGAGCGCACGGGCGATTACCTCCCCACGGACACCCTCGAGCTCATGCAGGAATGCGGCAGCACCGTCTGCGGCCCTCTGAACACGTACAGGGACGGCATGGGGAAGCAGGTGGACATCCTGGACTCCCTGAGGAAGAGCCTGGACCTGTACGGCATCGTCAGGCCCTTCGTCTCCCTTTACGCGAAAGATGACGGGCCGAAGGTGTCGACGACCATATGGGCGTGCAACACGTCCCGGGCCTTCGACATCTCGGAGGTCCGCGACATGGAGGGGATAACACTCAGCAAGTTCGTCAGCTCCTCCGGCTACGTCCGCATGATGGCCCGCGCTCTGTCGTCTTTGGAGCAGAGCGGGTGCAGGAAGGTAGAGTGCGTCACCCGGGAGGACCTGTTCCCCGATTCCAGCAGCATGTTCATCGAGACTTTCGACACCGTGTTCGGGTCCCAGGGATACGAGCTGTCCCACAGCAACATCCAGGCGTGGGCATCCCATGTCGTCAGGGACCCTTCCAGGTACGAGTACGTCGTCTGCGCGGACCTGTACCAGAACGTCGCCGCAGGGATCATGGCAGGGCTGTGCGGCGGGAACCACCTGTTCCCGATCGGGTACATGGGCGATTCCGTCGCCCTGGCGATACCCGGCAGGATGAGCACCTTCAACGGGGTCTCCAAGGACAGCCTGAACCCGACGTCCGTCATCCTGGCGGCATCCATGGCGATCAGGAGCATGGGAATGGCCAAAGAAGCGGACGGAATCGTCACGGCCGTGTGCCAATCCTATCTGGCCGGCGATGTGACGCCCGACCTTGGCGGCACTCTCACGGCGCATGAGTTCACCGACATCGTGGCATCCCGCCTCTGAACAGGCGAACCTTATTCTAATGAAAATCTGATGGCCCCCAATATCGGAAGTGTTCTGATGAAGGATGCCGGACACAGAGCGTGCGTTGAAGCAGCATTGAGATTCGAAAGCACGGACAGGACCCCAGTCAACAACTTCGCCCTCGTCACCGCGGCGCGCAGCGCCGGATACAAGGTGGACGAGGCCAGATGGAACCCGCAGATATCTGCCAAGGTCGCTGTAGACTACGCTTTGAAGACAGAATCCGACTTCGTCAAGCCCATACTGGACTCCCAGGTGCCCTTCACCGACCTGGGCATGGAAGTCAGGTACCCGGAGGACGACTACGGGATGATCCCCGGGCATCTTGTGGAGAAGGCCGAGGACATCGACGATTTGGCGGTCTTCGACCCGTACGAAGCGTCCACCTGCCCCAAGTTCACCAAGGTGATGGTCGAAGCACTCGAAGAGACGGCCAGGATCCTCCCGGAGGACCTGCACATCTGCGGGCTTTCCTGGGGACCGATCACCACTGCCGGATACTGCATGGGCACGGAGAACATGATGTTCGCCACCATGTTCGACCCGGACATGGTCAAGAAGCTGATAACGAAAATCACAGACCTTGTCTCCGGCATGCAGAGGCGCATGATCGATGCCGGCGCCACGGTCATGTGGATGGCCGACCCCACCTCCTCCGGGGACCTGATCTCCCCGGACATGTTCGTGGAGTTCTCCGAGGCCCATCTGAGGAAGGTCGTCGATGATGTCAGGGCGATGAGCGACGCTCCCACCTTCGTGCACATCTGCGGGAACACCCTCGGGACGATCAAGCACGTGAAGGCCACCGGGGCCGACTGCCTGAGCTTCGACCACGCCGTGGACATCGTGAAAGCGAAGGAAGCTGCAGGGAAAGACCTGGCGCTGATGGGCAACCTGGACCCCGTGTCCCTGCTCATGAGCGGCACGCCCGAGATGATCACCAAAGAGTCCTACAGGCTCATCGACGCCGCAGGGCATGACGGGGGGTTCATCCTAGCGCCCGGGTGCGAGACGCCCATCTCCAGCCCTGACGAGAACGTGCTGGCGATGGGGCGCGCCGGAAGGGACTACTGGAAGCAGTGAACCGGACGGGGCTCCGGCCCCGTCTTCCTTAATCACCGAGACGTCTGGGATGATGTTCAAGTCTTATTATATTAAACCAAATCTTTATAAATAACATCTTTATTGCATGGCTTACTGCAAGGGTAGTCAAGCATGGCCAACGACGCAAGGTTGAGGGCCTTGTCCTTAGTGGTCCGCGAGTTCAAATCTCGTCCCTTGCACCACTTTCTTCTCCGAGTTCCGATTCTGGGGCACCGTGCCGATGGCATCTCCGACCATGGCGATGATGCAGCATCGGTCAATTCAGTCCGCTGTACGTCAGATCGCATCTCCCGTCGCAGACATCGAACTGCGCCATGGCACCGTTCACGAACGTCATCCTGGGGGCCTTGTGGCCCACATCAGCATCAGTTATGACAGGCACTTCGAGATGGGCGAGCTCAGACTCCACCAGGTCTCTGTACGCCATCTTGCCGCTGTAGAACAAAGGCCTGCCGAACACGAATCCGGTGCAGTCCCTGAACCATCCGTCCGATTCCATGGACCTCAGCATGGCCGATATCCTGCCGGCGTCCATGTCGTAGGTCTCCATGTACCATACGATCCCCTCGCCTCCGTAGCGGTCTACGAACCCCGTAGGATCTGCAGCGCCCTTGCGATGGAACCATTCCAGCACGTCCATGCACCCTCCTATTAGCCTTCCCTTGAACGACGCGTCTCCGCAGGAAGACCCCCATACAGTAGGCTCGTCGTCCCCGAACGACTCCAGCCCTGTGACCTTGTCCACGAAGTCCCTGGCATGGAACGGGAACGAGCTCTGCGAGGACCTCTTCCCCTCCAGGAACTCCAGGTTCTCGGAGACCGACCTGTGCCAATCCTCCATGCCGAAGTCCCCGAAGTTCCCGCAGTACACCGAGGCGACATCGTGCTCCGCGGTCATGACGAAGGCCAGAGTGGTGTTGTCCGAATAGCCCTGGAACCATTTCGGATCCCCCTCATAGGAATCCCAGTCCATCAGGGGGAGCAGCTCGAACTGGTAGTCACCGCCTTTGGCCGAGAAGATGCAGGACACGCCGGGATCCTCGATCAGGGACGTCAGCTCGTCCGCCCTCTGCTGCGCCGGCGCGCTGCGCCCGGTCTCATCGCAGGTATAGACGTCGGGAGTCTCGATGATGCGGTAGCCGCGGGACTCCAGCTTGGAGCGGGCGGACGCGAAGCGCTTGGCATCGAGCGGGTCGTCTACGCCGAAGGACGGCGCCGTGACTCCGAGCGAATCCCCTGTTCTGATCGGGCGCGGGACTTTCATGCCCTCCGAATCCCGCACGGATAAAATATACATGCGCCCATCCAGAGGCCATGGGAATCCTATCTGACAGGGACATAGTCGAGAGCATGATGACAGGCTACATCGGGATTAGCGACTACAGCGAGAGGGGCCTCACGCCCAACGGCTACGACCTCCGCATCGCAGAGATATCCGTCCGCGGAGACCCCGATATCAAGAAGGAGGGCATCGTCACGATCCCTCCGAGGACCATGTTCTACGTGTCCACCGTGGAGAGGGTCCGCATGGCTTCCGACATCTGCGCCCAGCTCTGGCTGAGGACCACCTGGATAAGGAAAGGCATCATCGGAGCCTTCGGGAAGATCGACGCAGGATTCGAAGGGACCCTGACGCTCGGAGCATACAACGCCACCGACGACCCTGTGGAGATCCCGATAGGCGAGAGATTCTGCCAGATGGTCTTCGAGACCCTTAACTCCGAAACGGTCAAGGACTATGCCCAGCGCAGCGGGAACTACCAGGGGCAGACCGGAATCACGCTGGACCCGCTCAAGAAGCAGTGATCCCGACCGACTGCATCTCCATGGCATCCAAGCAGGGGCAGCATGCCCCTGCATTCTTCTGCTTCCGGCTTCTGATCTGTTGTGCAGTGAGACTATTACTTTGATAAATTCAGAATTTTTTCTGTTTTATCAAAGTATATCTACCAGCAACACATACTGTTGCTGATGACGGAAAAGCTGATCCCCCGTGAAAGATTCCTGAAGATGATACGTCCGACCTACGATGTGGACATCATCAAAGTCCTGATGGGGCCCAGGCGCTCAGGCAAATCTGTCATCCTGTCGATGATTGCTGATGAAATCGATGTTGACAAGGATCACAAGATCTTCATCAACTTCGAGGATATGAAGTACAATAGACTCAGAACAGCCGTAGCATTGAACGACCATGTCGTCGACCTGATGACAGAAGGCAGATACTATCTGTTCTTCGACGAGGTCCAGAACGTGGAAGATTTTCCGCGCGCCCTTGCGTCGCTGAAATCTACAGGGATGTGCTCCATATTCGTTACTGGAAGCAACAGCAAGATGCTCTCCGGGGAATTGGCTACGCTACTTACAGGGAGAACCATCCAATTCGACATCCTGCCTTTCTCATACTCGGAAGCCAAAGAGTATGTCATCGCCAACACAGGATCCGTTCCAGACGGATTCCTATCGAATTACATAAAGCTCGGAGGCTACCCGCAGAGATTCCATCTCGGTGATGAAGCCCTGGCACAAAGATTCTTGGAGGATCTGTACAGATCCATCCTTGAGAAGGACATCCATTGGCGCCATCTGGACCTGGATATGGAGAAGTTCAGGAGGGTCGCAGCATACGTTCTGGCGAACTGCGGCAACGATTTCTCGGCCAAGACCATCTCGGAGCATCTCAAGAAAACCGAAGGATTCGATGTCTCCATACAGTCTGTGCACAACTACCTCAATCTGATGGAGGAAGCATATCTCCTGAAAAGGGTCAGCATCTACGACATCAACGGGAAGTCTGTGATGTCCTCCAAGCCCAAGAACTACGCCCTGGACAACAGTTTCAGATACATCATGACCAACACCGTCGACATCCAGAACGGGTACTTCCTCGAGAACCTGGTTTACCTAGAGCTCCTGGGCAGAGGATACGGGGTGTACGTCGGCAAAAAGTACAATGGCGAGATCGATTTCGTCGCCGTGAAGGAGGGGCGCAAATGCTTCATCCAGGTCGCGTACATGATTGTAGACGATGCCACCCTGAAAAGGGAATTCGGAGCATTCAGTTCAGTGAAAGACTATTCACCGAAGTATGTGATCTCCATGGACCCCGTCGACTTGTCCCGGGACGGGATCATCCACCTGAACCTGACAGACTTCCTTGAAGGCAGGAAAGACCTCTTCCTTTCCTGATCCCGAGCCTCAGCCCTCGATCCTGCCCATCGTCAGATGGCAACGGGGGACCTTCGGCAAAGCCCTGTTCTTGAATACAGAAGCGTCCAAGTCCGCTTCGCCGCGGACCCGATAGCTCTTCGGCTTGAACTCTCTCGTCTCGAGGTCCAGCTTGCCGATGTAGATCCTCTCGGATACAGGGTTGCGCTTGCCCTTCACACGGACGCTGTTGCACTCGTAGAAGTATTGCGACTTCCCCCTCGTGATGCGGACGAGATATGTCATGGTGCATCCTATGGTCTTCTGTATATCAAGATTGTCGCCGGTGCTTTCGCCACGTGCGCCGAAAGGCCGTTCGCAGTCATTTTTCGAATCTAAATAGTCCGTTTCTGACCGAAATCCGCTTTTTGTGCACATCATCTTATATACCGGATATCGGACATCACCGTTCGCGACCGAACAGAAAGGAACTGAGAAAGAGCGCTTACAAGATGCCAGCACCATAACGCATCGACGCGGAGGAAGAAGCGGGCCTGCCCGCATTCCGCTCGAAAACAGCATCCGGGCAGATGCCGTCGCTCTTTGAGTATGTCTAGCGAGTAGACGCTCATAGTAGGGGAATATGTCTTCAGCTCGAAGCTGGAGACCTCGATGATATGCCCCTTGCCCTTCGCATCGGCAACCATCGCCTCCGCCAATGCGGGGAAGTCGGCGCGCTCAATGATCTTGTACATGTGGACTGTGCCTCCGTGGTTCAGATGGTCCAGCGCGCAAGGCAGGAACCTGTCCGCGATCTGGGGCAGATTCATTATGATGCGGTCCGCCATCGGCAGCCCTTCTATGGCCTTGGACGAGTCTCCGGTCAGCGGATGGAGGCACGCCACTCCGTTCCGCTCGGCGTTCATCCTGGCGAAACGCTCAGCCTCCGGATTGAGGTCGATGGAGTAGATCTCCTTGGGAGATGCCAGCTTCCCGATGACCGTCCCGAAAGGCGCCACCCCTCCGAACATGTCTATGATCGTCTCCCCGTCCTTCACGAGCCCGGCGATGCGGGACCTCTCGCTGCTCAGACGGGGGTTGAAGTACACCTTGGAAGGATCTGTCCACAGGCGGACTCCAAACTCCCTGTGGACGGTCTCGGAGCTGTCATCTCCGGCAAGGTGGGCCAGGTCCCTTATCCTGAACTCCCCCTTGACGCCCCGGTCCATGAAGACCGACTTCAGGTTGGTGTTGACGCTCAGAAGCGCCTCGCCTATCTGCCTGCCGTAAGGAACGAGTTCATCGGGCAGCTTTATCATCGCCACCTCTCCGACCACGTCGAAAGATGAAGGGAGATGCTCCCTCAGCTCTTCGGGAACATCGGCGACCTCGCGGTAGTCCGTAGGGCGATGCTCCTGGACCTGCATCTCCGCGTCGACGACCTCGTAGCCCTCAAAAGACTCGCACAGAATGGGAAGGAGAAGGCTGTCCCCGTCGGAGCGTATCCTCGCCGAAAGGTCGAGGAGGCCCTCGGAGAACAGTTTTGAACGCACGGGCTCGCCATCCTTCTTAGGGACGCGGATGCATCTGGTCATGGCGCGCCCATGCGCTTTCTGGTTTTAAATCTCGGTGCCGTCCCTCTTGATCCTCTTGGGCAGGACGAACAGCTCGCCCTCGTCGTCGAACCCGACGGAGGCGCTGACGCCGTAGACCTCCTCGATCAGCTCGGGAGTGATGACCTTCTTCGGATCGCCGATGCCGAGGATCTCCCCCTTCCTCATGATGATGCAGGTGTCGCAGTAGCGGGCCATCAGAGAGATGTCGTGCTCCGCGACCAGGATGGTCATGTCCTGACGGACCATAGCCGTGAGGTACTCCATCACATCCAGCTTGTACTTCATGTCCAAGTGGGATGTGGGCTCGTCGACGAGCATCAGCCTGGGGTTCTGGACATACGCTTTGGCAATCAGCACCCTCTGCAGCTCTCCGGAAGACAGCATGTTGATCTGTCTGTCCTTCAGATGCGCCACGCCGAACTTGGCGAGGTTCTCCATGATGAGCTCCTCTTCCTCGACGGGCTCCCACCACATGTTCTTCATGTAGGGGTACCTGCCGAGCATGACCGTCTCGTACACGGTCAGGCCGAAGCTGTTCTTCAGCTCGGCCGGGACCGTGGCGACGATCTTGGCAACATCTGCAGGCTTCTTGTCGAGAATGGACTGCCCGTCCACCAGGATGTCTCCGGAAGTGGCGTCGTGCATCCTGTTGATGCACTTCATCATGGTCGACTTCCCGCAGCCGTTCGGACCGATGAGCCCGACCAGCTGACCAGGCTTCAGCGAATAGGACACCCCGCGGACCGCGTGGTATCCGTCGTCGTAGACTTTCTGAAGGTCCTTGACCTCCAGAAGCGGTGCTTCATCCATCGTACATCCTCCCCTTTCTGATAAGGAGATAAGCGAACACAGGCACTCCGATCACCGTCGTGATGGCTCCCACAGGCAGCTCTATGCCGGGGATGATCATCTTGGCGGCGAAATCCGCGCCCATCATCAGTATCGCACCGAGGACGATCGACGCGGGGAGCACCAGACGGTGGTCTCCTCCGAGGATCATACGGCACAGGTGAGGTATGACCAGTCCCACGAACCCGATGATGCCGACGAACGCGACGCATATGGCTGTCAGCACGGACGCCAGGATCAGCATTAACCTGTTGAAGTTGCGGACATCGAGCCCCATCTGCTTCGCCTGATCCTCTCCCAACAGAACCAGGTTGAACTCCCTGGCCCATATCAGCGGGACTAAGGACAGGAACAGCGCAGGAATGACCACCAGCCACACCTGGTTCCAGGATATGTTGGAGAAGGACCCGAACAGCCATGTGAGCGCGTTGGCCACCTGGTTGCCGGCCATGGACATCATCAGCGTCTGCGCGGCGGAGAATGCCAATCCCACCACTACTCCTGCAAGGACGTAGTTTGTGGAAGAGCCTCCGGACTTCTCTGCGATTATCATGGTGGCGGCGAAGGCCACGATGCCTCCGATGATGGCAGCGATGGCAGTCAGGTAGATCGAGTGGGAGGCGAACAGGCCGAAGAACGTGAAGTTCATGGCGATGACCGCCACAGCGGCGGTCCCGGCTCCTGCAGACACTCCCATGATGTACGGATCGACCAGGGGGTTCCTGATGATGGCCTGGTACATCGACCCTGCGATGGACAAGCCGATACCGACCGCCAGCGCAGCCATGGCCCTGGGCACCCTGGAGCTATAGACGATGACCTCGTCGCCCTGCAGGTTCTCCCCTCCTTTCGAAATAGCGGACCATAGCGAAGATAGCGCATCTACTGGCGAGAGGACCGATGTCGGTCCGACGCAGATGCACAGCATGAACATCAGCACGATGCCGATGATACCAAAGATGAGCACGATCTTAAGCCTGTGCCTGCTCTTGGTGTTGTATGTAAGCGAGTCACTCCCCAGATAGTTCCTGATGCGGTCTCCGATTGCCTGGAATGGCTTCTGGACCTTGAACGCGAACCTGGCGACCGCATAGTATGCGACCAGTATCGCCAGGATTGCGGCGAGCACCATCAGCGGCGTCTGCCAAGGGTTGGTCTCCACCTTCACCGGCGGGACGTAGACGTCCATCGTTCCCTGCACGGCAGCCACTCCCGCATCGTTCCCTACTAACATCCAGCTTCCGATCACGGTGATCGGGCTCATGTTGTAGTTGTTGAGCGGAGAAGGCATCCGGTTGGTGATGTTTCCCTCCATGTCGACGATGTAGAGGTATCTGCCGGCGGTGTAGCTGGCGATATAGATGTATTCTCCGTTGACGACTGTCAGAGGAGCCTTGGCCCCCTCTACCTCGGAGTTCATCAGGACAGGCCTGCCGTTTATCTGCAAGGAATAGAGCCCGTTGAGGGACATGAACACGACTCCTGTGAACTTGTCGGTCTCCACAGGCGTGACATAAGTGGCGGTGAGCCCCACATCTGTCTGCAACAGAGCCTTGGTCAGCTTGGAGCCATTGAAGGTGTAATGAGCGATTCCCCCGACTTTAGAGCTCATGCCCTGTCCGTCGCTGAACGTGAAGAACAGCTCGTAATTCCCGTCCTTCCTGATGACCGCGGGCGCACCTACGCTTCCGTACTTCTTCCCGTGGTACACGGCTGTGAAGACCTCTTCGGAATCGAGGATCGTCCCGGTGGCCTTGTCCATCGCATATATGCACCCGTTATACGCGCCGGCGAAGACATAACCGTCGACGACAGTGGGCGACGTGTAATAGCTACATCCGCCCATCTGGCTGGACCAGACCATGTTGAGGTCTAGATCGAAGCAGTACACCATCCCATTGGAGCAGGCCGAAAAGATAGCACCAGATGAGTAAACGAGGCTCCCCGAACCCACAGAGAATATTTTTCCGTCGAGCGGTACGGTCTCGTAAGGTATCGCCCCGACACCCGCTTCGACATCAGCACTGCTGTAAGCCTTCCCTTCGAAGGTCGTCACAAGCGATCCGTCATCGCCGGGCCCGGAGAGAGGAACCTTGAATATGTACCCTTTTCCAGACGTTGTGTAGATGTAGTCTCCGACGATCACAGGAGTCATTATCTCATAGTACTGTATCCCGGGGAACTCGAAAGACCAGACCTCGTTCCCATCCAAAGTGTAGCACTTGAGAGCGGACGTGTCGCCAGTGCCCATTCCGGCACCTGTCCCGAACTTCACGTAGACATACCCGTTCGCATAGAGGACTGCGCAATCAACACCGCTCTGGCCGCCCCTGGTGTCGGTCCACTTGGTGACTGCCTGAGACGAGCTGCTGGTGTCCGTGGTCTGATTCCCGGTCTGCTCCGCATCTCCGCGGATCATAGTCCAGGAATCCCTGCAAGTCGGAGTCTCTGTCGGCTTGATATTCGCGGGGTAGAATCCCACAGCGTAGGACGATCCTGCGTATGCTGCCGAGAGATCCGCCTTGGAGCACTCGGACCAAGCGTTGTCCGACCATGCGAACACGCGCCAAGATGTTGTGATTGTCGTCCCGGTTGTCCCCGGCACCGTATAAGACCCTCCCGTCGAGCTGCCCCCGATGGTCTCTTCGGAGACCCCGTCCACCGTTATAGCGCCCGAGGCCTCGAAAGTGTGCGAGATCGAGGAGAGCGAGCTTGTTATTATATCAGAAACTGTTCCTTCTGACTTGTCTACAGGGATCCATGTGGTGATCCCGTTGCCCCTGTCGAACAGGACGTAAGGCCCGTCCGAGTCTGCAACAGCATCCTCGCCGGCACACATGCACGTCGCGGTGGCCGCGAGCGCGATGAATACTGCCAGGAATGCTGCTTTCTGTAATCCTTTCATATTGTTCAAACCCCAAGATCCTTCGTCACCGTCAGATAATCGGTGTAGTTATCGCCGACAAACTTCGGCAGCTCTTTCTCAAAAGCGTCCGGGTTCATGATCATAGCCATCATTTCAGCAAGCTGAGCATATCTGGGGCCTGGGCGCTGCGACATCTCTCCCGCAGACTCAGCCAGCAAGTATATCTGGCCGTTCTTGTACGCGTCCGTCCCCTTCCACTCGTTCGACAGATGGGCGATAAGATAATCGTAATCGCTCTGCGTAGCGGAATAATCGGTACTGAGTATGATAATGACACCGGGGTTATGTTTGCTCACCAGCTCCGAGTTGACATGGGTCCAGCCGTCCATGTCGCTGAACACGTTGTTCCCGTAGAGGTCCACGATGATATCCGACACATAGGTGTAAGAACCGGCCACCCAGGGTGAGGAATCTCCGGACAAAGAGGCCATGACGCCTTCGGACTTGTGGGCGGACATCCTTGATGTCAGCTCTGCCATGGCATCCCGAAGGTCGTTGATCGTGTCTGCCGCGGCCATGTCATAGCCCATGACGCGCCCGACGATGAAAATGTTGTCCAAGATGGACTCATCGCTCTCCCCGTCGTACATGAGGATCGCGCATATGCTTACGTTCATCAGCCTGTCCCTCATCTGGTTGTGGCTGTACAGGGACCCGTCGCAAAAGACAACGTCGGGATTGAGGTTCACAATGGTCTCGTAGCTGGGATTGGTGTAGTCCCCGACCACCTTGATGAAACCCTCGTTCTTCATCTCCACGACCTCTTCCGGATAGTTGCTGTACACATCCGTTCCGACTATCGTGCTGGTAGCTCTGACAGCCCCCATCATCTCGGTGATAGAGGGGCTGAGCGTCACTGAACGGCTCTTCTGCGGGAATCCGTATACCGATGAGCCCGACTGGTCCACAGCCACGGTAGGCTTCTCCCCGGCGGCCCTGTACGCCCAGACGTATACGGTGCTCCCCGAGGAGGCCTTCATGGTCGGATCGTCGGCCTGAACCCAGTCCGTGGACCCTTTCGCTATGGTCCAGAAGGACCAGGCGCGGCTGCCGTCTGAGACGTAGCCGTTCAGTTCCGTGACCTCGCCGTCGTCGGAGACCGTGATGGAGTATCCTTTGGACTCGGCAGCCTGCTTGAGGGCTTCCACAGGGGAATCGCATTCCCATACCTGGATCTCCGCCCAATCGGTGTTGTACTCCTCGAAATCGACGACAAGGCCATCAGCCTGGAAGACGGTCACCTTGCCGGTGCTCTGAAGCGCCGCTGTGACGATCACCGCGACAACTATGAGGATCAGAGAGATATCCACCTTCAGCCTTGTTGAATTCATTCCTAATACACATCCTAAAGACAAAGATGTTTGAAAAATGGTTTCTGCCTTTGTTCTAGGCTTCCGGATATCATGCAGAAGCGAAAGGACCGGTGGAATCAGACATCCATTGATTCGTAGATACAGGGGTCGGGCAGCTCCATTTCGAAGGAGAGGTCTCAGTCCATATGCTGAAGAAGAATATCTCTGAATCAGCCTGCCATATCTTGAACCTATCGTCCCCCTTCAGATCATATCCCGCAAAGGCTAACCAGCCATTGGATTTCGCGAGACCCCCAGTATCGGATTCGTTCACGGGATAGAGGATGCTATTCTCAGCAGCGGTCTTCGTAGTCTCCTTGTACGTGTAGTTGTACACCGACCAATAGGCATCCACGCCATTGATGCTCACGACATATCCTTTGCTCAACTCATATTCCATGTTCGCAGCTTTCATCGCCTTGTCGAATGCGTCAGCGGAATCGGCACCTTTGGCGCTGTACCATTTGTTCATGGAACTGTCGTCCCCGAAATAGATATAGTACCAGTAGGTGACATCTCCACTGTCGCCTCCACTGTTGCCATGCGCCTCTGTGCAATGGAATGCGGCATACCCCACTCCGACCCCCACAAGGATCCCGACAACGAGGGTTACCATCGCATAAGTCGTTGTTTTACTTCCTTCCATGAAATCACCCGGGACAAAGCCCGCTGGATGTAATATCCAATAGCAGAAATAAAAACATACTGGGTAGACTGGGCAAGACTGTCCCTTTTGTCCATACCCCGCTAGGTATCAATCCTGACCTAGACACATTTTCTGTATGCGCGCGTGAGCGTACACGCGCGCACGCGAGCCGATGTCTCGATGGCCGAGCGATCTCGAACAGGCGAAAAGCAAAAGGGCGGCTTCCGTCTTCGCTTAAGCGCCAACAAAAACGACACAACGAAAGCCATGCCGAGCAATCCCTTGGCGGTATATGGATTCGTCGGTCGCCG
>CAVICI010000014.1:0-36605 GCA_963640995.1 Dialister hominis | reverse complement strand
CGAAAGGGCCCGGCGCGGTTTCCGGATGCAAGCGCGAAGGCGTGACCTATGTCGGACCGGGCTCGGAGGTGTCCGACTCGACTATCGACTCTTCTGCCGTATCCGGCGGATGCATTGTCAAGTCATCGTCTGTCGTCAACTCGTTGGTCATGCCCGGATGCAGGGTCGATGGTGCTGTTCTGACCAATGCAATCCTCGGAGAGGGATGCTCGGTGGGCAAGGGCGCGACAATCGCCAATGAGGTTCTCCGCGATGGGACTGTCGTTCCGGAGGGAACGGTCATTAAGGGCAATCGCGTGGTCTGAGCGTCGCCTGGAGTATACGGTTGTCCCGGTGGTCACAATCTCGTGGGTGAACGATTGAGCTATGTCTTTGTAGTGGATGAAGTCATCATAGCTCATGAGCACCAAGTCGAAAGGCAATCTGAGGCCGATGAAGAGGCCTGAGAGGTCGTAATACATCCGTTTCTGGTCAAAGGGGCGATCGAAAACGACCAAGAGGTCCAGGTCGCTGTCGTCTTTTGCCTTATGACGAGCTACTGAACCGAAGATGATGATGATCATCGGGTCCGATTGGCGGATGATCCTTTCGACTACGGTATCGACTTTGGTGTAATCGAACATGACACTATGGGATGTACATCATCTGATAATACTCCTGTTGGTTTGGCTGGTGGGGTTCTCAATCTTTGCGGTTCTTTCTGAAAATTAGTGGGTAAATTCCCATTCCTTAAAGGACTAAAAAAGACTCTTCAGGCATTCAAGGGCCGTGCCCGCGGATATCGTAGCTTCGATCGCTATAGGACAATGGTATACCTTCGTGGGAGCGACCTGCGCCGAAACAGCGAATTCAGCACGCTCAAAGGGTGTCTATCCCACGCGAGGAGGCGCAGCCGACGAGCCATGTCGCCAGAGGCGACACTGCTCGCGGAGCGAGCAGTATAGCAATTTGCAGGTTAGTCTAATTGTACTAACTTTGGGTGTTTATCCTCAATTTGCTCGGAATTCCGTCAAAAGTACTCTCAAATGTCTGGCCCACTAATTTTCAGAAAATGCCATCTTTGCTACATGAGTTTACAAGGATTGGCTTTCCAAGGTTCGTTCAAACTGATGGTGCACTCATTTCTGGTTATCAGGCTTTGTTTTATACATGGTTGTATGCGGTGATATAATTTCACGTAATATGATTATCGAATCTAAAATCGAATACCATATATTCGAATTCGACGGCAAAACACATCATGCCATGTGGCAATCTGCACATAATCGTAACAAAAAGAAAGGTGACAATCACGATCCCGCCGATTGCGGGGCCATTTCTGGCGATTCCGGCAAAGCCTTATTTGAACTCGTGTTGTCAGTCTGATATCAGGTCTATATTATTTAAATATATCACTGCATATATGGTATCAACGGAAAGGCGGTTGCATGCAAGGTTCGGAAGACTACTATATCGGCCTCGACATAGGCACGAACTCGCTCGGATGGGCGGCTACAGACACAGATTACAACATTCTCACAGTCCATCACAAGGCGGCTTGGGGAATCCATCTGTTCGACGAAGGCAAAACTGCAGAGGAAAGGCGCCTTCACAGATGCGCGCGCCGCCGTCTCAACCGCAGGAAGCAGAGGGTCACGCTCCTCCGCGAGCTGTTCTCGGAAGAGGTCTGCAAGGTCGATCCCTCGTTCTTCGAGCGCTTGGACTCAAGCCCGCTCTTTGTGGAGGACCGCAAGGAGAAGCAGAAGAACAGCCTGTTCAACGATCCCGGATTCACAGACAACGATTACCACCGCCGTTTCCCGACAATCTACCATCTGAGGAAATACCTGATGGAGACCGACGAGAAGCCCGACATCAGGCTTGTCTATCTGGCATGCCATCACATCGTGAAGTACCGCGGGCATTTCCTGTTCGGCGAGATAGAGGCCGACAAGGTTCCGGATTTCTCAGACGCGGTCGACAGTCTGGTGGAGAGCCTTGTGGCGGTCGATCCGACAATAACCATCACCGATCCGCAGAAGCTGTCGGAGGTTCTGTCCGACAGGAATCTGACGGTGAATGACAAGAAGAGGGCTGTGGCCGAGCTGGTCATCGGAGAATCGGCCATGTCTAAAGAGATGTGTGCGTTGCTTTCCGGCGGGAAGGTCACGTTGTCGAAGCTGTTCGACAACGAGGCCTACAAAGATCTGAAGATATGCTTCAAGGACGCTTCAGTCGAGGATGCAATGTCAGCATTGGAAGACGAGCTCGATCCAGATCTTTTCCATATTCTCAGGGTGTCGAAGAAGATCTACGACTGGTCTCTGCTCACAGGCCTGCTGTCCGGGTTCTCTTCGATCTCCGATTCGAAGATGCATTCTTATGAACAGCACCAATCGGATCTCGCCCTTCTTAAAAAAGCAGTCAGGAAGTACGCCCCGGAGAAGTATCGCGAGATATTCAAGGACAAGGCTGTGAAGGGGAACTACTGCTCCTATGTAGGCAAGTGCAATAAGGGGAAGCCCAAGGACTCTTGCAATCAAGAGGAGTTCTGCAAATTCGTCAGCTCCATTTTGTCCAAGACCGGTGCCAAGGATGATGGGAACTTCGCGGGCCTGATGTCGAGGCTGGCAGCCGGAACGCTGATGCCCAAGCAGACATCCATAGAGAACGGCGTCCTGCCGTATTCTGTTCACAGGACCGAGCTGAAAGCCATCTTGGACAACGCATCCAGGTTCTATCCGTTCCTTTCTGAGGTGGACGACGACGGATTCTCTGTGGCGGAGAAGGTCTGCATGATCCAATGCTTCAGGATCCCTTATTATGTGGGGCCTCTCGGAAAAGGATCCAAGAATGCCTGGGCTGTCCGCAGGTCTGATCGCCGCATCACTCCATGGGAGTTCGACAAGATCGTGGATCTCGATTCAAGCGCCGAGGGCTTCATGGAGAATCTGACGAACTACTGCACATACATGGTCGGAGAGAAAGTCCTTCCCAAGGATTCGATTCTGTATTCCAAGTTCCAGCTATACAACGAGCTCAACAATCTGAGAATCGATGGCGAGAGGCTGCCCAAGAGCATCAAGCCGATAATGGTCGAGGAACTGTTCGGGAAGTCCAAGACCAGAGTGACGAAGAAGAGGATCCTTACATTCCTTGTCTCGCATGGCGTGATCGACAAGGAGGGAGAGCACGAGATCACCGGGATGGCCGGCGACGCGATACAGGCCACCTTGAAGTCGAAGCAGATGCTGGAGGGCGCGATCCACGACAAAGCCGCCGATGAGAAGCTGTGCGAGGATATAATCCGGACCATCACAGTATTCGGCGACGAATCGAGGATCCGCAAGAAGCTGGACGCCGACCATCCGGGCAAGTTCACGGAACAGGATCTCAAGGCGCTGTCAAAGCTCAGGTTCGAGGGCTGGGGCAGGCTTTCCGAAAAGCTGCTGACGGGATTGTACGATACGTGTCCCGAGACCGGTACCGAGATGAACATCATCCAGATGCTCGAGTCCACCGACCGCAACTTCATGGAGATCTACAACAAGTTCTCGTTCCATGAGCAGGTCGATAAGCACAACAGGTCGATGACGACCGATGATGAGATCACCTATCAGACTTTGGAGTCCATGTATATGTCTCCGGCAGTCAGGAGGGCTACCTGGAGAACGATATCTGTTGTCAGGGATGTGATCGACTGCATAGGCCATGAGCCGAAGAAGGTCTTTGTTGAGACCACCCGCGATGTTCGCGGTGCGAATGAGGGCAAGAGATCGGACTCCCGTAAGGATAAGCTCGTTCAGCTGTACAAAGCGTGCAGGGAGGATCCCCAATGGATTTCCGATCTTGAGAGCAGGGAAGAGGCGGATTTGAAGTCGCGCAATGTGTATCTTTACTACACGCAGCTCGGGTGTTGCATGTATTGCGGTCGCGTCATCAACTTCGATGAACTCAACAGGACCGATTCGGTCGATCGCGACCATATCTACCCTCAGTCCAAAACCAAGGATGACAGCATCCACAGCAACATGGTCCTTGCATGCAAGGTTTGCAATGGGAAAAAGGGGAATTCGTATCCGATATCGTTCGATGTCCAGCAGAAGATGAGGCCGACGTGGGATATGCTCCTCCAGAAGGGATATATTAGACCTGAAAAGCACGCACGCCTGGTCCGTACCGACAGTCTCACCGAAGAGGAGCTTAGCAAGTTCATCAGCAGGCAGCTTGTCGAAACGAGCCAATCTGTCAAGGCGACCATTGAAGTGCTGAAGCGCTTGTTCGGGGACGATACCGACCTCGTGTATGTACGGGGCGGGCTTGTTTCGGAATTCCGTCAAGAGTACGGATTCATAAAATGCAGGTCGGTGAATGATTACCATCATGCCAAGGACGCATACCTGAACATCGTGGTCGGGAATGTATATGACACTAAATTCACCAAGGATCCTATGAACATCATAAAGCGCGGAGAATCATACAATATCGGGAAGATGTATGAGCGGAATGTGGAGCGGAACGGCGTTGTGGCTTGGATTCCGGGAGAATCCGGTACGATTTCGACCGTCCGTAAAAACATGAGACGCGATAACATTCTCTTCACGAAATATCAGTACATCGCTAAAGGGGCCTTGTTCGATGACAACTTGGTCAAGGCAAGCGAGACTTTGCATGATCGTAAGGTGGGGATGCCTGCTTCCAAATACGGTGGATTCGACAATGCAACAGGCTCTTGCTATTCTCTCGTGGAGTACGAGGTCAAAGGGAAGCGCGTTCGTTCTCTGGAAGTGCTTCATCATTACAACATAAGGCTACTGAACGACATTCCGTCTCTGGAGACACATTATTCGGAGCGCATAGGCGCAGACGTTAAAGTGATCATCCCATCAATTCGCATGAATGCTCTCTTTGAATGGGATGGATTCAGGATGCATATCGGCGGAAGGACAGGGAATGGAATTGTGTTCTACCCTGCAGTTCAACTTCTCGTTCCTGATGATATGTATGCGTATTGCAAGGAACTGTACAAGTATGATGATGACCGGAAGAACAGAGCGATGAAGGGCAAGGCCTACTACAGTAGGATAACTAACGAATCTAACACCATGTTGTACAACAAGCTTTTGGAGAAGATAGGGTCAGCCCCATTTTCCCCAATCTTCGATGCGTTGTACAACAACATGGTGAAGATGCAGTCCGCCTTCGAAGAATCAGAAACCTTGGTTCAGGCAGATATTCTCAACGGGATACTATCAGCGTTGCACTGCAACCCCGAGTCTGCGTCATTCAAGGCAATCGGTGGTGTTGGATTAACAGGACGCATCATAGTCAACAAGAAATTGACACGTGGGAAACCAATCTATGTTGTGAATCAATCTCCTTCAGGCTTAAGAGAGAGTCGCACCAGGGTAGATGTTTGATGACTTGGAGAACAGTCGTGATTTCGAGCAATTGCAAGCTAGACCTGAAGATGAACTATCTGGTAATCAGAAATACAGAGCTCAGGAAGGTGCACCTCTCAGAGGTATCTCTGTTGATAGTCGAGAGCACTGCCGTATCCATGACGGCCATGTTGCTATGCGAGCTGTCAAGGAGGAAGATCAAAGTGATTTTCTGCGACGAGACGCATAATCCCTATGGTGAGCTCACCGTATATCACGGTAGTCACGATTCTCCGAGCAAGCTGAGGTCGCAGATTCAATGGGATTCGAAGACGAAAGGCGAAGTATGGAGGAGGATAGTTCAGGAGAAAATAGCGAAGCAGGCCATGATCTTATCAAGATTCGACATAGAGCGTTCTGCGATGCTTTTGGAATATGCTGAAGATGTGCTTGATTATGACTCTACTAATCGGGAGGGGCATTCGGCGAAGGTGTATTTCAACACGATATTTGGGGATGATTTCTCCAGGAAAGCGACCTGTGTTGAGAACAGCTGTCTTGATTACGGGTACGCAGTTCTCTTGTCTTCTGTTAATCGTGAAATCGCAGCGTTGGGTTATTCGACAGAGTTGGGCATCTTTCACGACAACATGTATAATCGTTACAACCTGGGTAGCGATTTAATGGAGCCTCTTCGTCCATTGGTGGATCGCATGGTGCTCGATATGGCCCCTACGGTCTTCACGACTGAGTGCAAGAGAGCGATGGCAGGTGTTCTTAATCAGCAGGTTACGATATCTGGCAAATCGATGTATCTGTCGAACGCTTTGGCAATCTATGTGAAGAGCGTGACCGATGCCTTAGAGAATGAAGATCTGAATATGCTGAGGTTTTGTGATTATGAGGGAACGTGCAATGAGGCTGATAGTGTACTTCGATCTGCCGGTTAAGACCTCGGATGACCGGAGGAGGTACACCAAATTCCGTAATCATCTCCTGAGGCAGGGGTTCATAATGCTCCAGAAATCAGTCTATTCAAAAATCGCGGTCAACGCCACAGCTGCTCAGGCAATTAAAAAAGATGTGATGGATCATAGGCCATCTCAGGGAAACGTCCAAATCCTGTCTATATCGGAGAAGCAATATCAGAGGATAGAAGTCGTAGTGGGGGAAATGCAGAAGGAAGTCGTGGACACTCTGGATAGGTTCGTGGTATTATGATGTTGTCACACTATCTTTTCGAGTACCCGATTGACTTCACCGAGTGTTCTTTGCATCGTCTGGCCATAGAGAGTCCTGGATATATGGGCGCGATGGTTGGAGAATTGTCCAATCAGACGCACGGTCTGGGAGGCAGGTTTATGCTTTCTGACTCGTACAATGAGCTCGACATCTCAAGAAAGCTCTGTCTCATCGTTGATCCTTTCGCTCTGGATGTCTCTTCCAAGGATATAATCTCAGGATTGCAGAAGCGTGTTGCAGAGTACCTGGTTAACGGAGACAATTATCTTCAGACCAACGCTGTTCTAAGTGAACTTGTCAGCTACATCATAGATAAGTCGACAGACATAGAGATGTCAATAGTTGTTGATGAGGTGACTATCCAAGCTGTTCTGAAAGCAGTATCGTTGCAGCTAACGGAAGCAGAAGATCTATGTGAAAGAGTGCATGATTATGTGGAATTCACGTTGAAATATGCTGGGAAAATGATGGTAGTGATCGTGGGAATAGATTGTTTCATCTCATCAGATGATTATCATAGCTTGTTGAAAAGCCTACAGTATTTGAATTGTCCAATCCTTCTCATTGAATCTAAACCTAAGGACGATGATATACCGACCAAGATAATAGATGCAGATTATTGCGAAATAGACGTCTGATGGCTGAAATCGGGGGTGCATAAGTTTTTGAGGTTTGAGAGTGTTGTCAAACAGTAGGGGTCTCGATCGATTTCATCACAGCAACGGACGCGGCATCTGTTTGAGAGTGTTGTCAAACAGTAGGGGTCTCGATCAATTCCAATAGCCGAAACAGTATCTGCCTCGTTTGAGAGTGTTGTCAAACAGTAGGGGTCTCGATCTTCCAGCGTTCATGAATCCCTTTTCGACATGTTTGAGAGTGTTGTCAAACAGTAGGGGTCTCGATCGGGTCATGTCGTTAGTGCGCTGGGTGATCGGTTTGAGAGTGTTGTCAAACAGTAGGGGTCTCGATCATGCTTCGATATCTCCGACAGGTACGATTCGTTTGAGAGTGTTGTCAAACAGTAGGGGTCTCGATCTGTCGAGGAACGCCAGGAGGGCTTTCAGACGTTTGAGAGTGTTGTCAAACAGTAGGGGTCTCGATCGACCATCGAGTTCCTTTCCGCATCTGTCGCGTTTGAGAGTGTTGTCAAACAGTAGGGGTCTCGATCTGCCTTCGATGCTTAGAGTGCCCTTGTATGGTTTGAGAGTGTTGTCAAACAGTAGGGGTCTCGATCACATGGACAGGTCATTGGCCATCGCCGAAAGTTTGAGAGTGTTGTCAAACAGTAGGGGTCTCGATCACGTGAGATACGGAGGTCTACAATGGACGAGTTTGAGAGTGTTGTCAAACAGTAGGGGTCTCGATCCGAACTCGAGCCGCGGGGCGCGCCTGGCCTTGTTTGAGAGTGTTGTCAAACAGTAGGGGTCTCGATCCGTCAAACAACATTGTCGCGAACGGCAAGGGTTTGAGAGTGTTGTCAAACAGTAGGGGTCTCGATCCGATGTCATTTCCAAACACTATGGGTATGAGTTTGAGAGTGTTGTCAAACAGTAGGGGTCTCGATCAAGGGCTCGGGACCTCCAGGCATCCCTCGGGTTTGAGAGTGTTGTCAAACAGTAGGGGTCTCGATCACTGCGATGGTCATCAAGAGGAAAGGGCAGGG
Organism: Dialister hominis; assembly: GCA_963640995.1. GTDB lineage: Archaea > Thermoplasmatota > Thermoplasmata > Methanomassiliicoccales > Methanomethylophilaceae > Methanoprimaticola. Next base: position 28,340 of record CAVICI010000014.1, on the reverse strand, counting down.
TTTGAGAGTGTTGTCAAACAGTAGGGGTCTCGATCTCTGCGTTCCCGGGACTGCACGGACAAGGCGTTTGAGAGTGTTGTCAAACAGTAGGGGTCTCGATCTTTGTCTGTTTTAATCCCATCCCAGGCTTCGTTTGAGAGTGTTGTCAAACAGTAGGGGTCTCGATCACGATCCGTTTTGAAACATCAACTTCTCAGGTTTGAGAGTGTTGTCAAACAGTAGGGGTCTCGATCTGCGCAGGACATCGCCCTGCACGCCTACGCGTTTGAGAGTGTTGTCAAACAGTAGGGGTCTCGATCGGGCACGCAGGAGCACCGCGTACTTCACCAGTTTGAGAGTGTTGTCAAACAGTAGGGGTCTCGATCCAATTTGGCAGGCGGAGACACCAACCGCGTGTTTGAGAGTGTTGTCAAACAGTAGGGGTCTCGATCCCTGCGAGATGTGCATTAACAATTCGCTGCGTTTGAGAGTGTTGTCAAACAGTAGGGGTCTCGATCTAGTCGGGTTCTTTGGGTCTATTTCGACCGGTTTGAGAGTGTTGTCAAACAGTAGGGGTCTCGATCGCCTGCGCGTTGCAAATGTCGCAACGCCAGGTTTGAGAGTGTTGTCAAACAGTAGGGGTCTCGATCTGCTGGGCCCTCTTGGTGATTGGGACACAGGGTTTGAGAGTGTTGTCAAACAGTAGGGGTCTCGATCCCGTCTCGATGGCATCCTCGGCGGATGCTCGTTTGAGAGTGTTGTCAAACAGTAGGGGTCTCGATCCCCTGAACTCCTTGGACATGACCGCGCCCTGTTTGAGAGTGTTGTCAAACAGTAGGGGTCTCGATCCTAGGTTTTCAAAAGTCACCCAAAGCACGTGTTTGAGAGTGTTGTCAAACAGTAGGGGTCTCGATTCGACGTTGAAGAACGGGTCGTGCTGGAACGGTTTGAGAGTGTTGTCAAACAGTAGGGGTCTCGATCACTACGACCGCCTGAATGAAGCGGTGCATGGTTTGAGAGTGTTGTCAAACAGTAGGGGTCTCGATCTTTTATCGGCTCGCGATTGGCGCGGTCGGTGTTTGAGAGTGTTGTCAAACAGTAGAAGTCGCAATCAGTTTCGGGATTATCCTGTTTGGTCGAGTCCGTAGTTAAGAGATGTTAGTGTCAGTTAATTCTGACAGATATATCGCCCCACTACGAATGTTCATATTGCATTCTTGTATTACAGCGGTTGAGGAGATACAACGGAAACTATGCGTGTGGTTGAGGCAAATCCTTTTTTTTACCCATCCATGGGCGGGATCGAGCGTCGCATGCATGTCACTGCCAAGCATCTGACAAAATTAGGTCATGATGTCACAATACTAACGGCGCAGCTTCCCGGTACGCCCCTTGAAGAAGAGTCGGAGGACGGATACAAGATTGTCAGGATCCCGTCTAAATTCTACAATATCTACAATCCGCCCTACGTCATCACGCACAATGTTCTCAATTATCTTGATGAGCTAAAGCCCGACATCGTGGATTATAACTACAGGTGGGCACCCAGTTTCGACAACGGAGTGGCCAAATATTCGGGTATTAAGATTTTTACCTACCACAACATGTGGGGCGAGGGGCGTGGCATTCAAGGGGCAATTTCCGAGGTGAACGATCATTTCTACAAAAAGAAACTGGACACCTACAATCACATCATGCCCGTCACGGAGTATGTCAAACAGGATCTCGTCAAACATGGCATTGATCCCTCTCGGATGACGGCCATCGATAACTGTTTGGATGAGATTCCTCCACTGTCTGACGAGGGGGGTGATTTTATACTCAGCCTGGGTCGCCTGGTAGATACGAAGGGCTTAACATATCTGATTGAAGCCATGCGGTCTGCAGATTGCAAGCTCGTTCTATGTGGCACTGGTCCAGAGGAGAAGAAACTCCAGAAGATGATCTCCAGATACAATCTAGGCGACCGCATCGAGCTCAAAGGGTGGGTTTCTGAAGAGGAAAAGGCTCATTTGATGAGCACTTGCCGTTTCTTTGTCATGCCGTCTCTCTATGAGTCTTATGGTCTCGCTGCGCTTGAGGCTCTTTCTTATGGAAAGCCAATCGTCTGTACCGATGTGGACGGTCTTCCTGGCAACGTGAAGGACGCAGGAATTTATGTCAAGCCCAAAGATCCTGCAGGTCTTGCGAATGCTATCAATAGGCTGAACTCCGACGAGGATCTTAGGCAGGACCTGTCCAAAAAGGCCATCAAAGTGTCCCGTGAAGTCACTTGGGACACGCAGATTCTGAAAGTCGAAGCGCTTTTTAAAAAAGTGATTAACGGGGACGTGCAAAGATGAATGTCGGGCAGTTCTTGTTCGATCTCTTCGGCCCCGATGGAGGATGGGGTGTTGTGCTGTGCATATTCCTCATATTCCTCATTGATGCTCTTCTTTTTCCAACCCTGCCTGAGCTCTTCTTCATTCTCGGTTTCTCGTATAACCCGTCGATCGGTTTCGGAATCGAGCTCTTGGCCGCAGCAGTCGTTGCCGAGTGGATCGGGATCTTCTCGTTGTACTATGTCGTAAAGCACATACGCATTCCCGCAAAGGTGACGCGGGTCGTGGACAAGTACGTGAACTTCTTGGTTCTAAAAGATGAACGGTTACTGTTGCTCAATCGCATCGCCCCGACCATCCCATTCGCGGGTGCATTCATCCATATTGCCGGCTGGAACCTCAAAAAGTGCTGGTTCTACATAACGCTCGGTTGTATTTTGAAATATGGCGTGATTATGTTACTCAGCGATCAGCTCTACAAATATTACGCTGAGTCTGCCCAGACCATGACGATTATCTTGCTTGTCGTCATCCTGGCCATCAGTTTCGCCTTGTCATACATAGTCAGGAAGCGGAATAACTTGGATCAGAAGGACGAGCCATCCGAGTAAGGCTTTCACAAATAGTTATTATGGGCCGTGCCAATCGCGAGCCGATAAAATGAAGGCTGTAATCCTCGCAGGCGGCTTCGGGACCAGGATCTCGGAGGAGAGCCATCTCAAGCCCAAGCCCATGATCGAGATCGGAGACAAGCCGATCCTTTGGCACATCATGAAGATCTACGGCGCCAGCGGGATAACCGACTTCATAATCTGCGCCGGCTACAAGCAGCACATCATCAAGGAGTACTTCTCCAACTACGCGCTGTACAACAGCGACGTGACCTTCGATTTCCAGACAGGCCGGATGACCGTCCACTCCAACGAGTCCGAGCCCTGGAAGGTCACCGTCGCCGATACCGGCCTGAACACCATGACCGGCGGGCGCATCAAGCGCATCAAGGACTATCTGGGAGACGACGGATCGTTCTGCCTCACATACGGCGACGGCGTCTCCGACGTTCCCGTCAAAGACGTCATCAAGTTCCACGAGGAGCGCGGCAAGAAGGCCACCATCCTCGCAGTCCGCCCCGCCGGAAGGTTCGGCATCATGGACATGTCCGGAGACGACGTCCTCTCCTTCAGGGAGAAGAGCGCCGACGACGTCGGCTGGATCAACGGCGGGTTCATGGTACTGGACAAGAGCGTCATCGACTACATCGATGGAGACGGCACAACATTTGAGCGCGAGCCCATCGAGAGGCTGGCCGCCGACGGCCAGCTCAACGCCTACAAGCACAGCGGATTCTGGCAGTGCATGGACACCCTCCGCGACAAGGAAGGCCTCCAGAAGCTCTGGGATTCCGGCAAGGCCCCATGGAAAGTCTGGTGATCCTTTGCACAGCGGTTTCTTCAGGGGCAAGAGCGTGCTCCTCACCGGGCACACGGGCTTCAAAGGCTCCTGGATGTGCGTCCTGCTGGACAGCCTGGGCGCCGAGGTCCACGGATACTCCCTGGAGCCGCCGACCCATCCGAGCCTCTGCTCCATAGCGGGCCTGGACTCCATGGAGGGCTCCCGCATCGGCGACATCAGGGACCTCGGTTCCCTGGGATCCTTCTACTCCGACGTCGATCCCGACATCGTCATCCACATGGCCGCCCAGCCCCTCGTCCGCGAGAGCTACAGGGACCCCCGCCTCACATACGAGACGAACGTCATGGGCACCGTGAACATCCTGGAGTGCCTCAGGCTCCATCCCGGCGCGACATCTTTCCTGAACGTCACCACGGACAAGGTCTACGACAACATCGAGACGGACAAGCGCTACGTCGAGACCGACCCCCTGGACGGCTACGACCCCTATTCCAACTCGAAGAGCTGCTCCGAGCTGGTCACCCACAGCTACCGGCGCAGCTTCCTTTCGGACGTCTGCCCCGTGTCCACCGCCAGGGCGGGCAACGTCATCGGCGGAGGCGACTTCGCCAAGGACAGGATCGTCCCCGACTGCGTCGCGGCGGCCATGGCCGGCAGGCCCATAGAGCTGAGGAATCCCAATTCGGTCCGTCCATACCAGCACGTCCTGGAGCCTCTGCACGCCTACCTCAGGATAATCGAGGCCCAGGCCTCCGACGGGAGCCTGGCCGGAGCGTACAACGTCGGCCCTAGGAAGGAGGACTGCGTCACCACCGGCCAGCTGGCGGACCTGTTCTGCGATTGCTGGGGCGAGGGAGCCTCATGGATCTCCCGTTCGGACAACGGCCCCCACGAGGCCAATTTCCTCAAGCTGGACAGCACCCTCATCACCGAGAAGCTGGGATTCAGGCCCAGATGGCATATCGGCGATGCGGTCTCCAAGACCGTGGAATGGACGAAGGCATGGATCGCGGGGGACGATGTCCTGGATGTGATGCGCTCTCAGATCCGCGAATACGAGGCGATGGAATGAAGGCTATCGTCACTGGAGCCAACGGGTTCGTGGGCTCCGCAGTCGTGAAAGAGCTGGTCTCCAGCGGATACGAGGTCGTTGCAGTGGTCCACGGCGACCACTGGAGGCTCGACGGCCTGGATGCAGACATCATAGCATGCTCCAGGGACAGGATATCCGAGCTGGAATCCCGGATCCCTCACGATGCAGACGTCTTCTACGACCTGGCCTGGGACGGCTCCGCCGGCCCCAAGAGGGCCGATGTCCGCCTCCAGCTGGACAACGTCGCCTGGACCGTCGACGCGATGAAGGCCGCTAAAGCCATCGGATGCTCCAGGTTCCTCCATGCGGGCTCCATCATGGAGCGCGAGGTCATGGCCGCCGCCTATTCCGACGGCATGCGCCCCGGCCAGGGGAACATCTACGGATGCGGGAAAGCGACGGCGCACATCATGTGCCGCTCTGTTGCTTCGCAGATCGGCATCGATCTGGTCTGGCCGATGATAACCAACGCCTACGGCCCCGGGGAGCTGAGCCCCAGGCTGGTCAATTCCACCCTCCGCAAGTGCATCGATGGGGTATCTCCGGAGTTCACGGCCGCCACCCAGAGCTATGATTTCGTGTACATCGACGACGTCGCCCGCGCGTTCAGGCTCATCGGCGAGCGCGGCATGCCTTTCACGGACTACCTCATCGGAAGCTCCGGGGCCAAGCCTCTCAGGGAGTTCCTGCTGGAGATGCGCGGCGCGGTCGCGCCGGAGCTGGAGTTCAGGTTCGGCAGCATCCCGTTCACCGGAGTGGACCTCCCGCTGAGCGCGTTCGACTGCTCAAAGACGGAGAAGGACACAGGGTTCAGGGCGCAGGTGAGCTTCGCGGAAGGCTGCAGGCGCACGATGGAGTGGCTCAGATTAAGGGAATGATAGGATGGTTCAGAAGTTCGAGTTCAGGGAGACGGAGATCGAAGGCCTTTACGAGATAACGCCCTTCGATGCGGAGGACATCAGGGGATGCTTCACGAAAGACTATTCCAAGGAAGTCTTCGAGGCGAACGGCATCCGCCACGACCTGGCCGAGGTGTTCTACACCACCAGCCATCGCGGGGTCGTCCGCGCGCTGCACTTCCAGCGCGAGAAGCAGCAGCCCAAGCTGGTCAGGTGCATCTGCGGGCATGTGTGGGATGTGGTGGTCGACCTGAGGAAGGACAGCCCCACGTTCAGGAAATGGCTCGCCTTCGACCTGGTCGGCGACAACCGCAAAGAGATCCTGGTCCCCGCCGGATGCGCCCACGGGTACCTGGTGCTGGAAGAGTCCGTCGTCTCGTACAAGTGCGCCGAGAAGTTCTACGGCGAGTACGACGACGGCATCCTCTGGAACGACCCCGACCTTGCGGTGGCCTGGCCCCTGGACCTGGTCGGCGGAGCCGGCAAGGTCATCCTCTCCGACAAGGACCTGGGCCTGCAGACGTTCGCCCAGTTCATGGACCGTTACGGCGGGTTCTGATGCACTATATCGTTGTAGGCTGCGGACTGTCCGGAGCCGTCGTCGCAAGGCATCTCGCCGAAGCCGGGCATGAAACGGAGATCTGGGAGAGGCGGAGCCATATCGGCGGCAACATGTTCGACCACCGCGAGGAGCACGGGTTCCTCGTGCAGGACTACGGGCCCCACACGTTCCACACGAACGATCCGAAGCTGATGGAGTACATGGAGCGGTTCCAGGAATGGGACCCTTACATCCTCCGTTGCGGGGCGGTCTGGGACGGGCGCTTCACCCCGACCCCGTTCAACTTCGCCACCATCGACACCTTCTTCTCTCCGGAGGAGGCCGCGGACCTCAAGGGCAGGATCTCCAGAGCCTATCCCGGGCGCGACACGGTCACCGTCGTGGAAGCGCTGGAATCGGAGGATCCCGGGATCCGCAGATACGCCGAGTACCTGTTCGAGAAAGACTACCGTCCGTACACGTCCAAGCAGTGGGGGATACCTCCGGACGAGATCGACCCCAGCGTCCTGAAGCGCGTGCCTCTCAGGATGTCCTACCGCGACAGGTACTTCGACGATCGGTTCCAAGTTATGCCCCATGTCTCTTTCGCGGACTTCTTCGAGAGGCTGCTGGACCATCCGAACATCAGGGTCGAGCTGGGAGCAGATGCTCTGGACAGGATGCGCATAGAAGACGGCAGGGCCGTCGTCGACGGCATCGGCGATCCCTTCGTGATATACACGGGAGCATTGGACGAGCTCTTCGGGTACAGGTTCGGGAAGCTCCCGTACCGCTCGCTCGTCTTCTCGCCGTTCTACTCGCAGGCAGACTCCTTCCAGCCCGCCCCCGTGGTGGCGATGCCCGGAGACAAGGAGATCGTCCGCATAACGGAGTACAAGAAGCTGCCCGTTCAGGATATTCCCGGCACGGTCTGCGTGGAGGAGAGGTCCCTCGCCTACGACCCCGATGCGGGATTGGAGCCCTACTATCCGGTGCTCACAGAAGAGAGCAAAGCCTTGTACGAGAAGTACCGCAAACTCGCCTCGACAATCCCCAACCTGAGGTTCTGCGGCCGCCTGGCGGACTTCCGCTACTACAACATGGACCAGGCCCTGGCAAGGGCCCTGGAGCTGGCATCAACGCTCTGACTTCGCGGCCAGGCGCTCCTTCTTGGACTCGATGACCTCTCTGTAGAGCTCTTCGAGCTTCATGGCGCTGCTCTCCTCGGAGTAGGACTTGGCCCTCTCCATGGCCTTCTCGCGGATCTCCCCGTGGCAGGTGCCCAGCGCTTCGATAACGCGGTCGGCCATGTCCTTGATGTCCCCGTCGAAGAGGTACCCGTTCTCGTTGTCGATGATGATCTCCTTGAACGCCCTCACCCTGGGGACGACAATCGGGACCTTGCACGCCATGGCCTCCATGAGGCTCAGGCCCTGGGTCTCGAACCTGGATGCCGAGACGCACACTTCCACCATGGTGTAGTACTTGGGAAGGTCCTCCCTCTTGACCATGCCAATCAGGTGCACCCTGGACTCCTGGTGCTCCTCGGCGATGACAGTCTTGATGTAATCCTGGGCGGGGCCGTCGCCGTCTATTATCAGATCCACATCATCGGGCAGGTACTTCAGCGCCTGGACCACCTGCTCCACATGCTTCTCGAAGGACAGCCTTCCAACGCACATGATGGCCCTCTTTCCTACAAGGTTCATGGATTCCCTCAGGCCCTCCGGCTCCTCCATCGGGCGGAACATGTCCGTGTCCACGCCTGCCGTTATCACCCTGGACGCCCTCGGCTCCACTCCGTTCTCGGCCAGCTCCTCCAGGATGGGGGTGGTGAACGACACCACCGCGTCGGAATGGTTCAGCAATGCCCTGAGGTACACCCAGGACAGCTTCTCCATGATGTCCACGGGGAGCTTCACAGGCAGGTAGTACTTCATGGCGTCCGTGACCATGGTCCCCATCGTCACGACGTATGGAATCTTCAGGGTATGCGCGGCGATGATCCCCTTCATGGCCATGAGCGTGAGCCCGTGGGAGTGGATCACATCCGGATTGATCGATTCGAGGATCTCCCTCTTGTTCGAGGGGTATATCGGAAGGTAGTATCCGTTGTAGGCCGAGAACTTCGCCGACCTGAAATAGTACACGCCTTCGATCCTGTCCTTCTCTCCCGGGTCGGGAGCGACGATGAACACCTTGTGCCCCAGCCTCTCCAGCGCCTTCTTCTCCGAGTCCACCACGAAGACCATCCCGTCCACTGTGGGGTGGTAGCTGTCCGTCAGCAGCACTATGCGGAGCGGCCTGTCCGTCTGGGCTGCCTCCGGCCGGGAATCGGCGTCCTCGCTCATGTTCATCGGCTTTGCGACGCATATAATATTATTATCGTTTGCGATTTCGGGCGCAGGTGTAACAGTGCACGTCATATCGCTGATCGTCAAGAACGAGTTCGGGGTCATGCAGAGGGTCATGGGGGAGTTCACCCGCAACAAGATCAACGTCGAGACAATCGTCGTCGGGAAATGCGAGTTCCCCGGCAGGAGCCGCATGGTCCTGTCCGTGATCAGCCACGATGCCGCTCAGACCGCCATCGGCAGGCTCGAGAAGCTCCAGGACGTCTACGAGGCGGAGCTGGTCCCGGAGTCGGGGCAGTCCGCTTACGCGCTGCTCTCCACCTCCAGTGGGAACGTCGGAGTGGTCGGAGGGTCCGACCAGGTGGAGGAGCTCATAGAGAGGAGCAATCCGAAGCACTACGTCAAGGCGCTCAATGCCCTCTGACGTCCTTGTTCCTGTTCGGACATGGATGACAGTGCCAGCACTGCGGATGCGCGGTTCTGTCGAATAACGCTAAATATGAGTATGGCCTAAAACCGGCCGTTAGTCCTCAAGACTGAGACCGAGCTTCATCGGTCAGGGAGGCCGACAGGATGGATGGGATACATTACAGGGCCAGAGCTCCGCTGAGGGTGGGGCTTGCGGGCGGCGGCACGGATGTCGAGCCGTATGCCTCCGAGAAAGGGGGAGCCGTCTTCAACACTACGATCAATCATTATGCCTACTGCACGGTCACGCCCACCGAGGACCACGACATGTCTGTGCATTCCACCGACTACGGGAAGTACAACGCGTCCCTGAACGACGGGCCCCTTCCCCTGGACGGGAACATGGACCTGATCAAGGCGGTGACCAACCACTTCAACATCACCGACGGGTTCAGGATGTTCCTCCAGTCCGAGGCTCCCCCCGGATCCGGGCTGGGAGGTTCGTCCACGGTCATCGTGTCGATCATCGCGGCGATATGCGAATGGAAGAACATCAGGCTCACCAGCATGGAGATGGCCCGCCTCGCGTACAAGCTCGAGAGGGAGGTCATCGGCCTGAAAGGGGGGAAGCAGGACCAGTACGCCGCCGTCTTCGGAGGGTTCAACCTCATGACATTCGGAGCCAACGGGTCCGTGAACGTGAACCGCGTCAAGATACCGCGGGACACAGTCAACGAGCTCCAGTACTCCTCGCTCCTGTGCTACACCGGCACTCCTCGCGAGTCGGCGACGATCATCGCCAGCCAGGTGGACAAGTTCGAGAAGGGGCAGAACTCCGATGCCCTGGACCAGACCAAGAGGATCGCCAAGGAGATGGTCTGCGCCCTGGAGAAGGGGGACATCGTCACCGCCGGAGAGCTCCTGGACGAATCTTGGGTCTACAAGAAGCAGTTCTCCAACAAGGTCACCAACCCCACGATAGACGCCTACTACAACAAGGCCAAGGCCGAAGGGGCCATAGGCGGGAAGGTGTCCGGCGCGGGAGGTGGCGGTTTCATGTACTTCATATGCAGATACGACCGCAAGTACAGCGTGGCGAAGGCCCTGCAGTCGATGGGCGCCACCGTCGCGGAATACATGTTCGAGCCCGAAGGGGTAATTTCCTGGAGATATCCAAATGAATGACATGATCACAGCCGAGCTGAAGAGAAGCGCAGAGACGATTTCGAAGATAGACCCCGCCCAGATACGCAGGGCGGCCGACATCCTCATCGAATGCTTCCGCAACGGCGGACAGGCGATCTTCATGGGCAACGGCGGATCCTCCGCGGATGCGCAGCACATCGCCGCGGAGTTCTCCGGAAGGTACATGCTGGAGCGCCCCGCGCTGCCGGGAGTGTGTCTGTCCAACATCGCTCCCGTGACCGCGATCGGCAACGATTACTCTTACGATCTTGTCTTCAAGAGGCAGGTGGAGGCCATCTGCAGGAAAGGGGACGTGGTCATCGGGATGTCCACGTCAGGCAACTCCAAGAACGTGGTCCTCGCCATGGAGGCCGCCAAGGAGCGCGGCGCCGTCACCATGTCATTCACGGGAGACGGCGGGAAGCTCAGGGAGATCGTGGACTGCGCCGTCGTCATCCCCTCGAAGGAGACGCCCCGCATCCAGGAGGGCTACCTCTGCGCATGCCACACCATGTGCGGCATCGTCGAGAGGGAGATGTTCGGCCAGCGAGCCGTTTTCATCGACAGGGACGACACCATCGCGAAAGACGTCCCCTACTGCAGCGATCCCGGGCTCTTCGAGCTGTTCGAGGGCGTCCCCGAAGCCGTCAGGAGGCTCAACGACGCCGGGTACCTGGTGATAGTGATCACCAACCAGTCCGGGATAGGCCGCGGATACTTCGACGAGGAGACCCTCGGAAGGATCCATGACAAGCTGAAGGCGAAGGTCGCGGAGGCCGGCGGCCGCATCGACGACATATTCTACTGCCCCCACACGCCCGACGACCATTGCTCCTGCAGGAAGCCCGAGATCGGGATGGGGGTCGCGGCGGTGGCGAAGCACGGCATCGACCCTTCTAAATCGTTCATGATAGGGGACCACGACAAGGACATGGAGTTCGGCAGGCGCCTGGGGTGCAGGGGCATCAAGGTCTCCGAGGAGTTCACCTTCTCCGACGCGGTCGACGCCATATTGGAAGGGCGTTCTGAAAACGTGTAAATAGGGAAACACTCGTGACCTCTTCCGTGAGAGGAGGCACCGCCTCTTCATCGAACATTCGAGGTGTTTCACATGGACAAGACGGAAAAGATCTGGCTGAACGGAAAGCTGGTCGACTGGGCCGATGCGAAGATCCACGTCCTGGCGCATGCCATGAACTACGGTACCGGCATCTTCGAGGGCATCAGGGTCTACCACACCCCCAAGGGAATGGCCATCTTCAGGCTCAAGGACCACGTCCAGAGGCTCGTCAACGGCTGCAAGATCATGGGCATCGACCTGGAGTTCGGCGGGAAGACCTACACTGAGAAGGACATCTGCAACGCCATCAAGGAAGCTGTCCGCGCCAACGGCGAAGCCGTCGACTACGTCAAGCCCTGCGTCTTCCTCAGCGGAGAGGAGGTCGGGCTCAACCCTGACGGAGTCCCCGCGTCTTTCGTCATCACCTGCATCCACATGGGATCGTACCTGGGAGACGCCAACTCGGGCGCCAAGCTGATCACCTCCTCCTGGCAGAGACCCGACAACCTGTGCGGACCTGCCGGAGCCAAGGTCAACGGGTCCTACGTCGCATCCACCCTCGCCAAGAGGGAGGCCCACCGTCAGGGCGCCGACGAAGCGGTCATGCTGAACTCCGTCGGGCACGTCGCGGAGTGCACGGGAGAGAACATCTTCATGCACTACCACGGGAAGATCGTCACCCCTTCCCTTGCCGAGTGCATCCTCGCAGGGATCACCAGGGACTCGATCATCGCGGTCGCCAGGGACCTGGGGTACGAGGTCGTGGAAGAGCCTGTCTCCAGGTTCATGCTTGTGTCCTCCGACGAGGTCTGGATGACCGGAACCGCGGCGGAGATCGCGCCCATCACATCCTACGACGGGCAGCTCATCGGCGACGGGAAGCCCGGGAAGATCGCCGCGGAGATCCACGCCAAGTTCCGCGAGATAGTCACCGGCAAGGACCCCAAGTACGAGGCCTGGCTGGACTACGTCAACTAAACATTTCAGGCCCTTCGGGGCCTTTCCTTCTCTTTTGTCCGTTCTGACATAGGCGGGCGAACTTTTATCTGTTCCCTCTGCTGTCGTGCGAGCGGAGTTGCAGTCATATGTCGTGCGAATCGTTCTTCACAGACATGGTCATAGACACGCCCGAGAAGGCCGAGAGGCTCAATGAGTATGTCGAGAGCGGCATAACATGGAAGTCCAACGGGAGCAAGATTGTGTTCGCCGACAAGGAGTTCATCCGCAAGGTTATCGAGAAGTACAATCCCAAGGATTGAGCTCCGCGATGCGGCTCACTCCGCGCTCTCCGCGGCCCCTTTCTTGAACACGACGTACTTGCTCAGGATCCAGTTCAGGACGATCTCCACCACGCTGGTGATGATCTTTGCCAGCATGCCGCTGGTGGCGAACAGTATCGACAGGAATCCGAAGTCGATGTCCACGGCGCCGAGCCCCATCCAGTCGTTGAGTATGGGGAACAGGATGAACGCGACTATCCCCGTGAAGATCCTGGAGCTGAAGAACGAGCCCAGCTCCCACAGGACGGTGCGGGCATTCAGCGTCTTGCTCTCGAAGACGAGCCACTTGTTCACGACGAAGGCGAACGTGACCCCGCATACCCACGAGAGGATGTTGCTGATGTTCGGGTCTATGTCGAAGGCCCTCACGAAGAGCGCATAGGACGCCAGGGTGACCAGCGTCGTGAACGCGCCCCAGAACACGTAGAGGATGGCCTCGCGGTGGGCCTTCATGAAGTCCATGGCTCCTTTCATCGTCTGATGTCAATGCCTTCTGATACAAAAAGGGAGCAGGGGCTCGGAATGCGGAGAGATCGTCTCTATGAGCCTGCGCTTGGTGAACATCACCGCCAGGATGGACAGCGTGCCGATGTACTGCATCGCGCCTCCGACATAATAGAGGATGTCCATCAGGCAGACCCCTCCGAAGAGGCTGCTCTGAGACCATCTTATCGCATCCGCCACCCATGAAGCGCTCATGGCATCGGAGAACTGGGCGACGGTCATGAAGTCCGCCGCGGTGGCAGCGAGGACGAAGACCGTCGTTCCCACGCAGAGGATCGCGAACGGGATCCTGTACCTCCTGTCGTCGAGCATGTGGATTATCAGGAGGGGGGTCAGCAGCAGGATGTACTGCGGAGTGGCGGGATACAGGAACAGCAGCGCCAGGTTGATGAACGCCAGGGCGAGGAGGGCCTTGTCCTTGTCGCCGCCCGCATACCTGCTCATGGCCCTCCCCAGGAAGAAGGACACGACGATCAGCGCACTGTAGAACGCCAGGGTCCCGGCCCTCTCGAGGGAGCTCAGCCCCGATCCCAGGTCCGAGCTGGCCCTGGAGGTCAGGAACGCGAAGCTGTCCGTGAAGGTCCCGTCGAGGATCTGGGGCATGAACAGGACGAGGAACGTGAGCATGGCGGCGATGCCCGCCCTCATGACGTTCTCCATCCCTTCCTTCCTGTCTGCGGACCTGTTGACTACATACCCTATCAGAACGAAGGCCAGTATCCCCGGGAACAGCTTGAAGGACGCCGCCATTCCCAGCATGATCCCCGCCAGCCAGTAGTTCTCCTTCATGGCGAAGTAGATGCACAGGCAGGTCAGCAGGGCGGAGATGGCATCGAACATGCCTCCGACGCACGACACGGCTATGACGAACGGGCACAGGAACCAGATTGCGAACCCGTTCTCCGCCTTCCTGCGGTCGGACGTCCTGGCCTCGATCAGGGCGTATATCGCATATCCTGCGAGGATGTCGAATGCCGCGAGCAGGCATTCGAAGGAGATCGCGAAAGACTCCGAGGGCACGAAGGCCGAGAAGTACCATTTGTAGTCCTCGACGAACAGGAACTCCGTGGACCTGATCCCGAAGAGGTCCAGCCCGAAGAACTCGGCGACCTTGGAGAACGCTCCGAGGATGTACCCCCACGGAGGGGCGTAGTTGTACCCGTTCACGTCGTAGAGGCCGTTGCCCGCCTCGAAGTTCGAGATTATGAGCGCCCAGCTGTGGACGTCGTAAGTGTAGGTCATCAGGCCGGCGACGGCGAACCTGATGGCAAGGCCGATGCCGATGATGCACAGGATCCTCTTGGTGAGGAACCTCGATTCCAGGGATCCTGCGCATGAGATCATGGTATCAGATCACAGGCCGATGGCCTTGCAGTAGACCGGATAGTATCCGCCCAGGTAGATGAACGCGTACGGGTTGGCCCCTCCGGCCGCGAGCGTGCCGCCCGTGCTCCCGCGGGTCACGGTGCCCGTCGCGGAATCGATGATGCTGGACTCGGGCCCCAGGCCGGAGCAGATCGTCTGCGCCATGTCGTAGCGCTGGTTGTTGGAGTAGTCCCCTGCCAGGATGCACATCATCCCCTTGCCGAAGGACACCAGGGATATGCTGGCGAAGCCGTCCTTCTGGAAGCCTATCTGCAGGGACTTCTGCGTGTCGGGAAGGAGGCTGCAGTCCACAGAGTACCTGACGTTGTTGTTCATAAGGGAGAGCGTCTTGGCGAAGCCGTTGGAGGAGACCTCGTCGTATGCGACGTACTTGTCTCCGCTGTACAGGCAATCCGCCGAGAAGAACAGCTTCTGGTATCCGTCGATTTCTCTGAGCTCGGTCTGGGACGCGCTGTACTTCCCGATGAAGTTCCCGGCCCAGTACAGGCTGCCTCCCGCGGACATCCATTGGAAGATCAGGTCCGAGGAGTCTCCGGTGTAGACCGTGTCCGGGAAGGCACCGGATATGCAGATCAGCCCCGTCCTGACGTTCCCCGCATCGGACTCGGCCTTGAGCTTGTCGGCGAGCTCTTCCGCGTTCAGGACGGAGACATCATTGATGTTCCTGTATCTGAGCGTGGGAGCCAGCTGCTCCACGTAGTACTCCTGGTCCAGCTCCCTGGCCCCGATGGCCACGTAGACTTTCTCGTAGCAGGCCTTGTACGTCGCGTCATAGTAGATGTAGACCTTCTCCACGACATCGTGCGACCCGTTGTCCAGGGACACGGCGGTGTATGTCTTCGATCCGGTGGCCGAGACGCTGTAATGGATGTTCCCGTCGCTTCCGATGGAGGCGTCGGCGGAGTAGTTCGTGTAGTCCGACGTGTAGACGATGACCTCCCCGGCGAGCACGATGGCGATCACCGCGACGGCGACGGCGACCAGCGCCCTGTCAGTTCTCTTGTCCTTCATACTCACCACTCATCCAATCCAGCGCGGGCCCGATGCGTCCGCATATCTTTGTCGCATGTTCTCTGAAGTATATCAGCACGAGGAAGACCAGTCCTGCGAGCTGTATGATGTTGCCGATGCAGTTCAGGACGGACACCAGCGTGAAGTCGCCGCCCCCTATGGATTCCATCCACTGCATGGCGGAGACCACCCATCCGGGGGACACCAGGCCGGTGAACTCCGACAGGGACAGCAAGAGGGACATGTTGTTTATCGTTATCGCCGCGAAGAACGCCCCGAAGGTGATGAGCGCCCAGCAGCGGATGAGCCTGCGCCCCCCGTCCGCTATGCAGAGGCACAGCAGCGGCAGGAAGACCATGAAGTACTGGGGCGTGAGGGCCGTGACCGTGGCGAGCACCAGCGCCATCATGGTCAGCTCGAAGAACCTCCTGTCTATGTCCTCTCTTTCCCTGATCATCAGCCATCCGCAGAGCAGCATCCCGGCGACCATGACGAACATCCCCATGTAGCTCCAGGCCGCCTGCGCCAGGTTCGTGTTGCGGTCCATGCGCCCGGTCACGAACGACAGGGCGTCGGACCACGTCCCGTCCAGGACCTGCGGCATGACCAGCACCGATGCCATCAGCGCGGCCCCGATCACAGCGGACGCGACCTTCCTGACGGCCAGGCCGTCGTCCCTGTGCTTCGCCCACACGTATCCGATGAAGACGATGATGCAGAACGCGGGGAAGAACTTCAGCAGGACGGATATCGCGAAGACCATCCCTCCGACGAACGTATGGTCCTTGTAGATCAGGTACACGGTCAGCAGCAGGAGGAACGCGGATATGGAATCGAACTGCGCCTGGATCGCTGACATGTAGATCACCGGCAGGCTGAACAGCCAGAGCGCGGAGGCGGTCATGGCCTTCCCGCGGTCGGAGGTCCTCTCCTCGGTCAGCTTGAACAGCAGGAGCGCGACGGCGAAGTCCACCATGACCAGGAACGACTTGATGAACAGGTTGAACCCGATGGTCGTCGCGGTGGCGATATGGAACTTGCAGATCAGGTTCTCCACGGGGAAGAGCTCCGTGAACCTGACCCCGAAGACGTCCACGTTCAGGAACGCGTCCATGAACGCGCTCATCGAGCCCAGGATGTAGCCCCAGACGGGGGTGTAGTAGTATCCGGCGGTGTCGTACAATCCGTTGCCGGACTGGATGTTCTCTATGATGAGCCCCCAGTGGTAGATGTCGTAGTCGTACGTCAGCAGGGGCATGAGCACCAGCCTGGCCAGGAGGGCCAGCGCCAGAATCGTGACGAACGGGTGGTCCCTGACAGCGTCGGGAATCCTCACGCCTCTCTCCGCGCAATCCATGCGGAGCCGATGGACATATCCTATTATAATGCTAGTAGGGACAGCCGGCCGCTATAAGATGCATAAACGGTGCCGTCGAATCGAAATGATTAACTATTAAGTTTCCGAACGGTGGTGCATGAAATGGAGCATCACAGCGTTGGCCGCGGTCGCAGTGAGCTTGATCGCGGCAGTCATCGGCTTCCTGCAGAAGGATGGGATAACCGTGTCCCTGGCGCTGTTCTCCGCCCTGTCGTCCACGGTCCTGGTGCCGGTCTCGGACTGCAGGTTCGAGTCGAAGGCCCTGGCGATCGCAATAGTGGTCCTCATCGTTGCAGTGGCCATGAGCTATGGCCTGTCCTACGACGACATCGTCCTGCAGGAGCAGGCCATGGACGTCTACAGCTGGGCGTTCCTGGCCGCAGTGGCCCACACCGTGCCCCTGCCTCCGCTGACCATCCTGCTCATGCAGACCCTGGCGGTCCGCTTCGGGGCGTCGTACAACTGGGCCCTGGCGTCCGCGCTGTACCCGTTCTACGCATTGGGGCTGGTCGCTCCCGGGTTCATACTGACATACTTCATCCAGGGTATCGACACCGTGTCCCCTTACGTGACCAACGCCTACATCGGATGGGGCGTGGCCGTGCCGCTGTTCGCGTCCATCGCCATCGCCATCGCCCTGAGGCATTGGATGCGCACGAATGATAAAATCATAAACGAGAAGGGGATGGTGAGCCGCACATGAGGGACGAGCTCCAGACCCGCAGCGAGAAGATAAGGTCGATCTGCCTGCTGGTGCTCTGCCCCGCAGTGCTGGCCGTCCTCTTCGTGTCCGTGGAGATGGGCATAGCTCCGGGCATAGCCGCCGGACATCCAAAGGAGTACCTTGCGGGGACCTGCATAGCGGTGGCCCTGGTGAGCATCATCCTCCCGATCCTCAGCCTGATGAACATCATCGTCCTGCCGAACTGGTTCCTGGCCATGGTCTACTTCGACCTGTACATGTACGTCACGACCCTCTGCTGCGGGATGTACTTCACGGTCAGCTGGTGGGGGGACTTCTCCCATGTGATATCTTCTGTCGTGGTCACGGAGATCATCCTCATGGCGCTGTGCGTCATGACCACCTATTCCCCGCCGCACGTCACGCTGGGGTCCAGCGGGGGCTTCGCGGTCACGCTCTTCATAATATCGGTCAGCTTCGGCGGCATCTGGGAGCTCATCGAGTGCTCCACGGACCTTCTCGCAGGCTCGAGCTACATGGTCTACGGCGCGGCAGGGTCCCTTGCGGACATAACCGCAGACGCCATCGGAGCGGGGATCGTGTCGGTCTACGCCTACTTCTCCCTGAAGGTCAAGACCCCTGCAGACCTGGTCCGCGACCTGAAGATCCGCATCAAGAGGCCCGAGCAGCATTGATCGCGCCGCAGGCTGTGGGCCATTTCATATATGGAGATAGCATCCAACCTACAAGATTGGGTTCCGAGGTCGGGGAATGGACATCATAGCGCTTATGGACGATTACGCGGAGCGGAACGAGCGGCGTTTCTTCTGGCTGTCCGCCGCGGTGCTGGCCCTCACTGCTGTCGCCTTCATAGCCTGGGCATTGATCGTGGATTACGACGGGGAGGCTGTCAGATGCAACCTTCCTTATGCCAACGCCATCTTCGACGGGGTCGCTCCCTTCACGCCCTGCGGCGATTTGAAGTGGGAGTATCCGCCTCTCGCGTACCTCCTGCTCCTTCCGCCCAGGATCTTCACGTCGGACCCTTCGATGTACATGGCCCTGTACGCGGTCGAGGCCCTGGCGTTCGCTGTCATAGGGCTTAAGCTGCTGATGAAGATGGCATCGCGCACGAACGTCAGCATGTCTTTGATCGTCGTCACGTACATCCTCTCCATAGCGCTTCTCCACCGCTTCATCTACGACAGGTTCGACATCATCGTGGCGGTCGTCGCCTTGGCGGCAGTGTATTTCTTCCTGACCAACAGGTACTTCGCCGCATCGGCCTTCCTGGTCCTGGGGATCTTCATGAAGATCTACCCCGCGGTGCTGGCGCCTGTCATCGCCCTGTGCCTCGTCAACCGCCGTCAGTACCGGGACCTCGCCGTCCAGGCGGCGTTCTGCATCATCCTCTGCGGGGCGCTGATGGCCCCGTTCCTCCTGATGGCCCCCGACAACGCATGGAACTTCGTCTTCTATCACGAGGACCGGGGGCTCCACGTCGAGAGCGTGGCCGGATCGTTCCTGCTGCTGGGGGATGTGCTCGGGCTCTGCGATACGGACGTGTCCTCCACCTTCGGATCCTGGAACATAAACGGCGTCACGTCCGACATGCTGACGACAGCCTCCATGGCGATCATGGCGGCCGGGGTCATCTTCTCGCTGGCTCTGTACTTCGTCAAAGACCGCCGCTGCCCCGACCAGGAGAAGGAGGCGCTCTTCATGCTCGCCTGCGCCGCGGTCCTGACATCGTTCGTGATCCTGAACAAGGTGTTCTCGGCGCAGTACGTGATATGGCTGCTCATGGCGTATCTGCCGCTGGCCATGTGCCTGAGCCCGGAGGGGTCCCGCCGCCTGTGCGCCGCGACCCTCGTGCTGATAGCACTGACCATGGTGATGGTCTTCTTCTACAACGACCTCTGGGACGCAGGCCCGACGGGAGTCGTGGCCCTGGTCGTCAGGAACATCGTTCTCCTGGCGATGCTGGTCCTGCTCTGGAAGCGCATGCTGAAAGCCGACGTCGCAGCGCCGTCCGGCAGCTGAAGGCTTCCGCGGACATTACTGCGATCCGCAGCCGCCATTCTCGATGTCCAGTGCGGTGTCTTCCGACTCGGGATGCAGGAGGGCCCTGACGCACATGCACATGATGGCGATGAGCATCATGTCGCGGAAGATGTTGAAGATGAGGAACTGGTCCGTGTAGTTGTCGAACGCCAGGAACCACCTGCCGAAATCCACGGACAGGAGCACGATGACGCAGGCGACGATCTTCAGGTCCGCGTTCCGGGCCATCATCGGGACCAATGCGAGCATCGGCACGATCCATACCATGTACTGGGTCGAGAACACCTTGTTCGTCATCATGAACATCAGGATGATGACGGTGGCCATCAGGATGAGCGAGCGGTCGTTCCATCCTGCGGCAGTCCCTCCGGACCTGTCGATCACGAACTTGGCGGCTATCAGGAACATCGCTCCGACGGCGATGACGACGACTATCGTCCAGTACGGCATGATCGCATCGCATATCGGCCCCACCACATCGTGGGTGTCGTGGGCGGGCTGTATCCAGTAAGTCGTCAGCCCCAGGGCCGCCAGGATCCTCACGAGCACCGCGAACAGGCTCTCGACCTGGAACCCGCGGTCCGCATGGAACCCGATGAACCCCAGGCAGTCCGAGAACGACACGCCGGCCAGCATGAGGGGCGCCACGGCCATCACGGAGACGGCCATGCAGGCCAGCACGCCCGTCGCGATGTTCTTCTTACGGTCATCGCACTTCTCCAGCACGTTCAGCCCGAGGAAGAGCAGGATGATCAGGACGGGGTAGATCTTGGTCAGCGTCGCGAACGCTGCGAATCCGTATGCCAGGCCGAACCTCCTGTTCATGAAGCAGTACAGCGCGATGAGCGTCGCGCATGCCGGGAAGATGTCGAACTTCCTTATCGGGAAGTAGATCACGAAGAACAGCGTGAAGATCACCGTCACGGCGAGCTTGTTGGCCCCTATCCGCTCGCATATCAGGAGGGTGAAGTGGAGCGTGACGGCGATGAAGGTCACCACCTCCAGCCCGAACAGCACGGCATAGGTCTCGAGGTTCGATGTGAACAGCCCCGGTATGAGGAAGAAGACCAGCGAGAACGGCGGGAACTCGAAGACGAAGTCCCTGTAGGGCATCACGCCCGACTTGATGGCCTCGGAATGGGCGAAGAAGTTGACCACGTCCTGCTCCGCGGTGCCGTCGAGGAACACGAGGATGAAGACAAGGACGGCGAACGATGCGAAGACCATCAGCAGGTGGTCTCTCTCGTCCGGCGCATCGATGATGCGCCTGACATGCTGGGCCATAGTCTCCGCCTCCATGCTTGAATCAAATCATTCTTTTATAAAGGGATTTTGGATGGATCGATGATGCGCTGCGGGGAGAAGGCAGCTCTGCAGTCTGAAAATGCATGATCGTCCGCGGAGGAACGGCAGGATGGCACGATATGCGCCGCATACCGCGCATAGCCTGGATGCGGCGGAATCTCCGATACCGATAAAAGGGCACAGTGCTCTCATGACCCGATGAACAGCGCCCGCGACAAGGACATCCTGATTTACGGAGCCATCCTGGCCCTGATGTTCCTGGTCGCATGCATCGCATATCTCAAGGCGGTCGATTTCCTGGGGATCGAGACGGAGGTCATGCGCGACCGCTACTGGAAGAACGCGTATCCTCTGTTCCACGGGGAGATGCCCGTCATGGAGTACCCTCCCTTCGCGCTGGTCTTCTTCGCGATCCCGGAGCTCTTCGCCAGCGGCCCCTGGGAGTACAACATCGCATACGTGGCTGAGGTCTTCGCCTTCGTCCTCATAGGGATGTATCTGGTCCGCAGGCTGGCCGATGACATGGGCTTCGATCCGATCAGGTCCATGTCGCTGTACATGATGTTCATGCTCCTGCTGGTCGAGTTCGTGGCCGACAGGTACGACATCTTCCCGATGGTCCTCACCCTGGCATCTCTGGTGATGTTCGTCGAGAAGAAGCACGGGTGGGCGTTCCTGTTCCTGGCATTGGGGACGATGACCAAGCTCTACCCTGCGGCGATTGTTCCCATCTACATGATCTATCTCTTCGGGAAGTCGGACTTCAGAGGCGCCTTCAGGGGCGCGGCGGTGTTCGCTCTGGCCTCCCTCGCCATCGCCGGCGCGTTCTGGATGGCCGAGCCCGAAATGGTGACAGGATTCTTGGGATACCACACGGACAGGCCGCTGCAGCTGGAGTCCGTGGCCGCGTCTATACTGTATCCTCTGTCCGTCATCGGGCTCTTCGACGCTCGGATCCAGCTGTTCGCCGACAACGATTTCGGGTCGGACAACCTGATCGGGGCTTTTCCCGATGCGGTGGCGTCCGCGCTGATGCCCCTCATGGCCCTGTCTATAGCCGTTCTCTGGCTCGTGTGCCTTGTCCGCCGCCGGAAGCTGGCATCCGGAGGGAACGGGCCGGTCGTCCTGGCGATCCTGATGGCGCTGCTCCTCTTCCTGACGGTGAACAAGGTGCTCTCGGCCCAGTACCTGATCTGGCTCGTCCCGTTCCTGGTGTTCGTCATCATGGAGTCCGACGGCTCGGAGCTCTCGAGGAGGGCCGGGCTGCTGTCCGCCCTGATATGCGTCCTGACCCAGGTATTCTTCGCCTATGACGCAGGCTGGTGCGACGGGGACGTGAACGGCTGGGGGATGCTGATGATCCTGGCCCGCAACATCGCACTGGTGGCGCTGGTGTGGCTCGTCGCGAAGGAGTTCCGCTCCCGCACGCTGTCCGCGGATGCTGGGGTCTGATCTTCCGCTATCTGGTAGGGTTTATATACGACTACCAGATAGGCGAATTGCTCTCCAAGAGCCGATGAATGATGAAGGCGCCTTTGAGCGTCTGAAAGAGGTAATTGAAATGTCTGTATTTGTGAAGTTTGAGACACCCAAGGAACTCTCCGACAAAGCCTACTCCCTCGCCGAGATGGCCAGGGACAGCGGCAAGATCAAGAAGGGGACCAACGAGGTCACCAAGGTCGTCGAGCGCAGCGCCGCCGCGATCGTCATCATGGCCACCGATGTCGAGCCCCCGGAGATCCTCGCCCACATGCCCGCCCTCTGCGACGAGAGGAACGTCCCCTACGTGTACGTCCCCAGCAAGGTCGAGCTCGGAAAGGCCATCGGACTCGACAAGCCCGCCGCGTCCGTCGCCATCATGGATGTCGGAAAGGGGAAAGCCCTCTGCGACGAGATCGCCCAGGCCGCCGCTGCGCTGAAGAACTGAGGTGAGCTGAATGGTCGACACTGACAGCATCCCCTCGGAGGTTGTCGAGATCATAGGAAGGACCGGAATGACCGGGGAAGCAACCCAGGTCAAGGTCCGTGTCCTCGACGGTCGCGACAAAGGAAGGATCATCACAAGGAACATCATGGGCCCCGTCAGGATGGGAGACATCCTGATGCTCAGGGAGACGTCCAGAGAGGCCCGCAAGCTCGGGATGAGGTGATTCCGATGGTGGACACTACTAGGAAGTGCTCCTTCTGCGGAGCCCCCATCGAGCCCGGGACCGGCAAGATGTTCGTCAAGAAAGACGGCACCGTCCTGTTCTTCGACGCCAACAAGTGCTACAAGAACATGATCGAGCTCAAGAGGGTCGCAAGGACCACCGAGTGGACCGAGAAGGCAGCCGTCGAGAAGGCGGCCAGGCTCAAAGCCGCCGAGAAGAGAGAGGAATGAGCATGGCCATGGAGCAGACCTACCTCATGGTCAAGCCCGACGGAGTCCAGCGCGGGCTCTGCGGAGAGATCCTCTCCCGCTTCGAGAAGAAAGGGCTGAAGATCGTCGCGATGAAGATGATGGTCATCCCGAAGGCCACCGCCGAGAACCACTACGGCGAGCACAAGGGCAAGCCCTTCTTCCCCTCGCTCATCTCCTACATCACTTCCGGGCCCGTCCTGGCGATGGTCCTGGAGGGCGAGAACGCCGTGTCCGTCTGCAGGAGCATGATGGGCAAGACCAACCCCGCCGACTCCGCTCCCGGAACCATCCGCGGAGACTACGCCATGGTCACCGGGATGAACATCATCCACGGATCGGACTCCGTCGAGTCCGCCAAGAGGGAGATCTCCATCTTCTTCAAGCCCGAGGACCTCGTCTCCTACGACAGGACCTCAGACAAGTGGATCTACGAGTGATCCCGAGCTAAACCATTTACATCTCAAACCCCTTAACATGGATTATAGGTGGCGGACATGGCGATTAGGCAACCCGTTGTAAGTGTTCTGGGTCATGTGGACCACGGAAAGACCAAGCTTCTCGACCGCATCAGAGGGACGTCCGTCCAGGCCCGCGAGGCCGGGGCGATCACGCAGCACATCGGCGCCACGGAGGTCCCTATCGAGCATATCTACAAGATGTGCTCCAAGCTCATCGGCGGCAAGAAGTTCGATGTCCCCGGGCTCCTTTTCATAGACACTCCCGGGCACCACTCTTTCGTCACGCTCAGGGCCAGGGGAGGCTCCCTCGCCGACCTTGCGGTCCTGGTCATCGACATCAGGGAGGGGCTGATGCCCCAGACCATCGAGTCGATCCGCATCCTCAAGCAGTACAAGACGCCCTTCGTCATCGCCCTGAACAAGATTGACACGATCCAGGGCTGGACGAGCGAAGAGGGCCGTCCGTTCATACTGTCGGAGAAGGTCCAGCAGGAGCACACGCTCAACGCCTTCAACGACAAGCTCTACACGGTAATCGCGCAGCTGGCAGAGGAGGGGCTGTCTGCAGACCGCTACGACAGGATAGACGATTTCACCAAGGCCATCGCACTGGTCCCGATAAGCGCCAAGGAAGGCGAAGGGGTCCCGGACCTGCTCCTGGTGCTCATCGGGCTGGCCCAGCGCTTCCTGGAGACCCAGCTGGAGAAGGCCGAGGGCCCCGGAAGGGGGACCATCCTGGAGATCAAGGAGGAGCGCGGCCTGGGGAAGACATTGGACATGATCCTCTACTCGGGCACTCTGAAGAAAGGCGACACCGTCGCCATGGGGACCAGGGGGCCGCCGGTGGTCACCAAGATCAAGGCGATCCTCAAGCCCAAGCCGCTGGACGAGATCCGCGATCCCAGGGACAGGTTCGACTCCGTGAAGGAGCTGCATGCGGCCGCCGGAGTGAAGATATCCTGCCAGAACTGCGAAGGCGTCATCGCCGGGGCCCCGATCATCGTCGTCAAGGGGCCGAACGATCCCGCCGTGAAGGCGCTGGCCGAGGAGACCAGCATCAAGATCGAGGTGCAGGAGAAAGGGATAACGATCAAGGCGGACGCCATCGGGTCCCTGGAGGCCCTGGCCTTCGAGGCCAAGGACCACGGCATCCCCATCCGCAAGTACGGCGTGGGGGAGATCACCCGCAGGGACATAGTCGAAGCAGCCTACGGAGACAAGAAGAACAGCGTCATCTTGGGGTTCAATGTGGCCATGTCCAAGGACGCGGAGGCCGAGCTGGCCAACCACGAGGACCTGAAGGTGATGACGAACCAGATCGTCTATCAGCTCATAGACGACTACATCGAGTGGGTGGAGGACAGCAAGAAGAAGACCGACACCGACAAGAGGTCCGAGTTCTCCTTCCCCGCGAAGTTCAGGATACTCCCGAACTGCGTGTTCCGCGCCAGCAAGCCCGCCATCGTCGGCGTCAGGGTCCTGGCGGGAAGGATAAGGCCCGGGGAGAACCTCATACTGCCCGACGGCCGCGACGCGGGGAGGCTCAAGAGCATCCACACCGGCGAGGACACCCTCAAAGAGGCCAAGCAGGGGGACGAGGTGGCCATCGCCATAGAAGGGGTCACCGTGGGAAGGCAGATCAACGAGGAAGACGTCATCTACATCGATCTCATCGAGTCCGGCTACAAGCAGCTCCAGTCCCTCGAGCTCAACGACGACGAGAGGATGGCGATGGAAGAGACCGTGGCCATCAAGCGCAAAGAGGAACCTTTCTGGGGAATGTGAAGGGAGCATGACCTTCCTCACCAGGCCGTTCCTGGGATTCATCTTCGCAGTGCAGCCTGTGTGGCTCCCGCTGCTGATCATAGATGTCGTCACTTTGGCAGTGCTCATCTTCAGGGAGAGGCTGGAGCCCCGGGCCCTGATATTCTGGATATCCGTCACGGTGGTGGTGCCGTTCATAGGCCCGCTGCTGTATCTCCTGTTCGGATGCAACCTCATCTCGGACAGGATATTCTCGAAGAAAGAGGATGCAGAGAGGGATCTCCTGGCATCCGACGAGGCCATGACCGGGGACGCCCGCATCCTCCGCATGGCCGGCGCGGACATCTGCACAGGCGGCAACGATGTCCGCCTGAGATGGTCTGCGGAAGACTGCGCAGACGAGATGGTTGCTGACATCCTTTCCGCGGAGAAGCGCATATGCCTGATGTCCCGCTGGCTGGACTATCCCGACGAGGTGATGGATGCCATGGCCGAGAGGGCAAGGGACGGATTGGACGTGAGGGCCATGACATCCGCCGCAGGCTTCGGGAGGACCCGCGGGGCGCGGAAGCTCAGGAAGGCCGGCGCCAAGGTCTGCACATTCCGTTCCAAGGCTGTCGCCGTCTTCGGCATGCGCCCGGCGAACCGCAACCTGAGGTCCATGCTGGCGATCGACGGCAAGGTCGCGTACATCGGGAAGGGGGCGGTCATGCGCGTGGAAGGGCCTGCGGCCCACAGGGCGATGCTCCGCTGCTCAGCAGACTGGGCGTTCGCGACGGATTCCGAGCCTGAATGCGATTCGGAAGCTCCGGCCGGCACGGGCAGGACCGATGTGCAGCTGGTCTCGGGTGGGCCGGATGCGGGGCACGATGCTCCGATGAGGGCCTGCTTCGAGCATATGATCTCATCGGCCGAGAGCCGCCTGATGATCATCTCTCCTTATCTGACTCCCAACGACGAGATCTACTCGGCCCTGAAGGTGGCCGTGTTCTCGGGAGTGGACGCGACCCTCCTGCTTCCTCGCAAGGGGCGCCATTGGTATCAGTCTTGGAACTCCCTGTCGGCATCCAACCCGCTGATGATGGCGGGGGTGAAGGTGTTCTTCGCCGACAAGGCCCTGGACAGGTTCGTCATGGTGGCCGACGGCAGGGTCTGCGCGTCGTCGTCCGGGTCGTTCACCACCCGCTCGCTGCGCGATGACATGAACCTGTGCGCCGTGGCGTACTCGAAGGAGGCATCCGCGGAGATGGAGGCTTTCATCGGAGAGGAGCTGGAGGGGGCCGTCGAGTGCCTTCCCGAGGAGTACAGGCGCAGGACGTTCCTGGACATGGTGCGGATAGCGGTGGCCAGGATGATGATGTTCCTGAACTGAGACTGGAACTGCAGGTTCGGAGATCATCCGGCCTCGACGAACCGGGATTGTCGGCCGAGGGCATCTAGGGTTCTGCAGCACGGCAACCAGATCCGATAGCGTGCGAGAAAAAGGAAATAGGGGCCGGAGCCCCGGTTTGGCCTTTCCCTTGGCGGGAAAGGAAGAGGCCGCTGTTCAGCGCTTGCCGCTGCAGACGTATGCGGCGAGGACCGCCATGAACGCCGCGATGCAGGCCACGATGATCAGGAAGTTGACCGAATCGCGGTCGGACCCGTTAGTGCTCTCGGAGTCTTTTCCGGAGGGGTTGTACGGCGGGTTGTCATCATCATCGTCCCCGGACGGAGAGACCGCTTTCCATACCGCCGTGATCTTGATGTCCTTCGCGGGGATGGTCCAATCGAACTCGTTGCCGTCCTCGTCCGCCCAATACAGGAACTTGTATCCGTCTCTCGTCGGATCGGCTGGCCTGGGGATCTTGTCTCCGACGCGGCCGGTGTATGTCTGGGTGGATGTTCCGTCGTCGATGGTGATGGTGCGCGTTATGGTCATCTCGTAGATGTCGCCTTTGAACATCTCGCCCCTGAGCTTCTCCGCCTGCGCGGAAAGGTCTATCGGGTCATGGTTCTCGTCGTAGAACACCGTCGGAACGATGGCCCCTCCTTTCTTGCCGGTGGAGAACGCGGTGGGATCGACTGTCTCGATGCCTGTTCCGAAACTGACAGTCTCGAGGTTGGTGCAGTTCAGGAAAGCGTATTCCTTGATGTCCTTGACCGAATCGGGGATCGTGATCGATGTCAGCTTAGTGCAATCCTCGAACGCGCCTGCTCCGATGGAAGTGACCTTGTACGTGTCGCCGTCGATCGTGACGGAATCGAGGATCTTAGTCTCGCTGTTGATCTTGTCGGTGCATCCGTAGACATACGCTTCGCCGGAGAGCGGGACCACGTATATGACCCCGTCGATGATGCAGTAGCCCAGTGTCTCGAGGCTCATCACGGAGATATCTCCCTTGAACGTCTGGCCTCTGAACTTCGCGATGTCCGAGGAGGGATATATCTGCTTCTTGAGCTCGTCGTTGAACTTCGTGGACTTCCCGTTTGAATCGCAGAACGCATTCTCGGCTATCTCTGTGATGCCGTTGCCGAATACTATGGTCTCGAGGCCGTCGCAGCCTCCGAACGCCTTCTCTCCGATGGTCTCGACCGAGTCGGGGATCGTGATCGACGTCAGCGCCTTGCATCCGTAGAAAACGCGGTCATTGATTTCTGTGATCCCATCGGGGAGCTTGACGGATGCCATGTTCTTGCATCCCTCGAATGCAGATTCTCCGATGGTCTCGACCGAGTCGGGGATTGTGACGGATGTCAGAGTTGTGCAATCCTTGAACGCATCTTTTGCAATGGACGTGACGCGGTATGTCTTGCCACCGACAGAGAAAGAATCGAGAATCGTCGTCTCTTTCCCTATAGAGTCATTGAACCC
>CAVICI010000013.1:0-42415 GCA_963640995.1 Dialister hominis | reverse complement strand
CGTAGGCCATCTCGACATTCTCGTTGGTCTTCAGCGTCGAACGGAGGAACCTTCCGAGGGAGTCCAAGATGTCTCTATGCGTCTCTTTACCGAAATTGTCGGAGACTGCGCAATCGTACTCGTCGATCAGGATTATCGGCTTCTTTCCGGATAACCTGAAGATGGCTTCCGAAAGGTCGCTCACCGAGGTTTCGAGGAAATCTGCTATGATGTCTCTCCTCTTCACTGACATGAACGTGTCTGCGAAGTTGGGATCGACGTTCGGATCCTTCAGCAGGTATTCATGAGGCGTGTAAGCGCTCCTGACGGCAGTGCGAAGCTTGTTGAGGAATGACTCGTATGTGGTCGTTTTCGTGTCATTGAGATTGAGGCGGATGACAGGGAAAGCGTTCTTGAACTGCTCGTACTCCGGATATTTGGAGATCTCCAGACCGTCGAACCATGTGTTGCCCTTGTACTTCTCGTTGAAGAAGGCATCGAGCATTGTCAGGTTGGTGGTCTTTCCGAACCTGCGAGGACGTGTGAAGAGATAGACTCCCCTGTTGTTGGAATTGAGGACGTCTCTGATGAGGAGGGTCTTGTCGACATAGTACTTGTCTTCCTTGCGGAGCTCCGCGAAAGACAATCCGCCCGTGTCAATCTGCTTCATCTCTTCTGACAACTCGTCGCAGGTTGATAATGCCTCTTGTGCTGTTTTGAGCTGTCTCCCGGTTCCGTCTCCGCGGTTTCCGAGATCATTTTGGCCCGCTTCCCTTGCAACATCTTGCAGTCTCATGCCTTCCGGCCCCTTCGCCGATGATGTCCTTTTGCGGAGCCTTTCGCTTCCGCGTGTCCTTCTGTGCGGCGGTCTTCCCGCGCCTGTCGGCAGCATGCTCCCATCGAGCCGCCGGCCGTTCTTGACGGTTCGCTGGACATTCAAGGGGGCATTTCCAATAGTTTACTGGAGGCGCGGGCTGTCGATGGTCATGCGCACAGTCGGTTCATGGAGTCGGTGAGCTCATCTGGCAGGGGCGGATCGCTTGCAGCTTATGTCCTGAAGTCAAGGCCGCGAGTTCCGGCCAGCCCCATCGGCGGCATCCGTGCAATCCGGGAGCGGCCGTCGGCGGTATCCTCGGTCCAGCAGCCAATCGACTATGTTGACCAGCTCCACCCCGTCAGGCATCTGATATTCGTCGCGGTCCAATGTGAGCAGCACTTTCCTCTGGCCAGATCCGAGCTTCCGGAGCGAATACAGCTCCCTGTCCAGTGTCCTGTCGTTGTCCAATCTGAGAGCTACTTGGTAGAACTCGACCGAGCCATCATCGGCCCAGGTAGTGAAGTCGATCTCCCTGTTCCTGTACGAGCCCACTGAAATCCTGTATCCGCGCCTTACGAGCTCAAGGTACACCACGCACTCGAGCAGTGCCGATTCGTTCATCTCATGGCCGTACAGGATCGTGTTCATCAGCCCCGTGTCCACAGGATAGAATTTGGCATTGGTCTCCATATGCTTCAGGTCGGCGATGTCATACTTGTCTGCCCTGTAGAACACGAAGCTCTTGACAAGTTCCCGGAGGTACCTTTCGGTGGTGCGCTTGTCTCCAATCGATGCTGCAACCGTGATCCTGTTCGCAGATGTGATGTTCCCAGTGTTCGAAAGCATGAATGCGGTGATGTTATCGAGTATCGCCTGGTCCAGTTCGACTCTGGGGCGGATGTCGTTGTTCAGGATCGAATCGTACACGCCCCTCAGGATCGAGCGAATCTTGGCACCGTCATCGTCCAGGTCGATTATCGGCATTCCTCCCCAGCGCATGTACTGGTAGAATCTCTGCGTGTAGCCGTTCTCGGCATCTGTCGGGTACCGTACCATGAACTCTTTGAACGAGAAGGGCATCACATGGATGGTGGCATAGCGCCCGGTCACGTGGGTGGACAGGTCGTCGGACAGCATATATGAGTTCGATCCTGTCAGGTACATATTGGCGCGGAACTCGTTCTTCGCCGTGGATACGACCCTTTCCCATCCTTTGACGAAATGGACCTCGTCGATTATGACGTAGCAGCCTTCTCCGTGAACGGAGTTCCGGATGGTCTCGTAGAGCATCCTCTCAGAATCTATGATGTACCTGCTCCTTTCCAGGTCGATGTAGATTATCTCCGACTCCGGGATGCCCTCGTCGATGAGGTGCTTCCTGAACTGCTTCAGGAGCTCGGACTTCCCACATCTGCGGACCCCGGTAACTATCTTCAGCAAATCTGCGTCGGTTCTGTAGGAGTCCAGCTGCCTGATGTAGTCTGTGCGGGGAATGATGATCTTTGCCACGGATGC
Source organism: Dialister hominis (assembly GCA_963640995.1). Taxonomy (GTDB): domain Archaea; phylum Thermoplasmatota; class Thermoplasmata; order Methanomassiliicoccales; family Methanomethylophilaceae; genus Methanoprimaticola. The sequence continues at coordinate 40,104 of CAVICI010000013.1, read as the reverse complement.
ATCATGACTTTTTTGGGATTTAAATGTAGGTATTTATTGGATTCAAATCCAATAAATCAAACAAATGCGAGATGTGGTCGCATTCGCATGTCAACAGCCAGCATCATGGCAGCGGCTTTGGACCAATCTGCGCCGGCATGAGGATTTTGAAAGGGCCTCGATTCCGCACCCTATTTTGCGCAAGTCCCGTCAGTGCCGGGCTATCGGCGGTATCGTCGCGAAACGGGGTCCGAAGTCGATTGGGAGCGCGGGCGGAAGATTCGACCATTGTGCAACGGCCCGGCATCTCGACCTTGCGCTCTGACGAAGGAGCCGAACGCCGGAATCTGCCGGACGTCCGCGCGGAGGCTTCGCGGTTGCGGCTATCCGGCCTTAACATTTATGCCTGCGGGATATGTACCGCACACCATGGATTCGGGGTTCCAGCTGATGCACAAGTCGGTGCACGTCGCCGACGTGGCATTCGACGAATCGTGGGAGATATGCAAGACTCGCAACATCCGGGCTCCCGAGCATATGCCCTACGGGACATTCTTCAAGGGGATGGTCGACGGCATCGCGATGAGGAGCTGGTGGAGGAACCGGGCCATTCCGGCGACCCGCGATGGGCTGGACAATCTGCTGTGGAATCTGGGCTTCGACGACACGGGGCCTCTTGTCGTCCGTTCGATGGGGCTCAGCCTGTCCGATCACTACTGGATGAGGCCCGCCGGGTCCGAACTGCAATGGTCGGATGTCAATTTCTTCGACAACGAGTTCTCGGACGACATCGGAGACGTCCTTTTCGGCAACAAGATCGCGAGCGGAGAGCTGGACTTCAGATCCCCCGACAATACATCCGACGGAGTCCTCAAGAAAAGGTGGAAGATCATCGACGGCGACCGCTGCCTGATCAAAGGCGCCGACTCTGCGTACTGTCAAGAGCCTTTCAACGAGGTCTTGGCATCGAAAGCCATGGATCTGTTGGGCATTCCGCATGTGGAATACACGTTGCTTCACGAACGGGATTCGTTCTACTCGGTCTGTAAGGACATGGTCACCTGTGACACAGAGCTCGTTCCGGCGGCCCGTGCCCTGCTGGCAACGAAGATGCCCAACAATACGAGCTACCATGACCACTATGTGGCGGTCTGCCGGGACCATGGCCTGGACATCATAGAAAGTCTGGACATGATGTTGGTGCTGGACTTCCTGATAAGCAACCGCGATCGCCATTACAACAATTTCGGGATCATCCGTGACGCGGAAACGCTGGAGTGGACATCTGCAGCTCCGATCTACGATAGCGGTTCGTCCATGGGCTCAGACCTTCCGACAGATCTGTTCATCAGAGGAAGGCTGGAGGAATGCAAGCCTTTCTCCAAGAGCTTCTGCGAACAGATGAAGCTCGTGAGCTCGACAGATTGGCTGGACCGCGAAGCGCTGAAATCCTTGCCGGCGCTCGTCGAAGACGTTTTCTCCGACTCCAACGGTTGGACATACGCCGAACGCACGAAGGTCCTGGTCGACCTGGTGGAGTCCAGGATAGACAGGCTGGACTGAGCCGGGACCACGCATGCCGGCTGCTCCGGAACGTTTATCCGGCAACGCCCCCATCTTCTGCGCATGAGCGCGGGCGGACGCATGTGGGAAGAGAATGAGACGCTATATCTGTTCGGAGTGTTCCTGTTCGAGCCGGCCAGTGCTCAGCGCAAAGGGTCGCCCCGCCTCAGCGAGATCGGCGGATTGCTCGACCGCGGTCCAGATTCCATCCACAGGAAGATCGAGGACATACGGAGCAACGACCCTGCTTACATGCAGAGGGAGAAGAAGCCGACCAAGTGCGCGAATCTGGTGAGGGAGGTATGGTCAGAGCTTTATTCGGAATCGGGCTACGGGCCTATGATCCGGCGCATCGAAGACGCGTACGCGGCCTTTGCCGAGCAGTCATCGGTAGATCTGGATCCCCAGTTCGAGGTCGAGATACCCCCAGGACAGGACATTCCCATAGAATCTACCAGAAGGTCCGGCCAGAAAATCTTCCGGATGATGGTGGCCAACAATTTCGACCGCAGATGCTGCATCACGGGACTGGCGGTCCCGAATCTCCTTGTCGCAAGCCATATCCTGCCTTGGGCAGAGTCCGATCCTTATCAGAAGACCGATCCCTCCAACGGGCTGTACCTCAACCGCCTGCATGACGGACTCTTCGACCGGCACCAGATGTACATCGATGAGGACATGCGCGTACAGTATGTGGATTCTATCTGCCATGAAGATGAGACGTTCGACAGGATGCTGGGGCCCTATGAGGGCCAGCGTATCCGCGAACCGGTCAGGACGAGCATAAGCGAGGCATATCTGGCCGAGCACAGGGCCATAGCCTGCAGGAGCATCTGAACTCATCCGGAACCGACATCGACCGCCGACATGAAGCGGTCGATCTTCCCGCCGTCCTTGGATCCGTCCGTCTCCACGCCGGAGCTCACATCCACTCCGTAAGGCGACAGCTCTTCGATGGCCCGGGCCACGTTGTCCGGGGTCAGCCCTCCGGACAGGATGTAGTCCCTTTCCACCATGGATGCGAGCGACCAGTCGAAAGTCCTTCCGGAGCCCATGCCAGCGTCCAGCAGGACCATGTCGGCGCTGCAGGACTCGGCCGCATCGGCATCGTAGCGGCCTTTCAGCACGAACGCCTTGATTATCGGGGCATCGGTCATCTTCCTGAGCCCGCGGATGTACTCCTCGTCCTCGCAGCCGTGCAGCTGGACGATGTCGATGGCGCCGGAACCGGCCGCTTCCGCCACGACCCTCGTGTCCTCGTCGACGAACACCCCGACGGCCCTGACGGAAGCGTCCAGCCCCTGCCGGAGCTCGGCCGCCTGCTCAAGGGAGACGCATCTCCTGCTGGGGCCGTAGAACACGAACCCCGCCATGTCCGGCTTGGCCCGGTTCAGGCATTCGACGTCCTCCCGCCTGCGTATCCCGCAGACCTTGACGACGGTCATCCCTTCAGCCCCTGCATCAGGCCGGCCCTGTCGCCGCAGCGCATGAACGCCTCTCCCATGAGGACTGCATCGAACCCTGCGTCCGACAGCTCCTGCACATCCTCTTTCGTGGAGATCCCGCTCTCCGACACCGCGACGATGCCGTCGGGGATCTTGTCCCTGAGCCTCAGGCTGGCGCCCAGGTCCACGGTGAAGGTGGCCAGGTCCCTGTTGTTTATCCCGACGATTCCTGCGCCGCAGGACACGGCGCGTTCTATCTCGCCAGCATCGTGCGCCTCTGCCAGGGCAGACATCCCCAGAGACTCCGCCAGGTCGATGAAGCCGGCAAGCTGGGCGTCCTTCAGGACGGATGCAATCAGGAGCACCGCCGAGGCCCCCAGCTCCTTGGCCTGGTAGATCTGGTACTCGTCGACGATGAAGTCCTTCCTCAGGACCGGCAGGGACACATGGTCAGCTATGTCCTCCAGGTGCCTGTTGGACCCTTTGAAGTAGCGGGGCTCGGTGAGCACCGATATCGCGGACGCGCCCATCTCCTCGTACTCCCTGGCGATGGACATGTACGGAAATTCCTCGGAGATGACGCCCTTGGACGGCGAGGCCTTCTTAACCTCGCAGATGAAGGACATGCCCTCCTTCTCCAGGGCCCTTCTGAAAGGGTACCCGGTGCGCCTCGGGCGGACGCGGGACCCCTCCATGACCTCGGGCATGGGCCTGACGGTCCTTTCGAAGGCAACCCTTCTGTAGGTGTCCTCCACGATCTCGTCCAGAATCGTGGCCTGCTTCGCGGGGCGGACGCGGCTGATCTCGGGAACGGCGCCGTCGATCATTGCGATGCCTCCCTGGTGAGGGCGATGTACTTCTCCAAGGCCCTCAGGGCATCTCCGGAGTCGATGGCCGCGGCGGCCATCTCGATGCCCTCGTCGATCGAGGACGCCTTCTTGGCGGTGAACAGGCCCGCCCCAGAGTTCAGGAGCACCGCGTCGCGCTTGGCGCCCCCGGAGCCGCTCAGCACGGACCTGGTGATGGCCGCGTTCTCTGCGGGGCCCCCGCCGGCGAGGCCGGAGCGGCCGCTCCTTGCGAACCCGAAGTCTTCGGGAGCGACGGAGTACCTCTCGATATTGCCGTTCCTCAGCTCGGCGACATCGGTGTCGTCGCAGACCGACAGCTCGTCCAGTCCGTCGCGGCCGCAGACCACCATGGCGTCCGAGACCCCGAGCCTTCCGAGGGCCTCGGCCATGGGCATGATCAGGTCCGGAGAGTAGACTCCGGACAGCTGGTGCGATGCTTCCGCAGGGTTGGTCATGGGCCCGAGGATGTTGAACACGGTCCTGAAGCCCAGGGCCTTCCTGACGGGGGCCACGAACCTCATGGACGAATGGTACTTCTGGGCGAACATGAAGGCGAACCCGCAGCCGTCCAGTATCTCAGCGGTCGCTTGCGGCTCGGTGTCTATCCTGGCGCCGAGCGCTTCCAGCACATCCGCTGCTCCGCACCTGCTGCTGGCGGCCCTGTTCCCGTGCTTCGCCACGTGGACTCCGCAGGCGGCCGCCACGAAGGACGAGGTGGTGGAGATGTTGAACGATCCGGACCTGTCGCCACCGGTGCCGACGATCTCGAGGGCGTCGCGGTGGTCTCCGGGGAGCTTCAGGCCGTGGGCCCTCATCTCTGACGCGGATGCGGCGATCTCTTCCACTGTCTCCCCCTTCACCGCAAGGGCGGTCAGGTAGGCGGCGATCTGGATGTCGGTGCACTCTCCGCTCATGATCGCGTCCATGGCCTCTCTCGCCTCCTCGTATCCGAGGTCCTCTCCGCGGGAGAGCTTGACCAGGGACTCCTGCATCATATCTTCGCCTCCATGAAGTTAGCCAGCATCTTCGGCCCTTCGGGCGTGAGGATGGATTCCGGGTGGAACTGCACCCCGAACACAGATGCGGTGCTGTCCTGGACTGCCATGACCTCTCCGTCGGTCGAGGCGGCGACGACCTGCAGGCTCTCGGGAATGGTGGAGGGGTCGGCGGCGAGGGAATGGTACCTGCCAACGACGGCCGTGCGGCCCAGGCCCTTGAAGAGCGGGCACTCCGCGCTCATCGAGATCTCCGACGTCTTCCCGTGCATGAGCCTCTTGGCGTAGGTCACGGTGGCGCCGTAGGCTTCGCATATGGCCTGGTGCCCCAGGCACACGCCCAGTATGGGCACCTTTCCGCGGGCCTGGCGGACGAAGTCCTCGCAGATCCCGGCATCGGCCGGCTTTCCGGGGCCGGGGGAGATTATCGCCCTGTCGGGCTCCATCGCCAGGATCTTCGACGGGGACATCCCGTCGTTCCTCACCACTCTGACGTCCCTGTCCAGGGAGCCGACCAGCTGGTAGAGGTTGTACGAGAAGCTGTCGTAGTTGTCTATGATGACGGTGGTCATTCCAATCCCTCCGACGCGATGCGGATGGCTTCCGTGACCGCTCTGGCCTTGTTCAGGCATTCGCGGTGCTCGTTTTCCGGGACGGAATCGGCGACGATGCCGGCCCCGGACCTGACGAAGACCTTCCCGTTCTTCTTGTAGGCGATCCTGATGCCGATGCAGACGTCCATGTTCCCGGACAGGTCAATGTACCCGATGGCGCCGCCGTAGATGCCGCGCTTGCAGTCCTCCAGACCGTCTATTATCTGGCAGGCCCTGAGCTTGGGGGCGCCGGAGAGGGTCCCTGCGGGGAGCACGGCCTCGATGGCATCCATGGCGTCCTTCCCGTCGGCGATCTTCCCGACGACGGTGGAGCCTATGTGCATCACATGGGAGAACCTCTCGATCTCCATGTACTTCTCCACGGCGACGGTCCCGAACTCGGACACCTTCCCTATGTCGTTCCTTCCTAGGTCGACGAGCATGTTGTGCTCGGCCCTCTCCTTCTCGTCAGACAGCAGCTCCTCCTCGAGCCTCTTGTCTTCGGCAGGGGTGCTCCCGCGGGGCCTGGTGCCCGCAAGCGGGAACGTGTGGAGCGTGCCGTCGATCAGCTTGACCAGCGTCTCGGGGGATGCTCCGGCGACCTCGATGTCGCTTCCGGAGAAGTAGAACATGTACGGCGAAGGGTTCGTGGTCCTCAGGACCCTGTACACGTCCAGGAGGCTGCCTTCGAAATCGGCCTCCAGGCGGTTGGAGAGGACCACTTGGAAGATGTCGCCCTCGCGGATGCGATCCTTGGCCTTCTCCACCATGGCACAGTACTGCTCTTCAGAGCGCATCGCCCTGAATCCGGACTTGAGGCTGGCGGGGACGCGCTTTCTGGGCACCCCGTTCTTCACGATGGTGACGATCCTGTCCAGCTCGGCGCAGATGCTGTCGTAGTCTTTGGAAGGGTCGCCGGCTACGGTGTGCGCGATGACCGTTATGGTCTGTCTGAAGTTGTCGAAGACGATGAGCTTGTCGAAGAGCATCAGGTCTGCGTCCTTGAAGCCCTCGTCGTCCTCGGATTGGATCTTCAGGCTCGGCTCGGCGTACTTGATGTAGTCATAGGAGAAGTACCCGACAAGGCCTCCGGTGAACGGAGGCATGCCATCGACCTTGGGGCTCCTGTACTTCCGCAATATTTCTCTGATTATCGCGGATGGGTCGGAGGTCACGATCCTTTTCGTCTCCCCTTTCTCGGTGATGCTCGCTGCACCGTCGGAGCACACGAACTCCAGGATCGGCTCGAACCCCAGGAACGTGTACCTGCCCCAGCGCTGCCTGTCCTCTATGCTCTCCAGGATGTAGCAGTGGCTGTCCAGCCTCAGGAGGGCATTGAGCACTTCTATGGGCGTCCTGACGTCTGCCAGGATCGTGCGTGCGACGGGCACGGTGCCGAATCCCTCATCTGAGAATCTCGACACCTCTTCTTTTGACGGGCTGTACATAGGTTTCACCTGTTTCCGAGATGGGGATTCTTTTTTGGTATTTAATGGATATTATTGTTATTTAATGTATAATAATATACAATTACCCGATGGACGGACCTGACCATCGGGCTGAATGAACGGTTCCACTCGTCCGACCTTTAAGGCCGATTACAGAAAGGGCATGGCATCACGCATCCAACTTCAAGGCTGGTTGCTTCCGGATTCCATCGAAAGGGCGTTCGAAGCGCTTTAGAACTTCTATTGCCCACTGAATTCCCGATAGAGTTTAGCCTCAGTCTTAACAAATCAAGAGCTTTCAACAACAGATGGGATGGACTGAAGATGCAAGATGGATGCAATTCAAACACATACCATTTTGACGGTAGCTGAAACGGATTAATAGGGTGAACCGGTTTTCATCGTTCAGCACGAAATCGAACGGGGGAATAGATTGGAGATACAAGATTGGCTGGGAGCTGACAATCAGCTCGGGATCGATATCTGGGAGAAGAAATACCGTTACAAGGGCGAGTCCTTCGACCAATGGCTCGACCGCATCAGCGGCGGGAACGCGGACATCAGGCGCATGATGGCGGAGAAGAAGTTCCTCTTCGGAGGGAGGATCCTCGCCAACCGTGGCCTTCATGCGAACGGCCTCAAGGTCACGTACTCCAACTGCTATGTCCTGTCGCCCCCCGAGGACTCCATAGAGTCCATATTCGAGACCGCAGGCAAGCTGGCCAGGACCTTCAGCTACGGCGGAGGCGCGGGCATAGACATATCCAAGCTGGCCCCCAGGGGCGCCAGGATCAACAACACCGCTTCGGAGACCTCCGGGGCCGTGTCCTTCACAGACCTCTTCTCGATGGTCACCGGGCTCATCGGCCAGCACGGCCGCCGCGGAGCCCTCATGCTCACGATATCCTGCGATCATCCCGACCTTGAAGAGTTCATGGCGGTCAAGACCGATCTGGACAGGGTCACCAAGGCCAACATGTCCATCCGCGTCACGGACGCGTTCATGAATTCCGTCAAGGACAGGGGCACGTACATCCAGTACTTCGACCGTCCCGAGAGCAACCAGGAGATCAGGAAGGAGCTCAACTCCGCCGAGTTCTTCGAGAAGCTCTGCCACAACAACTGGGACTACGGGGAGCCCGGATGCCTCTACTGGGACAGGATATCCTCGTGGAACCTCCTGAGCGAGTTCCCCGACTACGAGTACGCTGGGACCAACCCCTGCGCCGAGGAGCCTCTGCCAGCCGGAGGGAGCTGCCTTCTGGGAAGCATAAACCTCGCAGCGTTCGTCGAGGACGGCGTGTTCAACAAGGACGAGTTCGAGGAGGCCGTCAGGATATGCGTCCGCGGGCTCAACGACGTCCTGGACGAGGGTCTGCCTCTCCACCCGTTGCAGGAGCAGAGGGAATCGGTCCACGACTGGAGGCAGATCGGACTGGGCATCATGGGCCTGGCCGACATGCTGATCTCTCTCGGGTACCAGTACGGCACTCCGGAGTCCATCGACTTCTGCAACAAGCTCGGAAAGCTCATGATGGACACCGCTCTCAACGAGTCCGCCGTCATGGCCAAGGAATCGGGCATGTTCCCCATGTGCGACCCGCAGAAGATCGTCGATTCGCCGTTCTTCAAGGAGAACGCCTCCGAGGAGACCACCCGCCTTGTCTTGGAATACGGCCTCAGGAACTCTCAGCTGCTGACCATCGCGCCCACCGGGACCCTGTCCACCATGCTGGGCATCTCCGGAGGCATCGAGCCCATATTCGCGATATCCTACGAGAGGAGGACCACCTCCCTCTCAGACCACGACGAGTACTACAAGGTGTACACTCCGATCGTCCAGGCGTACATGGACGAGCATCCGGAGGTGAAGAAGGACGAGGACCTGCCAGCGTTCTTCGTCACCGCTCAGAACCTGGATTACAGGCAGAGGATCGACATGCAGGCCACCTGGCAGAGGCACATCGATGCCTCGATCAGCTCCACCGTCAACCTGCCCGAGGAGTTCCCCGAGGCTGACGTGTACAACATCTACATGTACGCCTGGGAGTCCGGATGCAAGGGGGTCACCGTCTTCCGCGACGGCTGCAAGCGCCTGGGGATCCTGTCCACCAAGGACAAGGCGCCTGAGGAGAAGCCCGCGGAGGAGGAGAAGCCCGAGAAGAGGGGCATTGTCGAGAAGGTCGGCGACAACGTCGTCGGCAAGAAGCGCAAGCTGATGACCGGATGCGGCAGCCTGCACTGCACGGCGTTCTTCGATCCCGACACAGGGGAGCTCATGGAAGCCTACCTCAACAAGGGATCCACCGGAGGATGCAACAACTTCATGGTCGGGCTCTCCAGGATGATCTCCCTGGCCGCCAGGTCCGGATGCGGCATCGGCGCCATCGTGGACCAGCTGAAGTCCTGCGGTTCCTGTCCGTCCTATGTGGTCAGGACCCATATGAGCAAGGACACCAGCAAGGGCTCCTGCTGCCCGATGGCTGTCGGATGGGCCCTCGTCGACATGTACAACGAGATGCAGACGCAGATCCACGGCATCCCGGACGAGGCGCCTGAGACGCTGGTAAGGGAGATCAACAACCCCTGCCCCAAGTGCGGTGCCGAGCTGGAGTTCCAGGGCGGTTGCAACGTCTGCAAGTGCTGCGGCTGGACCAAGTGCGAGTGATCTCGCCTGAAACCCGTTCCGGGCCGGTCGGAAGGCCGGTCCGGGTTCTACGCTCCGATTCACATCATGGACGCGCTTCCCGCGGGCGATTCGCAGTTTTTGCAAAGAATCAGGCTGCCAGGAAGCTCCGGGGCACCTGGGCGCTCATACGGCCTTCGATGCGGTCATGCTCTGTTTCGCCGAACGGAACAGGATGCAGGCCCTTGTCGATCCGATGCTGTTCGGGCGGTTTTCTCATGGGCAGATGCCAACGATATGCCAGCATCAGACAGGTAGAACTAAAATGGTTCGATTCGAAGTGATGCAGTTATAAGAGTATATTTATAGTTGGTATGATTAAAATGTTGTAGGGGTACTGTTTATCCCATCAACAGCAGAAGGTGACCAGATGAAGAAAATAATGATATTCATCTTGGCATTGGTTACAGTATCTGCGTTCGTACTTGCTGAGCATCACGTAAACGTAGACGCAGCCGGTGTTAATGAAAATTCGGCTAACGATTATTCGTGGGAGTACGACTCTTCCACCCACACACTGATAATTAACGGGTCTGGAGATATGCCCGACTATACCTATGACAGTCTTCCGTCATGGGCACAGTTCAAAGATGTTGCGAGATCGATCGTCATCGAAGACAGCGTAACATCGATAGGAGCTTACGCTTTCTGGGGCTTTACTTCGGTCTCTAACTTGCAACTGGGCAATTCCATAACTTCGATCGGAGACTACGCGTTCTGCGCTTGCACTTCCCTCTCCTCCCTGGATCTGGGCACGTCGATCGTATCGATAGGGAACCATGCATTCTTTTCATGCACTTCCCTCGTCTCTTTGAATCTGAGCGATTCCATCACGACGATTGATAATTATGCGTTCGCAGAATGCACTTCACTCACCTCCGTCACTATTCCGCACTCGGTAACTTCGTTGAACGAGGGTGTTTTCAACTCATGCACATCCCTCTCTTACGCAGACCTTGGAGACGCTGTCACGTCGATCGAGAAGTATGCGTTCTACGGCTGCACCGGTCTCGTATCTGTCGACATGGGCGAGTCGCTCACATCGATCGGGATACACGCGTTCGCAGGATGCACCTCCCTTCAGTCGGTAACCATCCCCGGTTCCGTCAGCATGATCGGGGCGTTTGCGTTCCAGGGCTGCTCTGGCCTTGCCAGCGTCATTATGTCCGAGGGCGTGAAATCTATCGATGATCATGCATTCTCGGAATGCGTCAACCTCGAAGTTCTCGATTTCCCTGATTCCATGACCTCGATTGGAAACTATGCCTTCACCGGATGCGCTTCTTTGACATCCGTGGATATGAGCGATTCCATCAAAATGATAGGTGAATACGCATTCGGCGACTGCTCATCTCTTGTCTCGGTGACCGTTCCGCGTTTGATTACCGCGCTCAATGAAGGCATGTTCTCCGGATGCACTTCCCTGACTTCCGTGACCCTTTCCGGTTCCGTCGTGTCGATCGGGAAGTTTGCGTTCGCCGACTGCAGGTCTATGACTTCCGTGACCATATCTGAGGATGTCGTGTCGCTCGGCGAGTCTGCATTCAAGGGCTGCACCGGTCTGAAGGAACTCACTATTCCTCTGAGTCTCAACAGCGTCGGTTCCAACGCCAATCCTGTGTTCGGAGACTGTGTCAATATCGAGAAGATCACATTCACCAAGGGAATCGGCGAGGGCTACCATTACGGTGCTACCGCATCCGATGATTCGTACTACGGATACACTCCGTGGAATCTCACCACCGCCGACCTGTCCGTTGTAATATCGAGCGGTGTCATCAAACTCACAGATCACATCCTCTACAACTGCAGCGCTCTTGTCTCTGTGGATTTCGGCGATGTCTTGATGATCGGCGACTATGCCCTCTACGGCTGCACTTCGCTGACTTCTTTGGACATCGGCGATTCAGTCGTATCCATGGGCGATTACGCATTCGGCGACTGCTCGTCTCTCGCCTCGGTCATCATCCCTGATTCGGTCACAGTGCTCAACGAAGGCGTGTTCTCTGGATGCACCTCTCTGGCTTCTATCGATCTCGGCGATTCTGTCGTCGCTATCGGAAAGTATGCGTTCGGCAACTGCAGCTCTCTGAGCTCAGTCACCATTCCGGAGACTGTCGTGTCTCTCGGCGAGTCTGCATTCAAGGGCTGCTCCGGCCTGAGAGAGCTTGCGATCCCCGCCAGCCTCAACAGCGTCGGTTCCAACGACAGCCCTGCGTTCGAAGGCTGCTCCAACATCAAAATGATAACTCTCTACGGATCCGGAGACTGGTATCCTTACGGTACTTCCGCAAGCGATGAGTCATACTGCGGATTCGCTCCGTGGAACCTCACCGGTGTCGACCTGTCCGTCGCCATATCCGCCGACGTAGATTGCGTCCCGGACCACTTGTTCTACGGATGCTCGCACCTTGTCTCTATCGGCCTTCCCGATTCAATCGCCACCATAGGCGATTACGCATTCGGCAACTGTTCGTCCCTTACCTCGGTCATCATCCCTGATTCGGTCACAGTGTTCAACGAAGGCGTGTTCTCGGGATGCACCTCTCTGGCTTCTATCGATATCGGCGATTCTGTCACCACTATCGGAAAGTACGCGTTCGCCAACTGCAGCTCTCTGAGCTCAGTGACCATTCCGGAGTCTGTCGAGTCCCTTTGCGGGTCTGCATTCAAGGACTGCACCGGTCTGAGAGAGCTCGCGATCCCCATCAGCCTCGACAGCGTCGGTTCCAACGACAGCCCTGCGTTCGAAGGCTGCACCAGCATCGAAACGATAACCCTCTACGGATCCGGAGACTGGTATCCTTACGGTTATTACACAAGCGAGGATTCATACCGCGGGTTCGCTCCGTGGTACTCCACCAGGGCCGTTGCGTCTGTCGTCATATCCGCCGATGTGGATTATGTCCCGGACCACTTGTTCTACGGATGCACATCCATAGGCCACGTGTACCTGGGCGGGTCGATCGAGACGATCGGGTACGCTTCATTCGCCTACTGTTACTCTCTGTCTTCAGTGGAGATGTCCGAATCCGTCGAAACGATCGGAGACTTTGCGTTCTACCAATGCATTTCCCTGACCTCTATCGATATCGGCGATTCTGTCACCATCATTGGAATAGCGGCATTCTACCAATGCACATCCCTTACCTCTCTGACTATCGGGAACTCCGTGACCGAGATCTCTGAGCGTGCATTCTACGGCTGCACCGCCCTCAAATCTGTGGTGATCTCGGACTCCGTGACGATCATCGGATATGCCTCGTTCTCATACTGTGTATCGCTCTCCTCCGTAATCTTCGGAAACTCCGTCACGGAAATCGGAGAGTATGCATTCTTTGACTGCACGGCGCTCGCATCCGTAGATCTTCCCGAGTCGCTGATCGAGATCGATTCTTCTGCATTCAGTTATTGTACTGCTCTCACCTCTGTGACGATTCCGGATTCCACCATCATGATCTCGGTGCGTTCATTCTACAACTGCGCATCTCTTGCGAACGTGGACATCTCGAATTCGGTCAGGACCATTGGGAGCAACGCATTCGACAGATGCTGGTCACTCAGTCACCTGGTTATTCCCGAGTCTGTGGAAACGATCGGAGATTTCGCGTTTGCCCGTTGTCCCGCCCTCGTTGATGTGGTGATCACCAACCCCGACACTGTGTTTGCAGCGGCTGCATTCCAGAGCTGCACGGGACTGAAGGAGATCACGATTCCGATCAGTCTCAACACAGTCGGATGGAACCTCGGTCCCACATTCTCCGGATGCACCAACATCGAGAAGATCAATTTCACCGCAGGGTCCGGAAGCTGGTATCCCTATTCGTACGACAGCACTCAGGCCGACTATTACAGGAACACCCCCTGGAACCTCACCACGGCTGATCTGAGCATATCGTTCGGCGAAGGCGTGACTTACGTAGATGAATACATATTCTACGACTGTGCCCATCTCCGTTCTGTCTATGCTGAAGACGGCTTCACAACTGTGGGATATGGGGCATTCGCATATTGTTCCGCACTCAAGTCTGTGTCCCTGCCCGATACCGTCACTTCTATCGACACGTTCGCGTTCTACAAGTGCACTTCTCTGGCCTCTATGGATATTTCCGATTCCGTCACCTTCGTCGGAGAATCAGCATTCCTGGGATGCACCTCTCTCGCTTCCGTGACTATCGGAAACTCCATGACCGAGATACCGGCCCGTATGTTCTACGGCTGCACCGCTCTCGCCTCTGTGGCGATCCCGGACTCCGTGACAGCCATCGGATATGCCGCATTCGCTAACTGTACGGCACTCTCCTCCATAGCCGTTGGCAGCTCTGTCACGGTCATCGAAGGATGGGCATTCTACGGCTGCACCGCTCTCGCCTCTGTGGCGATTCCGGATTCAGTCGCTACGATCCTAGACCATGTGTTCGACAGTTGTACCGCTCTGTCCTCTGTCGATTTCGGGTCGGTCGCTTCGATCGGAGACTATGCTTTCCAGAACTGCAAGTCCCTCTCCTCGCTGAATCTTCCCGATTCGCTCACGACAATCGGAAACAGCGCATTCAGCCGCTGTTCGTCTCTTACCGATTTGACAATCCCTGATTCCGTCACGGCAATCGGTGTCTGTGCTTTCGAAAACTGCTCTTCGCTGAGAACTGTGGAGATCGGAAGCTCAGTACCGACCGTAGGGTTCATGGTGTTTGCTTACTGCACATCGCTCACCACTTTCACCATATGGGAGACCACCACGATCACCGATTATGCTTTCACGGGCGCGTCAACTCCTGAGATCATAATCAAGCCGATCTCCCTCGCGGCTGACTGCTGAAGCGGATCTGTGCAGGATCAAACCATTTAAGTCGAGCAGGAGGTTGGCGAACGGTTCGCCAACCACCCTCTCACACCGCCGTGCGTCTCTTCGGCACACGGCGGTTCAAACGATTTGCCGGCTCAAGATTCGTTTGGATCACACAACAAATAGGGGCAAGGGGCCATGCATTTCGCCTGAGATTCCAGATGATTTTAGGAATCTTCATGTTTCAGGGCAGAACGGCTTGAAGGCCAAAGTTCGGGCTTCGCACTTCGCATTGACGGCCCCAGTATGACAGTGATCTCACAGCTCGAACCCGAAGGCCAGATAGTCCTTCCTGCTGAACCTGTGGTATATAATGTGGCAGCACTCGTGCCCGATGCAGTACACATACGGGTCCACCTTGTCGAAGTACGCAATGTACTGGAACCCGTCTCCGTCAACGGTCTTCCAGTTGCAGTCCGAGAACGAGGACTCCAGGCGTGATCTGAGTTCTTCGGGCGACAGGTGCTCCATCACGGAGTCGACCATGAGCCTGAGGACAGGGCTCACCGGTAGCTTGGCAACGTATCTGCTGCCCTTCTCCGGGACGGTTATCCGGACCCTGTCGTCCATGACGACATAGTCGATCTCGCCCATGCTGTCTCTGCATCTCTCGGCCAGCTTCTCCATCAGGTCAGCGATCTTTCCGCGGTCCTCTTCGGCATCGAGGCTCGATAGCGGCAGGAATAAGGATTCCGATCCGTTGGACGGCCCCAGCTTGACCTGTGTTTCCTGTATCACAGAAATGACGATGTCCTCGAGCTCGCCTACTTCCATCCGATCCGCTCCTGATAGCCTGTGATTGTTGAAATCATATTTATCCTATCTCTTCAGTATGAATAGGTCCAATCCAGAAACACGGGCTGTGCAGTGCGAACGTTAATGAAGTGCTTCAGAATGTGCGTCTCGAGGACAGGGTAGACCGTAAGTCCCGTTCCGGTTCAGCACACTCTCAGAAGCCGTGCACCTCAAATATTCCACAAGGACGGGCCGTCGCCAGGCCTTTGCCTGCCCGCCTCGCTTCTCTTGCCGCCAGCGATACAATGGAAGTGGTTTAAGGCCGTCCCTTGCGCTGTACGCAGAATCGGAACGGCCCTGATTTGAAAGTCTGGCGCTGTCTCAGCAATAGCCTTTCTTCAAAGGCTCGAAATAGGTGTCCACGTAGGCCGATAGACTCTCTTTCCTCTGGTTCTTAAACTTGGAGGCTCCGAACAGCCCGGCGTTGTTCGCGTTGCAGTCTGCTTCACGTGCGGTAAGGAGGCAATTCATAGCTCCGCTCATGTTCTCGCTGCGCCAGTAATCGGCGAGCCTGGCGAGGTCCTGTTCCGAATAGGAGCGCAGCGCGGAATCGATTTTCGAGACTATCATGTCGAGGAAGTTGATGCATCCCCAGATCTCGTTCTCGTTATCCGTAGTGTCGTCATCGTCGAACAAGGCCGCGTCCATTCCCCCGCTGATAGTCCTGAGGTTATCGGACATCGATGAGAACAGGTCCCGCTGATATCTTATGGAGGTGTAACGGCTTCCGACAATCATGGACAGGACCATGAGGCCCGACAGGTGGTATGGGAGGTCCGGAGAATCTGTGAGCCCTGACAGATCCTCGAGCGCTTTGTTGTGGACGGCGATGTAGAAATCGGAATACTCCTCCCCGTCGCTCTCGTCGAATTTGCTGTCCATGACATCGGACAGGCGTACGATCTGGTCCACAGGGACGTTCTCGTCTATATCGGAGAACAAGCTGCCGGCGATCTCTTCCACGATCGCGCTGTAGCTCTCCTTTGCATCTTCCTTGCTCATCACTCCTGCTGTCCCGTTCCAATATCCGAGCGCTTCGGAGAGGCTCTTGCCGCTCGGCGTGAACGTGCTGCGGAACGGAATCTCTTCCACATCTTCTGCATCGTCCTGCTCGCCACTGCTACTGCTACTGGTGCTGAAGGAGAAGCTCAGGCCGTTCGATCCGAAGCCGTAGCTAAGGATGCCCTTCCCGGTGAGCTTGATCTTCTGTCCGCATCTCGTGCATACTCCAGTTTTTCCGTCGTCATCGGCCTGTATAGGGCCGCCGCAGTTCGGGCAGACCTTCTTGTTACCCAACATGGAGTTGAAATGGTGCTATGCGTTTATAGAAGCTATCACAAACCGCTGCTCGGTTGCTTTAGACTATCTTGAACGTCCTTATTACTAAATAGAGATAAACTTAATTATAATTAAGTAAATCGTCATCCATGAAGAAGGACGGATTCATCGGCCGCGACAGGGAGCTCGAGGCTCTGGAGCGCGAGTATTCCAGATCCGGATTCGGAATGTTCGTGCTGTACGGCCGCAGAAGGGTCGGCAAGAGCACTCTGATCAGGAAGTTCATCGAGGGCAAGAGGGCGGTCGCCATGACTGCTGTGAAATCCGACTTCAAGAGGAACATGGCCCTTCTCAGGTCCACCGTTCCAGACAGCTACAGGACATCGACCGAGCCTACGGCAGAGGATGTCCTCGACTCCTGGGCGGCGATGTCTGAGGACGGGAGGCTCATCGTGGTCATCGACGAGTACCCGTATCTGGCCAATTCGTTCCTATCCTTCTCCAGCATCCTCCAGAACCGGATAGATGTATCATTCACCGGATGCGACATGTTCATCATCCTCTGCGGCTCCTCCATCGGAGCGATGGAGGACGGCGTCTTGGGATACGAGAGCCCCTTGTATGGCAGGAGGACGGCTCAGATGATGATGTCCCCCTTGACCTATCTCGAATGCCGCCCATACCTGGACGGGTTCTCGGAACTGGATTGCCTCAGGATCTACGGCATGGTCGGCGGGATCCCCGCCTACCTGAAGATGTTCGATCCCTCGAGGGGGCTGGATCGGTGCGTGATAGACAGTTTCCTGAGGGATACGGCCTTCTTCAGGCTGGAGCCCGATTACATTCTGAGAGAGGAGCTAAGGGATCCAAGCACGTTCTCGTCTCTGATCGCAGCATTGGCAAACGGAAAGGCCAGGCTGAACGAGATCGCGGACGATGCCGGGATCAGCACTTCATTGGCTTCCGCGAAGCTCTCGGAACTGGTCAGGCTCCAGATCGTAGAGAAGACGGCACCGTTCGGAGAGGCCTCCAAGAAGAAGACCGGATACGTCCTGTCTGACAACATGTTCCGTTTCTACTATCGCTTCGTATACGGGTCATTTGTGCCTATAGACTCGTCCGAGGAGGAAGCATCAGTGAAGCGCATCATGTCGGGCATGCAGACGTACATGGGGCATGTGTTCGAGTCTGCCTGCCGCATGTACGCGAGGAGGAACATGGGATTCAACAGCGTCGGCACATGGTGGGGGTCCGATCCTGCTACGAAGGCATCGGCCGAGATAGACGTCATCGCCTATGACCAGGGCGATCCCGACGGGACCGTCCTTTTCGGAGAATGCAAGTGCAGATCGTCGCCGGTGACCATCGAGGAGCTGGACCATCTGATGAAGTCGTCCATGCTGGTGAGGTGCAGGGAGCGCAGGTACGCGCTGTTCTCCGCGGGAGGGTTCTCGGAGAGCGTAGTCTTGGCGGCAGAAGGGCAGGGGATCGCCCTGATAGGCCTGGAAGACCTGTATTCGCCGGAAGCCAGGCGATGTCATTCTGCGGCGCGGCATTCGGTCAGGCCGGCGATCCACCATCCCAGGATGACGGAAGCTCCGACCCCGGAGACGATCCCGGATGCGAACCTCACAGACGCATTGTCTCCGACGGCCCCCTGGAGCGCCCATTGGATGCCGGTGGCCAGCAGCAGGGCGGCGCCTATGACCAGGGCTCTCCTCTTTTGCAGGCGGTCAACGAAGAACGATGCAACAGAGCATCCGGCAAAGGCTCCCAGCAGGAGCCCCGTGTCTCTTATGCAAATGGGCATCTGCGAGCCGTTGAGGATGAAGGACCTGCCAGCCTCCTGATGGCAAAGGACATCGCCGATGAGATAGGCCAGCCCTGCGGGGCCGTGGCCCAGCCAGCCGTTGTCGATGACCATCGGCGACCCGTCCAGGCCGCAGAAAGTCCCTGGAGGGGCCATGAACGGAGCCGAGAAGAACAGCGCGGTCAGCAGGCCGAGGAAGGCCGCAAAGGCGAGCATCGTCATCCTCCCGTCCATGTCGTCCCGATGGCGGGACGACATGATAATGCTGATGTCAGATCCCGATAGAGCAGCAGAGCCTGAACACGATCAGCGCCAGGGGCGTCATCAGGCAGAACATCCTGAGCATCTTCCCGACGCCGCCGTCCGCTTTCAGGCAAGACGTCAGCAGCGAGATCAGGGCGCACAGCTCGATCAGGTAGAACGTCAGGATGAGGCAGGAATCCCCCATAGGCTGGTATCCGGACAGCTCGGACAGAGGCTCCAGCATGGACACGCTCATCCCCAGCACCAGAGGCGCGAAGAGCATGGCCGTCCCGGCCATGGTGTCCGTCATGCCCTTGAGCTTCGTCCCCAGCCCAGTCTCCACCGCGTCGATGTTGTGGAACTGCCTCCCCAGGGTTATCGCAAGCCTTCCCGCGTCCTCCGTGCTGTCCTCCGAGCATCTGCGGATGTCAATATAGGCTCTCAGGACCTCGTCCGAGTATTCCCCGATGGAGAGCTCCAGCGCCCTGTCCACGTCTCCGCGGCAAAGGTCCAGCTCCCTCTCAAGCGACACTGCCGCATCGGCGCATTCGGGGCGGGAGGATATGGACTCCAGGCAGGCCTTCTCGAACGTGCAGCCGCCGGCCATCCTGTTGCCGATCTCGAACACAGCATCCCTCAGGCCCTGCACGCACGACATCCTCTTCCTCTCGCCGACGATGTCTTTGGCCATGGATATCGAGCAGAGCAGGCAGGCGATGACCATCGCGGACATCACGGCCCTGTACGTGTCTAGCCCGGCCATCGCCGAGAAAAGGGCTATCGGCACGGCTGTCAGCAGCAATAGGGAATTTTTTGGAATGTCGGATACATCCAACTCGGACGCGAACGGGTTGGACTTTCTGATCCAAACGGCCATCGCCAGTATGGCGGAAGGGACCAGGACGAGGGTGATAAGGGCCATCGTGGCCTCGTTCAGGGAGGACGAGGCGAACAGCCCTCCAATCCCCAGCATGGGCACGATGGACATGAGTATCATCGGCAGGACGATCCCGAGCCCGAAAACGGCCGTGCAAGGGAGGGTGAGCGATGCGCTGTAGGACTCTCCCATCGAGCGGACGGAATCCAGTGCGATGTCGGACGCCTCTGCCAGCAGGCGCCTGCCCTCCTCCCCGGCCGGGGATTCCGATGCCGCTATGCACAGCAGCACCGAGTGCTTGTACCCGGCGGCCTTCTCAGGGAGCTCCGACATCGCCTCGGTCACGGCATCGGAGATGCAGGGGGAAGACCTGGAATCCACTGACCTGACTGCATCGGCGAAGACGCCGGCAGAGACCTTCGGGCCGTCCTCCGCCAGCTCCCTGACCGCGGTGTCTATCGACCCTCCGGATTCCAGGCACGCGGTGAGCATCCCCACGACTGTGGGGCCCTCCTTCACCAGCCTCTTCCAGTCTACGGAAGATGTCATTCCGCTCCCACCCTGCTCTTGAACTCCGACAGTATGTCCTCGGCGGACGTCCCGGGCTTCATGGAGGCCAGCGTGTCGTTGGCCAGGAGGATCCACTCCGGTCCCAGGTACCTCTCGTCGCCCGCTCCCAGCTCGGCCAGGTAGGAGCGCATCATCGCCCTGGCGCGGATCTCCTTGGCGGCCTCTCTCTTCCCGCCCTGGGAGGACTTCAGGATCCTCCCTATCACCGGCGAGGCGAACAGCGCGTCGGGGCCGGAGATGTCCACGAACTTCCCGGGCTCGTCGCCGGTGGAGACCACCTCCCCCACTCTCCTTATCAGGTTCCCGGTGCGCCTGTCCCTGACCGTGCCCATCGTGACGATGATGTCCGTGGCCATGAACGCTTCGGGGCTGATCCCGAGGTCGTAGACCACCCTCTTGTAAACGGAATCGGCGGAATCTCCATGGATGGTCCCCAGGATGGCGCTTCCGGCCCTCCCGGCGCGCATGCTCTGGTAGAGGGTCTTGGCCTCATCCCCCCTCACCTCTCCCAGCACTATGGCGGACTCCCCCATCCTCAGGGACACTCTGAGGGCCTCGTCCGAGCGGGAGAGCTGGGTCCCCTGCATCCTCTCGTCGACGAGTATGGTCTGCACCTTGTATCCCATCCGCCTCATCAGGTCCCCCGGGAGCTCGAGCGTGTCCTCTATCGTCAGTATCCTCTGGTTGCTGGCGAACTCGAACAGGAGCGCGCCCAGCAGGGACGACTTCCCCGCCCCTCTGGGCCCGCATATCAGGAACGCCGCCCTGCTGTTCACGAGGTACGACAGCAGCCCCGCGGTCCTCGGGTCCACTGTGCCGTTGGATATCAGCCGGGTCAGCGTCCACGGGCGGACGGACCTCTTGCGTATGGCCACCGCGTTCCCGTTGGGGCTCATAGGGTAGCCGACGACGGTCACCCTGGCGTCGAATCCTTTGAAGTCGGTTTCCAGCACAGGGTCCGAGCGGCAGAAGCGGAGCCCGCTGTCCCTTTTCAGTATGTTGATCAGGTTGTCCACCTCCCGGTTCTCGGCCATGAGGTTGGTCCTGCATCTGATGTGGGAGTTCAGTCCCTCGATGCCGTTCATCGTCACATGGATGCGGTTCTCCGAGCACGGCGCGTCTATGTAGACGTCCTCGATGTGCGGGTCCGAGAGCAGCACCTCGAATATCCCTGCGCCCAGGGTGTGCCTGTAGGCCATCCCGCAGATGTCGCCGCAGACCGCATCCTTCCCCGCCTCCCCGCTGGCCTCCCCTATCTCGTCCATCCTGTCTGCCAGAAGGGACCTCGCAAGCCCCATGACGGTGTCCCTGTCCGTCCTGCCGCCTGATTCCCTGTATCCGTCGCGGATCTCGTCGATGATGTCCATGACCACGGAGTTCAGGCCGTCCGGGTAGGCGTACTCCCTCGGCGTGAGGTTGTACTCGGTCTCCCCGTCGTCCGACATCCCCACGAGCACGCTGCCGTAGGGGGTCATGTAAGAGGCGATCCTCTTCAGCCCGTCGGGAGGGTTGGTCATCCAGCAGTCCGTGTAGGACGGCTTGGTCCTGACGTTCTCTGATGCGAGCCTGGAGAACAGCGTAGCGAAGTCCTTGGGCATCCTCGCGAAGGGGCTCTTCGGCTCCGGGACGGCGCTGGCGTCGAAGGACGCGGTCCTTCTGAACATCCCCGGCGAGGGGGAGCCGTCGAGGTCGATGTCGGTGCCGGAGCCCTCTCCTGCCATATCGCCCCTGTCCTCTCCGCGGGTTTTGCTCGGCCCGATCCTCCAGGAGATCATATCGGTCCCCCCGCCATCCTGTCGACGATCGCGCGCAGGCCCTCGTCCATCTGGTCCAATGCCGCGGACGTGCGGATGAAGCATTCCCTGCAGCCGTCCTTCTCCGGAGGGCCGTCCTTCAGCATCCTCCTGCCCTCGGACACGGCCCCCTTCGGGAACGCGCTCCAGGCGGCGTCCATCACTTCGTCCCTGGACACGGGGCATCCCCTGCAGGACATCGGGAGCTTTTCTCTGGAGTATGACCATCTCTTCACGGACGCCGCGTCCTTCACGGCCCTACCGGCTTCGCCGGAGATCTCTATGTCCCTCCCGGTCCTGAGGACGATCCTGTCGCATCCTCCTTCGTCGCACATCAGGCCCACCATGCAGCGTATGCATTCTTCCGATCCCGGGACCGGGGCGAGCTCGCAGTCCCTGCAGCGGATGATCAGCGCATCTCCTTCCACGAAGGCATCGGGCCTCTCTTCGCGGTCCGCATCCCTGCGGAGCGCAGACAGTATGTCGTTCATGCACAGGGCTCGCCGCGAAGGATGATAAAGGCGTGCTGAACTCTCCGGGGACATAGAGTAATCGGCGTTTACCCATAGGCTGCGCTACAGAATCGGCAGAAACAGGCCCGGAACCGCCATCCCCTTCGGAAGCGTCCGGAACGCTGGCCATCTTCGAAAGGTGCGTTTCCACTGCGCCCGCCTGCCAATCCATTTAAGAGCCGGCCCCTATAAGGCTCCCGTGGAAATACTATCGCCAGCAGGCAATCCCGACGGACTCGCGGCCGCCGTCAAGGGAGGTTGCGACGCAGTCTATCTGGCCGGGAAGAGCTTCGGAGCGCGCGCATCCGCCGCCAACTTCACTGACCGTCAGCTCGAAGGGGCCATGGGGTACGCTCATGACCGCGGCGTCAAGGTCTATGTCGCCGTCAACACCTCCGTGAAGAACTCCGAGATCCGGGACGCTGTGGGGTTCGTCAGGTTCCTCAAGGACATAGGCGCGGACGGGGTCCTGGTCCAGGACCTGGGCCTGCTGAGGGCGATCGGGGGGATCGACATCCCCCTCCATGCTTCCACGCAGATGCAGATCCACTCCCTCGAAGGGCTGGAATGGTGCGTCGAGAACGGGTTCGAGCGCGCGGTCCTCGCGCGGGAGCTCACCATGGACGAGCTGTCCGAGATCGTTCCCCAATCTCCGATAGACACCGAAGTGTTCATACAGGGGGCGCTCTGCTACTGCATGTCCGGCGGATGCCTGATGTCCAGCTTCATGGGGGGCCGCAGCGGCAACCGCGGGTCTTGCGCCCAGCCCTGCAGGAAGAAGTACTCCATGGGCGATTCTGAAGGGTTCCTGCTGAGCAACGCCGACCTGTTCGGCGTTCCCTACATGGAGAAGCTGAGATCCATCGGAGTGAAGTCGCTGAAGATCGAGGGCAGGATGCGCTCCCCTGCGTACGCGTATCTTTCTGCCAAGGTGTACTCCCTCGCCGAGAAGGGAGACTTCGGACAGGAGTATGAGGAGAGCCTCGCTCTGCTGAGGACCGTCTTCAACAGGGGGACCTGTGACGGGTACCTCGGAGGCGTCAAGTCGGCCGTCCAGCCCCTGCACCCCGACAACCGCGGGTTCTACCTGGGGGAGGTGACGGTCCGCGATCGGGCGTTCGAATGGAAAGGCGAGGAGCCCATCGGCAGGAAGGACGGGCTGTCCCTGTTCTCCGGCGACCTGAAGGCCGGCGGGTTCAAGGTCGTCGATACCGACCCGTTCAGGATACCTTTCAAGATCCCCGACGGGAGATATCAGGTGTACAGGACCTACGACCCCCGCATCGACGAGGTGAAGAACCTCATCGGGAGCGCTCCCAAGCTGGACGGCAAGGCTCAAAGGAAGACGGGCGACGCATCCCTTCCCAAGCTCCCTCATACGGACCGCAGGCCGGAGGCATCGTTCTACGTCAACACCCTCAAGACCCTGGAAGCTTCGCTCCCTTACGCGAAGAGGGTCTACTTCGAGCACAGCGACAGGCTGGAGGAGGCCGGGGAGATGTGCGCTTCCGCCAAGGTGGAGCTGGTGGACCTGCTGCCCAGGTTCGATCCCCTGGACGAATGCTGTTTCGACGGCCCGGTCATGGTCAACAGCCCCGGGCAGCTCAGGCTGTGCAAAAACTCGCCCAGGATATATGCGAGCAGCGTGTTCAACTGCTACAACTCCTGGACCCTCCCGGATGTCTACCAGGCGACCCTTTCGGTGGAGCTGTCCAGGAACGAGGTGTCCGACCTGATCGCCCACCGCCCAGGAAGGGCCGAGGTCATGGCCTTCGGCAGGACCGAGCTCATGTACACCCGCGATCCCGGGATAGAGAACGGCATCCTGAAGGATGAGAAAGGCTCCTTCCCTGTCTACAGGGACAGGAGGGGCTATGCCCGCATCCTGAACTCCGTGGACCTGTTCCTCTTGGACAGCATCGGCGAGCTTGGAAGGTCCGGCGTGTCCTCCATAGGGATAGACGTGAGGAAGCGCCCGCCTGCGCTGGCCAAGGTCGTCGGCGAGTACATCAGGTCGCCCGACGACAAGAAGAGGGAGCGCATCGAGCAGATGTGCGGCGGGTTCACGTACGGGCTCTACCGCCGCGGAGTTCATTGAACTGTTCACGATTGTTTCTTAAACTATGACCGCGAAGCCGTCTCCATGGACATGGGAAGGCGTGGAGACATGGGCTTCGCGGAGGCGATCGTCGCCTTCATGGCAGTGACAGTGGTGCTGTCCGCATACATCGGATTGGCAGTGCACATACAGCCAGCGGCAACGGATCCGGCCGAAGAGCTGGATGGGAAGATATTCACAGGCACGGTCTCGGAGGGGAAGTTCGTCCCCGATTACCTGGACGACCTGCCCGCGATCCTCGACTCGGGGAAGTACCGTGGAATCTCCGTATCGGTGTCTATCGCCGGCGGGTTCTGCGAGAACCCCCCGCCGGTGACCGTCGGCTCCATGGACGGGGACGCATCGTCGATGACGTTCTCGTCCATGGTCTCGGACGACAAGGGCCGTACGTTCCCGGCATTCTTCGAGGTGACCGTATGCAGATGAACCGCAAGGGCATGCTGGCGATGGTGGACGCGATGGTCTTCATCGTGGTGATCATGATGGCCGCGGCAGTGACGGTTCACACTGTCGACCGCAGCTCCTCCGACACCGACGCCGGAGACGTCCTGGGATCGGTGATGTCATCGAAGGTCAGGATGTCAGACCTCAGGGAAGACGGGGACGGCACTCTCGTGAAGATATCAGACATGGTAGCATTGGACCTTGTATCGGGAACCGAGAACGCATTGGACTTCGCGGAGGAGTGCCTGGAATCTCTCTCGAAAGGCAGGCCGTTCCTGCTGAAGGTGTCATACGGAGACTGCGAAGCAGCGGTAGGCTCGGAAGGGAACCGTCCCGCATCGTCTGCGGCGATGGACTTCCAGATCACCACAGGCGGGAGCATCCATGCGGAGCTGACCTTGTATCTGTCATGAGCCGAACTTCTCGTTGCGCCCGGCGAGGTCCATGCAGATAGGGACTATCTCCCTGGCCCTGATCCTTCCGAGCATCCCTCTGGCGCATCCGGTCTCGCTGAACTCCTTGGCATCGTCCCATATCATGCCCTTGGCGCGGATTGCGATAGGCACAGGGTCGCCGCTATGGTCGGTGAGGGTGCAGGGGGTGCAGTGGTCGCAGGTCAGGACCGTGACGGTATCTTCCGGAAGCCCGTGCCTGAGCACGCCGGCCATCTCGTCCAGGCGGCGGACGACGTCCGCCTTCGCTTTGGCGTCGCCGTCATGGCCCGCTATGTCCCCGGCCTTGCAGTTCATCAGCACGAAATCGTACTCTTCCAAGGCTTCGATCGCGCATTCGGCCTTCGTTATGAAATCGGATTCCATCGAACCGTCGCAGATCCCGGGCAGGGGGTAGATGTCGAGGCCGCATGCCTTGCATATGCCTTTCACGAGCCCGACCCCGGCGACGCACGTGGCCGACACCCCGTACTTCTCGGTGAACGGCTCTATCTGCGGGTACATCCCCGCGCCTCTGGGGATAAGGATGTTGGCCTGAGGAAGGCCTGCGGCCCTCCTCTTCTGGTTGGTCGGGTGGTTCCTGAGCCTCCGATAGCATTCCTCCATGAACCTGTTGACCACGGAGGCCGTGAACTCCGCATCTTCCGTCCTGCCCTCGCAGAGCAGGAGGTGGGTGTCCGGGCCGGGGTCCGCGTCGGTGATGTCGGCGCTGAGGCCGTCTCCCCTCAGGACCAGCACGGCCCTGTGCTCGCTGCTCTCGCGGACGATGCACTCCACGCCTTCCACATCCATCCCGTCGAGGGACTCGATCAGCTGGGTGGTCTCGGGCGCATGTATCCTCCCTGCCCTGCGGTCGAGGACGTCCATGTCCGAGTTCACCGTGGCGAAGTTGCATCTCAGCGCCACATCGCCGGGCTGTATGTCCATCCCTATGCCCAGCGCCTCGAAGGGCCCCCTGCCGGTGTAGACGGAGGCGGCATCGTACCCGAGAAGGGACAGGTGGGCGGTGTCGCTGCCTGCCCTCACTCCGGGGGAGATCGGGTCGCACAGCCCGCCCTGCCCATGCTCCAGGAACCAGTCCAGGTTGGGCGTTCTGATGTACTGCAGCGGGGTCATCCCTCTGAGCTCGGGGCATTGGCGGTCCCCGAGGCCGTCCATGACGACCATCAGGATCTTCTTAGGCTCGGACATCGGGACCTTAATCGGCCGAGCTGATAATAACGGAATCGGTTCCTCTGCCGAGCGGGACGTCTCCGCACACCGAGGCCGTTTTTCCGGAGACCAGTATGGCGCCGATCACCCCGTCTATGGAGCATGCTTCTTCGCAGGCCTCTGCAGGATCCTTGCCTGACAGGTTCCCCAGCCTTGTCGCGCAGGCATCCGCCAGCGAAGGGTCCTTGGCGATGACGGTCGCGGAATCGCTGGCCCCGAGCGACACGGAATGGCCGACCTTCCCGGAGGAGGTGCAGATCCCGATGCCTTCGGGCGAAGGGCCGAAGCACAGAGGTATCAGGGGGAACAAGTCCGAACCGGTGTAGATGCTTACCGACAAAGGCGAATGCGACATTATCGCCAGGTCGCCGTCGTTGTCCAGCACGATGTGCCTGCATCCCATGGACCGGAGCTTCTCCATGACGAACCTGCCGACCGTGCCTGCCACGGCCGCCATGGGCCCGACGGAGGCGGCCATGGAAGACTCGCACATCCATCTCACCGGCAACGGGTCGGATTCCAGCGGCCGGAGGGGGCTGTAGGTGGAGCCGAAGAACGGGTCTTCGGAGATCTTGCGCTCTATCGCCTTACGGCATTCGAAGATCAAGCCCTCCACCTGGCCGAGGTATCCGGCTTCCACGGTCGCATCGATGCAGGTCTCTCCGACGATGATCCTTCCGTGCTCGGTCTCCATGCTGCCAGATATGATCCTCATTCGATAAATTTGCCTGATGAGGAAATATATCCCTAATTGCAACAATGACAGAAAATTAACCTATTTGTATAATTATTGGACGTTTAGATTAAATATCGTTTCAAGCTGGGACAGGCCAGGCATCCGGCCAGCATCCCGATTCCCAACAGGGCCTCGGTACAAAGAGGAAGGCCGGCATGCGATAGCTTCGGTGAGACGATGGGTTGTTCAGCAAGCGAAGTCACGATAACTGTGTGTCCGGGATTCAACAAGCAAGGCCAGAGGGAGAGGTTCGAGCCCCTGGAGATACATCCGGGGGACCTGATCTCGATCGTAGGGCCGACAGGGTCGGGCAAGACCGCTTTCATTAACGACATCGAGGTCTTCGCACAGGGAGACACCGTGACCAGGCGCCGCATCCTCGTCAACGGAGAGGAGCCCGACGAGTCCCTCATCCGCGACCCGTCCTGCAAACCTATCGCGATGATAACCCAGAACACCAAGTGCCTGGCCGACCTCACGGTGGAGCAGTTCCTGGAGATGCACAGGTCCACGCGCGGGAACCTGTCCCCGAACGTGGTGCAGGAGGCGGTGGCGCTGGGGAACACGTTCACGGGCGAGAAGTTCGACGGCAGCTGGAGGGTGTCCAGCCTCTCCGGGGGGCAGACCCGCTCTCTGATGATCGCCGACGCTCTCCTGATATCGGACACGCCGATAATCCTCTTGGACGAGATCGAGAACGCGGGGATATACAAAGAGCAGGTCATCGATGCGCTCAGGAAGATGAGGAAGGCGGTGATATTCGTCACCCATGACCCCTACGTGTCCATGATCACGGACAGGCGCATCGTGATGAGGAACGGCGAGGTGGCGGACATCATCGACGCCGGACGGAACGAAGGCGACGCCATCTCCCTGGTCCAGAGGCTGGATGCGGAGCTCTCGGAGATCCGCGAGCGCCTGAGGAACGGCGAAGTGATAACGGGGGCCTCTGTCTGAGCGGCCTCCGCCTCATGGTCATCGCCGGGCCGCCCAGCGCCGGGAAGACTGCGGTCATAAAGCAGATGATCGGGCACATCAAGGATTCGGGAGGCTTGCCGGCCTTCCTGAAGATCGATGTGGTCCGTGCATTCGAGGACGAGGAGCTCAGGCAGGAGTTCGGCATCCCTGCGCGCAAGGTGTACTCCGGAGACATGTGCCCCGACCATATGAGCATCATGATCATCAAGGACGCCATGGATTGGGCGGTCGAGGAAGGCGCAGACACGCTCATCGTGGAGAGCGCCGGCCTCTGCCTGAGATGCACCCCTTACTTCACCCATTCTCTGGGGATATGCGTCATGTCATCGCTGTCCGGGACGCACGCCCCGCTGAAGATGGCCCCCATGATAGACCTCTCGGACATATGCGTGGTCACGAAGATCGATCTCATATCCCAAGCGGAGAAGGAGGTCTTCAGGGAGAGCATAAGGCAGGTCCATCCCGACATGGAGATAGTGGAGACCAACGCCATCCACGGCACCGGGCTCAGGTACCTGT
Organism: Dialister hominis; assembly: GCA_963640995.1. Lineage (GTDB taxonomy): Archaea > Thermoplasmatota > Thermoplasmata > Methanomassiliicoccales > Methanomethylophilaceae > Methanoprimaticola. Next base: position 11,363 of record CAVICI010000013.1, on the reverse strand, counting down.
TCAGGAGGATCGACGAGGTGGAGGCCATAGCGCCGGGAACGGAGATATCCCTCCGCGGCAACCCTCCGCTGGGGGTGTGCACCATATGCATAGGCAAGAAGGCCGTGGGGTGGCAGAACCACTTCGGAGTCATCAGGAGGATCGACGATGCCGACAACATCTACCGCGGCGAGTGAGTTCGTCCCTCCGGGCAAGAACTGCGGGGCCTGCGGATGCAGGACTTGCGGCGAATATTCCGCAAGGACCGCCTCCGGAAGCCTCGATGCCGAGGCATGCCCGTTCTACCGCGCTCCTTCACAGAGGTCTGCGGAGGTCCCAATGGCCGCCACCTACAGCGGGACGGATGTCGTAGGCCAATCTTACGATTACGTCATAACCAGCATGCCCGGGGAGCCGTCGGCGAGGAAGATCGTCCTTCCGTTCCGGCCGGACCTGGTGGAGAAGCTGGAGATCGTCCCCGGAGACGTGGTGGTAGGACGCCCTGCGGGCGCAGGATGCCCCGTGAACCATGTGATGAAGGTCATAGACGCGGACCCTGTGACCGGGGTCATAACCGGCCATGTCCTGGGCCCGGCCCTCTCCAGGGGGCGTTTCGACCAGGTCAAGGAGGTCAAGATGTACCATATGCTGGGCTTCGAAGGCAGGGCCGTGCCGATAGCCAAGGAGCCGGCGTTCGGGATGAGGCAGCACTTCCTGCCGGGATTCTGCATGATGGACCGTGCTCACACAGGGCTGTGCAACATGGTCATCTGCAAGCCCTGGGGGATACATGTCCGCGTGGAGGATGTGGTGATATTATGAGCGGAGAGAAGACGGTGATGGATGTCCAGAGGCTGATAAAGGAGAAGAAAGCCCGCGTATACACGGCACAGGAGTTCAAGGACCTGGTCCGCAGCGGGAAAAGGCCCTCCTTGGGCGAGGTGGACGCGGTAACGGCAGGATCGTTCGGGGTCGTTTCCGGGACGATGGCCGTGCTCTGCATCCCCGTATGCGGGCCGGCGGTGTTCAGGCATGCCGACTCCGTCACCATAAACGGGGTCCCTGCTTCCGTCGGCCCCTGTCCCAACGAATCCCTGGGGCTGGTGGATGTCATAGTCAACGGCACCGCGCGCAGGGACGCTTCTTACGGCGGCGGCCATCTGTTCAGGGACCTGGTAGCCGGGAAGGAGGCAGAGGTGAAGGTGGTCGCCGACGACGGCAGGACGATAACCCGCAAGGTCACATTGGCCGAGATGCCCTTCGCGCGCATGATAACCACTCGGAGCTTCTTCAAGAACTACAGCTGCTTCGCGACGGCCGACGGGGAGGTGGACACGATCTTCAGCGGCCCCCGGCCGATGCCCGGAGGCTGGGAAGGCGCCACGTTCAGCGGATGCGGCGACATCAACCCTCTGCAGAACGATCCGGAGCGCAGGTTCCTGAGGACTGGCGCCGGCGTCTTCGTCAACGGCGCACCGGGCATCGTGCTGGGCACGGGCACCAGGAGCAGCGATTCCAAGCCGAACCTCTCCGTCGAGGCGGACATGCATCTGATGAGGCCGGAGTACATGGGCGGGTTCAAGACGTCCGTCGGCCCCGAATGCACGATATCGGTAGGGACCGTCATCCCTGTGACCGACCAAAAGGCCCTGGACGACCTGTCTGTCCTGAACGAGGGCGCGGCAATGCCGCTTTGCGACGTCCGCGACAGGGTCCCGATCTGCATGGGGGACTACTCTTCCGTCTGGATCCCGGGCAACGAGGCCGTCCTCGCGGACATGGGCAAGTGCCTGCATTGCAGCGAATGCGCCGCAGATGCGTCCTGCCCGAGGGACGCTTCGCCGTCCAAGGGGATAGACCGCAGCCTGTGCATGGACTGCGGGGCCTGCGTCTCGGCCTGTCCCGGCAAGGCGTTCTCATGCTTGCTGGGCTCAGCGGAGTTCAGGCTCCCCGACGGAGCATCCGCTGAAGTGCCCGTGGTCCAGAGGCAGTCCAGCAGGAGGATCGGGCTGGCGGTGTGCGAGGAGCTCAAGTCCCTGGCCGAAGAAGGAAGATGGTCTCTCGGCCTGTTCAACGAGGTCTCGCGGGGGTGAGCAGGATGGAAGGTCAAGAGAGGAGCTATGTCCTGCGCTGCGTCGAGAACGGGGAGGAGGTCGAAGAGAGGTACACGCTGTCCTGCCCGCATGGGCACAAAGGGCTGCTGAGAGCGGATTACAAGGCCAAGCAGCTGACCGTCGGCCCCGAGGACAACGTGTTCAGGTTCAAGGAATGGCTGCCCGTCTCCAGGACCTTCCCTACCAAGGCGGGCCCGGTGGCGTTCAGGAGCCCGAGGCTGGCGAAAGAGCTGGGCCTGCACGACCTATGGGTAGGATTCACGGGATACTATCCCGAGCGCGGGGCGTTCGCCGCATCGGGCTCGTTCAAGGAGCTCGAGGCCCTCCCGACATACGCCAGGCTGAGCAGCTTCTCCGACGATTCCGTCGTGATCGCATCGGCGGGGAACACAGCCAGGGCGTTCGCCGAAGTCGGGAACAGGATCGGCAGGAGATGCATCGTGGTCGTCCCCGTATCCGCGGCCGAAGGGATGACGGTGACCGAGGACAACGGCATGGCCACGCTGCTCGCGGTCAGGGGCGACTATGCCGACGCCATCGCTGTGGCGGACCGCATCGCATCCATGGACGGATTCGTTCCGGAAGGGGGCGCCAGGAACATCGCCCGCAGGGACGGCATGGGCACCGTCATGCTCGAAGGGGCCGTCAGGGCCGGTAGGATGCCGGACCATTACTTCCAGGGCGTCGGAAGCGGGACCGGCGGCATCGCGGCATGGGAAGCCGCCATGCGCCTGAGGGACGACGGGCGGTTCGGAACCGGGCTGCCGAGGCTGGAGCTGGCCCAGAACGAGCCGTTCGCGCCGATGGCCAGGGCCTGGTCCGCCGGACGCAGGGAGATCCTCCCGGAGGACCTCGGAGAAGAGGGGGACGTCTTCGAGGTCTACGCAGACGTGCTCACGAACAGGAAGCCGCCGTATTCCATGGCCGGCGGGGTCTTCGATGCCATGTCCGGCACGGACGGGAGGTTCCATACGGTCACCAACCGGGAGGCCAAGGACGCCGAGAAGCTCTGGAGGTCCTCCGAGGACATCGACATCAACCCTGCCGCCGCTGTGGCATTGGCCTCGCTCGTGAAGGCTGTCGACGAGAAGGATGTGGATCCGGCTTCCTGCATACTGCTGAACATCACGGGAGGCGGCATCGAGCGCGCCAGAGAGGACCTGGGCATGGTGCGCATCCCCGTCAAAGCCACGCTGGGCAAGGATGCGGGCGTCGAGGAGATAGAGGAGGTGCTGAGATGAACGAGGACAAGGTCATCGAGCAGCTGAGGTCCGCGGGGGCGGACATCGTCATCAGCCTGCCCTGCGACAAGAACAAGCTGCTCACCGACATGCTGCATATAGAGTTCCCCGTGGTCGACATCACCCGCGAAGAGGATGCAGTGGGGATCTCCGCGGGCATGGCATTGGCCGGGAAGAGGCCCGTGGTCTCCATACAGAGCTCGGGGCTGGGCAACATGCTGAACGCCATCATGTCCCTGACAGGCTGCTACCATCTCCCCCTCTTCGTGCTGGCCAGCTGGAGGGGGACCGAATCGGAGAGCATCGAGGCCCAGGTGCCGTTCAATTCCAAGATGCCCGAGCTCCTGGCGGTCTACGGCATTGGGTGCCGTGTCGTCTCATCGGAAGGCGACATACATCTGGTCGGCGAGGCCATGGCGGACTCTTTTGACAGGTCCGCCATGAACGTCGTGCTCGTCAAGCCGGACCTGTGGGGAGCGGCGAAGCGCCTTCCTTCGGAGTATCCTTCGAGGAGGCGCACGGTCCCTGCGGCCCCCGCAGCGGAGTTCCCGGAACCGGAACTGACCCGTTTCGAGGCCATATCCGACGTGATGGGCATGGTCGGCGATGGCGACATCGTCGTGTCAAACATAGGCGTGCCATCGAAGGAGGTGCATGCCGCTCGCGACAGGCCGTTGAACTTCTACATGCTGGGGAGCTACACCCAGGCCACGCCTATCGGGCTGGGGCTGTCCCTTTCTTCCGACAGGAACGTCGTCGTGATAGACGGCGACGGCAGCCTGCTGGGGTCGTCGGTGCTCCCCGTGCTGTCATCGGAATCGCCCCGGAACCTTGCCGTGGTGTGCCTGGACAACGGGACGTTCGGGTCCACCGGCAACCAGATCGAGCAGGCCTACCTGAACGTCGATCTCGCATCCGTCGCCAGGTCGTTCGGGCTTCCCGATGTGAGACGGGCCCACACCCGCGAAGGCATCCGCCAGGCGCTTTCGGGCCTGGGGGCCGGCATGAGGTTCGTCCATGTGCCGATAAGGCCCTTCAATTCGGATTCGCCGAACATAGAGATGAAAGCCGTGGAGATCCGTGACAGATTCATGACGGCGCTCGGCAGCGACCGCCTTAAATCCTGATCGGGGAATCACTGGAGCATGTTCGCAGATGTCAACGGCGTCCGCCTATGGTACGAGTCCCACGGCGAGGGGGAGCCTGTTCTCCTCCTGTCGGGGTTCGGGGCATGCTGCGGATACTGGAAGAGGATGGTCCCGCTACTGGAGGGATGCAGGGCCATCACCGTCGACAACCGCGGCATCGGGAAGACGGAGTATTCCGGGCGGTTCAGCATCCATGACCTCGCGGACGATGCCGTCGCGCTGATGGAGCATCTCGGGTACAGGAGGTTCAGGGCCGTCGGATGGTCAATGGGCTCCACGGTGCTGCTCTCGATGTCATCGCGCTATCCCGAGAGGCTGATCTCCCAGGTGCTCGTCTCCACATACAAGGACCGTCCGGCGAGGACCAGCTACGTCCTCGGAGAGTTCACGAGGATGCTCAACGAAGGCTCTGTCGGCCTTGAGGGGTTCTACGTTATGGTCAACGCGTTCTGCTTCTCGGAGAGGTTCTTCCGGAAGTTCTCGGACAAGGGGGCATGCGTTCCGCTGCCGAAGGATTCCGTGGATCCTAACGGCCTCCTGGACCAGATACACGCGGTCGATGGGTTCGACCCGTGGGACGGCTTCTCGCAGATAGCGGTCCCGACGATGGTGGTCCAGGGCACCGAGGACATCATGACCCCGTTCGAGCAGGGAAGGCTGGTCAGCGAGGCGATCCCGGGCGCGGTGCTCCTGCCGGTCGAGGGAGAAGGCCACAACGTCGACCAGAAGCTGTATGCGGAGAAGGCGAGGGAGTTTCTGCTCTCCCATCGTTGAGAAGGCGCAAAGGCGTTCAGGGTCAGGGGAGGATCACGTCCTTCCTGCGCGCCTCGATCTTATCTGATACGGATCCTTTTATGATTCTTGTGCAGGGCCATGTGTCGTCCATGTAGGATATGAGGTCCATGATGTCCGCATCGGGGTTGGTCAATGCGAGGTAGACCCTGGACATGAACATCGACACCGCGTAAGGGAAGTCGTCGCAGATCCCGGGCCTGTCCTTCCAGATAGTGCACCTGTTGTCCTTCCCCAGGAAGGCGCAGGGATCCGTCTTCTTGAACAGGAACCTCCCGTCGGACGTCTGCACGAGATAGCCTTTCAGGAAGTCGAATATAGGGATGTCCGCGGCGGTGGCGATCCTGTCTATCTCTTCGGGACGGACCACGATATGGGGCTGGTGGCAGCATCTCCCGCACATCTCGCAGGGGAAGCCCTCCCTGTAGGAGGTGCAGATCTCGTAGGCGATGTCCAGGTTGTGCTCCATCTCCGGAGAGATCTCGGGCAGCCCCTCGAGGATGTACTTCCCTCTGTAGACTGCCATCAGAGCGCCCCGGCGACTGCGCCGAGCCCGGCGATGAACCCGATGATGCTCAGGAACGCTCCTGCTCCGGCCAGGGCCATGCAGAGGGTCTTGTTCTCGGGGTTCAGGTATCTGGGGATGTTGACCGAGTAGCTTCCGATGACCAGGCCGACAGCGCCGATGGCTACCGATCCGTACTCGGCGCCGTCCACCAGGATGAGCGCCACGGAGAGGATCCCTACTATCAGGGCGGCGATCGAGAAGGCCAGTGGGTTGCGCTCCCTCGGCTTCCTGTAGGGCTGGTCGAGCCTCCAGTCGCATTCCTCGCAGTAGAGGGCGTCCGGGGGGTTGCTGGTGCCGCATTTGGGGCAGTTCATGGGTGATTATCGGAGCTGTGTAGTTAATGGTTGCTGGGCCTGCGGCCCTGAAAAGGCACTCGGACCTTCTGCGGACGGCTCCGAAGCGGGTGGCGTCCTCGACGAGTTCGGCGGAGACGGCCTCCATTCCCGGGAAGGCCCGGACAATCTCCTCCGGGAGGCGGTGGACGTACCTTATGCCGTCCCTGCGGCCGGCTTCGCGCAGGTCGCCAGGCGCGAAGGAGCGGACGAACAGCCAGCCTCCGGGGCGGAGGACCCTGAGGACCTCTTCGGAAGCTGCCCGAAGGCAATCGGAGTCCAGATGCTCCAGGACATGGACGGCTGTGACGTAGTCGAACGAGCAGTCGCCGAAGGGGAGGCCCGTGATGTCGGAACGGACGAACTCTGCCCTGCCTTGGAACTGCTTTCTGCATATCTCCACGGCTTCGGACGAGAAGTCGACCCCGGTGACCCTGAACCCGCTGTCAGCCAGTGTGCGCACGGTCTTCCCGTTGCCGCAGCCCAGATCGAGGGCGTCTCCGGATTTGACCAGGAGAGGCACGCGGGCGTTCCCGCGCCAAGTGCGGGAGTTGGACCTGTAGAGGCTGTCCCAGAGGCTTGCTTGAGATTCGTCCATGTTCGCCGGCCAAGAGGCTTCCGGAGGTATTAACCTTCGTCTCTGCCGCCTCGGCAGCCTGCCGATCCTGTTCGGTCTTCCAACGGCGGCGGGAAGCATAGACGTCCTTCGGCGTAGCGTTTTTCCAGGCCGTCCATCGGGCCTGTCTCTACAATAATATATCACCGATGCATCGTACCCATTCATAGCATAGGGGAATGACATGTTCTGGAACCCGAAGATAGAATGCATGCCCAAGGAGGACCTGAAGGCCCTCCAGTATCGCGAGCTGAAGAAGCTCGTCAACAATCTGTACTCGTTCAACAGATTCTACCACGACAGGATGGTGGAGCAGAAGATCCATCCGGACGACATCACATGCCTGAAGGACATCCAGAAGCTCCCGTTCATGTACAAGCAGGACCTGAGGGATAACTACCCCACAAAGATGTTCTCCGTCCCGAACAGCGAGGTCGTCAGATACCACGTGTCCTCAGGGACGACCGGCAAGCCCACCCTCGTGGGCTACACCCAGAACGACCTGAAGTACTGGACCGAGGCTTTGGCCAGGTCCTTCACATCCATAGGCATCGGGCCCGACGACACCATGCAGATCTCGTACGGCTATGGCCTGTTCACAGGCGGTCTCGGAGCCCACTACGGGGCGGAGCGCGTCGGGGCCACCGTTCTTCCCGCAGGCACCGGGAACACCGAGAGGCAGATCGAGCTCATCCAGGACCTCGGAGTCACCGTTATCGCCTGCACCCCTTCCTACCTGGTCCATCTGAGCGACGTGGCCAAGAGGATGGGCGTCGACTTCAGGAAGGACACCAAGCTGAGAAAGGCAGTCCTCGGGGCGGAGCCCTGGTCCGAGAGCATGAGGACGCGCATCGAAGAGGCCACTGGGGTCAAGGCATACGACATCTACGGGACCTCCGAGCAGGCCGGCCCCATGTTCACCGAGTGCGAGGAGCGCAACGGGATACACATCGCTGGAGACATCATGTACGTCGAGATCATCGACCCTGATTCCGGAGAGGTCCTCGAGGAGGGCGAGAAGGGAGAGATGGTCGTCACCATGCTCAAAAAGGAGGCCATGCCCATCATTCGCTACAGGATGAGGGACCTCACGATGATCATGGAGGGGGACTGCCCCTGCGGCAGGACGTCCCCCAGGATCGCCAGGATCTCCGGAAGGTCCGACGATATGCTCATCGTCCGCGGGATCAACGTGTTCCCGTCGCAGATCGAGTACACCCTGATGCAGATCCCCGAGGTCGGGGACCAGTACATGATCCACGTGTCCAGGGAAGGCGCGCTTGACGAGATGCTCATCCAGGTGGAGATCAAGCCCGAGGCCTTCACGGACAAGCTCCAGGACATGGTTGTCCTCCGCGCGAAGATCGAGTCCATCCTCAAGAAGTACCTCAACATCGCCGTCAAAGTGGAGCTGAAGGCTCCCGGAGAGCTTCCGAGGTTCGAGGGGAAGGCCAAGAGGGTAATCGACACAAGGGTGATCTGATGGCTGTCAGGAGCCTCGGCTCCAAGACGTTCGCGTACCCCATGCCGGTGTTCATCATCGGCACTTACGGCGAGGACGGAACGCCGAACGCCATGAACGCTGCCTGGGGAGGCATCTCCAACGAGGGGCGGATCTCCATCTGCGTGGACAGGTCCCACAAGACCGCGGCCAACGCCGTGAAGAAGGGAGCGTTCACTGTCAGCATCGGAGAGGCTTCCCAGGCGACCACCTGCGACTATGTGGGCATCGTGTCCGGCAACAAGGTGGCCGACAAGGTCTCGAGGTCGGGCCTCCATGCCGTGCGCTCGGACAAGGTGGACGCTCCCCGCTTCGAGGAGCTCAGGATGTGCCTCCACTGCAGGATGGTCAGCTACGACGAGGGCTCCAGCGAGCTCCTGGTCGGCGACATCGTGGACATCACCGCCGACGACTCGATCCTCACAGACGGGCGGGTCGATCCCGCCAAGCTCAGGCCGCTGGCCTTCGATCCGGTCAACCACGCCTATCTTGAGCTCGGCAGCGCAGTCGCAGCTGCCTTCTCGGAAGGCAAGAAGCTCTGCCGAAGCTTCAATCAACACAATTAAAATCAAATCCGCCGTAGGGCGGAGCATTAGGGCGGGGGCCCGCGGACGCGGTCCGCGGCCATGCCCCCAGCATCATCATGAAGGTGTTCCGATGGACGACAACATAATCACGCAGCTTTCCATATTCGTCAATAACGAGCCCGGCCGCTTGGCCAATGTCGCTTCTATCCTGAAGCAGTGCGGAGTCAACATGCTCGCGTTCAATCTGGCCGAGTCCACCGAGTTCGGCATACTCAGAGCCATCGTCGAGGACCCGGACAGGGCCTACGACCTCCTGAAGGCCAAGGGGATAATCGTCAGGAAGACCGAGGTCATAGGCATACTGGTCCCGGACACTCCCGGCTCCCTCTTCGATGCCGCGGACATCCTCGGCAAGGAGAACATCAACATCGAGTACGGGTACGCCTACGTAGGGCGCAGGTCCGCCGCGTTCTTCATCAGGGTCGACGAGCCCGAGAGGGCCGTCGATGTTCTCGGCAAGGCCGGCGTGGGCCTCATCCGCGCGTCGGAGTTCTGATCTCATGGGAAACCTGAACATAGCCGTGCTCGGCGCCAAGGACTTTGCCGGCACTGTCGGGAAGAAGGGCACGGTCACCGACATGACCTTCTACGACTTCAAATCGGGGACCGACTCCTTCACCTTGATCGAGCCGTCCAAGTACCCCGAGAAGCTGTCGTCGCTGTTCTATTCCGTGGCCATGTCCGAGTTCGTCATTCTCATCGTGGACAAGATCGACTCGTTCCTCGGAGAGACCATAGTCATGACCGATTCCCTCGGCATCGACAAGGGATGGATCATCCTCCGCAACTACATCCAGCCGGAGCAGCTGAAGCCCCTGCTGGCAGGAACGTCTCTGGAAGGGTACGAGTACCACGAGGAAGACCCTATCAAGCTCAGGGAGGAGCTCATCGCCATGGCCAAGGCCGAGGGCCGCAAGGCCGGCGACGGGACCTGCGGGTCCTGCCCCGTGGACAGCCACTTCAATGTCAAGGGGGTAGGGACCGTTGTCCTAGGCTCCGTCATCGACGGGCACTTCAGGAAGCACGACAAGATGACCGTGTTCCCTATCAAGAGAGAGGTCATCCTCAAATCGATCCAGAAGCATGACCTGGACGCCGACGACGCCGTGAAGGGAGACCACGTGGGCCTTGCGCTCCGCGGCATCGAGTCGGACGAGCTGGACAGAGGGTATGTGGTCACCACGGATCCATCGGTCAAGATGTCCCGTGCCATCGAGGGGCAGGCGTCCCTGGTGAAGTACTGGCCCTCTGCCCTCAAGGAGGGCATGGTCCTTCACATCGGGCACTGGATGCAGATGGTCCCCTGCAGGGTTGCCGCTGTCTCGGATTCAGGGGACTTCAGGTCCGCGAACGTGAAGTTCGAGCTGGAGTCCGATATGATCCATAAGCCCGGTGACCGCGCCATCATAATGTACCTCGAAGGCGGGAAGCTCAGGGTCGCAGGATCCGTTGCCCTTCAATGAGGACATCTCCTCCGGAGCGGTCCGGAGGTCATTCCCTTTTCCTTTTCTGCAGCTCTTCGTAGCGCTCCGCGTCCGTCGGCCTGTTGTAGGCGAGGGCGAATATCAGCAGGAAGAGCATCATCCCTGTGGAGAGTAGCCCCATCCCGGCCATCCAGATGCCGTTCTCCTGATCTTTCGAGTATCCGGCCATGCAGTAGACAAGCGCCGCCATCAGCAGCGCGGTGACGGCTGTCGCGATCATCGCCATGGTGCGGGGCTTCATGGATGAAGCATCCAGCCCAACGTATATGAGCATTCACCTGCTAAGTTCGACAATTCGACAGCGAGCATGTTGGGCCAGCAAGGTCTCTCCGAGCTTCAAGTCGTAGGGGGTCAGTCTTCTCGCAGTATTCAAGTATACCTGATGCTTGTTCTGCTTTGCCATCTGAACACTTTCCAGGTGGCCTCCCCCGTTGTTTGGTAAGTCGCAGGGGGAGTATCCCTTTTGATGGCCGCCCTCTGAAAACGCTGGCAATTCTTTAACGATGTCATATTATTTTAAATTTTCGATAAATTAAAATATCAAATTTTTTTGAGTATATAAAATATATAAAGAAAATTTCCACTGCAACGCATAATACCTTATATCTTGCAGTCAGAAAAAGGGGTCGGCGGCGGAATGATGCGAGCGCCGGATCTATGCACGGAACGGTCCGCGGAACACCCTAATGAACCGGGCTCAAATCGCCGAATTATTGTCAAACTTAGTACCGCCTGTCCATGGCCAGCATATCAGAGAATGGGGTCCGCTTTAAATACGGAAGAAGGTAGGATTACTCACACCCGCAGAATTTGGGTCTGAAGGGGCGACTGCCCTGATGTTCAACAGACATCGGAGAAGCAGGCTTCCCAACGTCTCTTAGACAGGTCACTCACCGGGGCATGTCAAGGTCGCGATTGCTAATGCCGAATCTGGGTTTGGACCAGTTATACATCTGCTCCAAATCTTTTCGGCTTACGAAGCTCCGAAAAGCCCCGGGAAG
>CAVICI010000012.1:0-42743 GCA_963640995.1 Dialister hominis | reverse complement strand
GCGTCGCGTTCAAGTCCAAGAAGGCCACCGTGACCTTCAGGCGGATCGAGCCCGAATGATCCGGGATCCCGTGCTCCGAGACGGAGCCTGCACCGATATATTGATGTTGGCATAATCATCCATGTCATTCCGATGAAGATCGTCTACGTATCGGTGCAGAGCATGGACGCCCGGAACATGGAGAAGCCCGTGTCCGAGCTGGCCCGCGAGACCGGATGGGACATCGAGCTGTACTGCATCAACGGGGACGAAGCCGACGACGACCCCCTCGCCTACCACGAGCTGGAACTCAGGACCTCCGCCGCCGACCTGGTCATCATGAGGTGCATGACCGAGCCAGGCAGGATGAAGAGGTTCGCCCGGTACGAGAAGATCCTGAAGGACTGCGGCGGATACGTGATGGTCTACGCCGGCAACATGGAGGTCCGCCTGATGTACAGGGACCTCTTCAAGGGCAGCGACGAGGACTTCGTGCTCTTGGGGGAATATCTGAGGAACCGCGGGTCGGAGAACGACAAGTCCATCGTGAGATGGCTCCATCATGCGCTCACCGGCGAGGGCGATGTCCCGGAGCCGGTCACGGTCAGGAGGAACGGCATCCACCACCCGGACATGGACCCGGACATCACGCTGGATGACTACCTCCGGCAGCATATCGTCCCCGAAAGACCGACCATCGGCATCCTCTACGGCGCCAACCTCTGGATCTACGGCGACCAGGCCCACATCGATTCTCTGATAAGAGAGCTGGAGTCCAGGTGGATGAACGTCATCCCCGTGTTCTTCACAGCTGTCACCAACAGCATGAAGGACGGCGAGGGCGCCGCGGGCGTCTTCAGGAGGTTCTTCATAGACGGGAACCAATCGAGAGTGGACGCCGTCATAATGGCCACCCCCTTCTCCCAGCTCAACAACTCCAGGAGCTGCTCCGGGATCTCCACCCCCGAGGAGCAGAACTTCTACCGCACCCTCACAGACGTCCCCGTCATACAGACCATGATGTGCAACGGCCACTTCTCGGACTACGAGGAGTCTGCCAACGGACTGAGCAAAGGGGAGATCGTGGCCAGCGTGTTCTGGCCGGAGATCGACGGGCAGATCATCACCGTCCCCATCGGCAGCATCGAGAACGGAGCGAAAGGGAGGAAGCACTCCCCCATACCCGACAGGGTGTCCCATCTCGCCAATGTGGCATGCGGATGGGCGAGGCTCAGGCGCAAGCCCCGGTCCGAGAGGAAGGTCGCCATCCTCCTGTACCAGTCCAGGCCCGAGTCCGGGAGGATCGGGAGCGCCGCCGGCCTGGACACGATCGAGAGCGTCAGCGACATGCTCATCAGGCTTCAGAAGGAAGGATACTCGCTAGACCACGTCCCCGGCAGCGGGAAGGCCCTGGTCGAGGAGATACATGACGGCATCACCAACGACCTGGAATGGTCCTCCTCCGAGCGCATACGGGAGAAGGCCGTGGCCCTGGTCGGGAAGGAGAGGTACCTGGAGCATTACAGCAAGGTCCCGGAGTTCGACAGGGAGAGGATGGAAGAGACGTGGGGAGAGCCCCCGGGATCGGTGTCCGTCGATGACGGCAAGATAGTGGTCCCCGGCCTGCTGAACGGGAACATCCTGATAAGCTACCAGCCCCTCAGGTCATGGGCGGACCGGATGGAATCGCTATACCATGACCCAGTTGTCCCCATGCCCCACCAGTACCTGGAGTTCTACAGGTGGCTCAGAGACGATTTCCAAGCAGACGTCATATTCCACATGGGCACCCACGGGACCCTGGAATGGCTTCCCGGGAAGTCCGTGGGGCTGTCCGGGAAGTGCTTCCCCGACCTGGTCCTGGACGGGATCCCCAACATCTACCCTTACGTGATCGACGACCCCGGAGAGGGCATACAATGCAAGAGGAGGTCCGAATCGGTGCTGATCGGACATATGTGCCCCACCATGGCCCGCGCGGGAACCTACGACGAGCTGTCCGAGGCGGACAACGCCCTGCAGGAGTACTTCAAAGCCAGAGCGTCCGTCGGCGAAGAGAAGAGGATCTCCATGGTCTCGGAGATCCTGGAGTCCGCCAGGAAGGCGGAGCTCCTCAGCGACCTGCATCTCGATGCCGGCATCTCGGCAAAAGAGTTCGAAAACCATCTGGAGGACCTGCACGAGTACCTGACCGAGGTCAAAGACGCTCTTGTCAGGGACGGCCTGCACATCCTCGGAAGGCCTCCAGAGGGGGAGCGGATGGACGAGGCGATATACGCGATGATGAGGCTCGCCAACGGCGATGTCCCGTCGCTGAGAGCATCGTTCTTCGCCTCGAAGGGGCTCAGCCTGGACGCCCTCCTCCAAGATCCGTCCGGCATGACCGGCGACGAGCTCAACTCCGCCATCATCGATAGCAGGGACAAGGAGCTGATGGATGCCATACGCTCCGCCAGGGAATCCGGCTGCGATGCCGGCGGAGCCGTGGGGATCTTCTCCTCCGTCACGGACATGACACCCGATTTGGAGAAGTCCGTGAGCTACGCCTTCGGGGCCCTGGTCCCGAACCTGCTCCGCATGACCGACGAGATGGAGAACATCATGCGCGGATGCGACGGAAGGTATGTCATGCCGGGGCCCTCCGGCGCCCCCACCCGCGGCAACGCCGGGATCCTGCCCATGGGCAGGAACTTCTACGGCGTGGACCCGGACATAATCCCTCCGAAATCATCCTGGGAGATAGGGAAGAAGATGGCCGACCAGATGGTGCGGCGCTACATGGACGAGAAGGGCTGCTATCCGAAAGAGGTGGGATTCGTCATCTGGGCGACGGACACGATGAAGACCAACGGGGACGACGTCGCCTACATCCTGTGGCTGATGGGCATCAGGCCGGTGTGGTCGCAGAGCGGGGGGCAGGTCATCGGCCTGGAAACCGTCCCGCTGCAGGAGCTGGGCAGGCCCAGGATAGACGTCGCCGTCAGGATCACGGGGCTGTTCAGGGACACGTTCCCCAACCTGATCGACCTGATCGACGACGCGGTGAAGATGGCCGCCGGCCTTGACGAATCCGAGGAGGAGAACCACCTGGCCGCCAACCTCAGGAAGGATATGATCGATGCCATGGCCGAGGGCCTGACCGTCGATGAGGCGCGCAGGCGCAGCTCGGTCCGCATCTTCGGGTCCCCTCCGGGAGGGTACGGGCCCGGAGTCAACCATGCCATCGAGACCGGCGACTGGAAGACGGTCCAGGACCTGGCTGACATCTACATCGCATGGGGGAGCTACGCCTACGGCCGCGGGATCTCGGGCGAGAGCATGAAGGACGAGTTCGTCAAGAGGTTCTCCAAAGTCGGAGTGACCGTGAAGAACATGCCCGACAGGGAGATCGACCTGCTGGACATCGACGACGTGTACGGATACCTGGGCGGGATGAGCTCGTTCATCCGCGCCTACGGGAACAAGGATGCGATCTCGGTCATGGGCGACGGGTCGGACCCGGACAGGCTTAAGCTCAGGGACACGAAGGACGAGCTGCAGTACGTGTACCGGACCAAGGTCCTGAACCCGAAGTTCGTGGAGGGGCTGAAGAGGCACGGGTACAGGGGCGTCGCCGAGATTTCCAAGCTCACGGAGTACACCTTCGGATGGGACGCCACGGCGGATGCCGTGGACGACTGGATGTACGAGAAGCTCGCCGACAGGTACCTGTTCGACGAGGACACCAGGCAATGGATGGAGGACGAGAACCCCCATGCCATGATGGACATGATGGACCGCCTGTTCGAAGCCGTGGACAGGGGGATGTGGGACGCGAAGCCGGAGACCCTGGAGAAGCTGAAGGACATCTACCTCGGCCTCGAGGAGAGGGTGGAGGAGATCAACGACCGGGGCTGAGAGAGTGTAATCCATCTGGGTCCTGGGTTTATCTACCAGCAGGATTATTCATCCAGCCGGAGATATGATGCAGATAAAAATCGATGGCGTGGAGTTCTCCTACTCCAGCACTCTGGTCTTGGACGGGATCTCCCTGGACCTCACCGGGCCGGGATTCATCTCTATCCTCGGACCTAACGGTGTCGGCAAATCCACGCTGATCCACTGCATAAACAAGATACTCCAGCCCACATCGGGTTCGGTGTTCATCGATGGCAACGATGTCAAAGACATCTCCATCAAGGATCTGGCCAAGGAGATAGGGTACGTTCCGTATTCTGCGAACGACTCCTTCCCTCTGACAGTGGTCGACACGGTCATGATGGGCAGGCACCCTCATGCCAGATGGAACACTTTGGACAAGGACCTGGACATAGTCTACGACACCCTGAAGATGCTCGGGATATCGCATCTCGCCATGAGGCAGTTCAACGAGCTGTCCGCGGGCCAGCATCAGAAGGTCATGTTGGCAAGAGGACTGGCCCAGGAGCCGAAGATCCTTCTGCTGGACGAGCCTACATCCAACCTCGACATACGTCATCAGCTGGATGTCACCAAGATGCTCAAGCGCCTCTCCGCAGAGAAGGGGATACTGGTCATCATGATAAGCCACGACATCAACATCGCGGCGAAGTATGCCGACCAGGTCATCCTCATGTATCAGGGGAAGGTGTTCGACGTGGGCACGCCCAACGAAGTGATCACGGAGGAGAACCTCAGGACGGTCTACGGAGTCACATCCAGGATCATCATGGACGAGGACCGCCCCCACGTGATACTGAAGGATTCTCTGCCGATGAGCATCGATGACCATCCTTCTGCGGCCATGGCCGCGGCAAGGGAGGAGAAGACATCGGATGCGGACGCCGAGCCCTCGGACAGCCTGGGTCAGGAGTCTTGAAACATTTCAGAAGAGCTGCCGGAGAGCCCATCGAGAGCATTGGATCCATGATCCAAGCTGGGGGCTGCCGGCGGGCGGAGGTTCAGATACAATGGACAAACAGAAAACGATGATCATAGCGGTCGTCGTGGTAGCCGTAATAGTCATCGCGGCCGCGGCTGTAGCCCTCAACAAGGGCAACAGCTCGAACAGCTCCGATGCGGCCATCGCGTCCCAGCTGCAGATCAAAGGAAATGCGAACGATGATTACACCATCGACGACAAGGACATGGCCATCCTAAAGGACATCAAGGCCGGCAACAAGAGCATCAAAGACTACCCCCTCGCAGACATCGACGGGGACAATGCGATCACGGACAATGACATAAAGCTCCTCCAGGACCTCATCGACAGGAAGACCGGCGCCACCGTCTACGTCATCTGCCAGGACAGGAACGGAGACAACACCACTGTCGAGTGCACATACCCCATCAGGAACGCAGTTCCCATCGGAACCAACATCCAGGAGTCCCTCCTGTACGCCAACGCAGGCCAGTATGTCTCGGGATACTTCGTCAGCTCCTACAAGACCGTCGAGGCATCCATGTCCTCTGCGACCGACCTCGAAGGGTCCGCAAGGGACATATCCGATGCGGCATGGAAGAACTTCATGACCCTTGACGGAAAACTCTCCGACGGAGTCGGGGCCCTCATCGTGGATTTCAGCGATATCAAGCGCATCACCGATACCCGCGAGGCCGACCTGAAGGCCGCCGAGATCCCCATGCTCGTCTACTCTCCCGCCGACGCGGAGAGCGAGATAACCACCACCCTCACCCTCGGATTCCTCTTCGGAGGAGACTGCGAGAAGATGGGAGTCGATTACGCCCAGAAGAGCTGGAACATCATCAAGCAGGTGAACGACAAGGTCGGGAAGCTCGCTGACAAGGACAAAGCCAGCTTCATCAACTGCACGATGTACATCTACATCTGCCAGAACGACTCGACCTTCAACACCAGCTCTGCCACCGCAGGCGGGATCCCCTACTACAAAGTCAACTCCGAGTTCGCCAAGACCTATGCAGGATCCGGCTCCGTGAAGATGGCCAGCACCGAGGCGCTGTCCAACTACACCGACATCGACGCGATCATCAACAACCGTTCGATGGACTGGGGCCTGGACACTGACAAAGTCAAAGCGCAGATCATCGACTGCTGGGACCACGACAACAAGGGAGTCTCCTCCCAAGAGTACTTCAAGGGATTCGAGGAGAAGCTCTACTACATCAACAACCTGCTCCCCGGAGCTGTCAAGGTCGCATACATGGCCCACGCCATGTACGGAGACGACTTCTCCAGGGAATGGGCCGACAACGTCCTCCAGGACTTCATCAACCTGGGAACGAACCCCCTGAAGGGACAGACCCTCAGCTCGATCGTATCGTTCATCGACTTGGACGACTACAAGAAGGCGACAGCCTGATCTTAGCGGGGGCCCGACCCCCGCATTTTCCGGAATTGATATCATGGATGGACTGCCCGGCGGGATGACCAAGGAGCAGATGGTGTCCGAGTACCACAAGGCCATCGCGAAGAAGCTGGCCTTGCTGGCGGTCAGCATCGCAGGGATCATCCTCTTCATCGGACTCCTGTCCCTGTCGAATTTCGAAGGGATAGGGTTGAAGGAAACGTACAGCATAATATGGAACCACATCTGCGGGAACGAGTACCCGCGCAGGACGATGGAGTGGTGGGCCGACCGTTACATCTGGAACACCGCCATGCCGCATGCCCTGGCCGCAGTCATAGCAGGCGCGGGGCTGGCCGTGTGCGGGACCATGATGCAGTCCATGATGTCCAACCCGCTGGCCGACCCGTACAGCACCGGGATCTCGTCCGGAGCATGCTTCGGCGCGGTGGCCGCGATCATCGTCGGGATAACGATGTCCAGCGTCACCGGCGAGATGGGGATAGTGACCAACGCGTTCATCGGAGCCCTGGTCCCGGCCCTTCTGATAGTCTTCCTGTCGCAGAGGATCCACATGACCCCTGCCACGCTGATCCTCCTCGGAACGGCGATCTCCTACTTCTTCAATTCAATGGTGACCTACATGATGGTCACGACCGATGCCGACACGCTGAAGAGCGCGTACATGTGGCAGATCGGCAACCTCGACGGGACCTCCTGGAGCTCTCTCCCTATCATGTTCACGGCCACCCTCATAGGCTCGATAGCAGTGATGCTCGTGTCCAACAAGCTGAACGTCATGACGCTCGGAGAGAACAGCGCGATAAGCCTCGGAGTGGATGTCCAGAAGTTCAGGACATACTGCCTCGTCCTCATGTCGGTGATGACCGCGGCCATCGTGGCCTTCACGGGGATCATCGGCTTCATAGGGCTGGTCGCCCCGCACATCGTCAGGATGGTCATCGGGTCCGACAACAGGTTCGTGGCCCCTATCTCGATGGCCGTGGGCGCCCTCCTGCTGCTGGTCGCAGACTACATAGCGTTCGAGCTTTCCAACATCCCTGTCGGAGTCATCATGAGCCTCATCGGAAGCCCGATCTTCTTCGCGCTGATCATCTACCAGAGCCGCAAGCCGGGGGTGATCTATTGAGCTCCGAGGGCAACGACCCGTTCAAGACGGAATACAAGAACGCCAACCGCAGGAAGGTGTTCTTCATCCTGCTGCTGACCCTCCTGGCCATAGGCTCGTTCTTCCTGACCCTGGGGTTCGGGGTGTACGACATATCCCTGAGCCGCGCCATAGAGACGTTCTTCAATCATCTCTCCGGGAACATCGCGGACGGGCGCGACGACTACTACATATGGACCGTCCGCACGCCCAGGGCGATCGGCGCACTGATAGTCGGCGCAGGCCTGGCCGTGGCCGGGGCGATCATGCAGAACGACTTCAAGAACCCCCTGGCAGACCCTTACACCATGGGGATATCGTCCGGAGCATTCCTCGGAGCGACGCTGAGCATCACCCTCGGGATCTCCGTGTTCCCCTTCCTGGACGGGGTCAGCTCGACAGTGACGAACGCGTTCATCTTCTCGCTCATCCCGGCCGCGGCGATAGTCTTCGTCACCAGGATCAGGAGCCTGACGCCCGTGGCCATGATCCTCACGGGGATAGCGGTAATGTTCCTGTTCTCCTCCATAACGCAGGTCATCATGGTGACGTCCCCCTCCGAGACCCTCGCCAGCGCCTACGAGTGGAGGGTCGGGTCCCTGAGCACCCTCAAATGGGAGTACCTGCCCATGATGGCCGGCACCGCCGCGGTGATGATCGCATGCCTCTGGCTCCTGTCGTCCAAGCTCAACATCATGTACGCAGGGGACAGAGCGGTCCAGACGTTCGGAGAGGAGGCAGGGAAGATCAGGATCGTGACCCTCCTCCTGGCATCCGTCCTCACCGCGGGCATGGTCTGCTTCACCGGGACCATCGGGTTCATCGGGCTCGTCGGCCCGCACGTCGCAAGGATATTCGTAGGATCGAACAACCGCTACCTCATTCCGGCCTCCGCGGCTTTCGGGGCAGCATTCGTAATATTGGCGGACACCGTAGCGAAGGTCAGCGGGCCGAACGGGCTTCCCGTGGGAGTCATCTGCTCGATGATCGGAGGGCCCCTGTTCATCTGGATCCTGGTCAAGCAGAGGAAATCCGCCTGGATGTGAAACATCTTCGATGTCGATAGAAAATAGAAGGTTCATTCCATGAACGAGAACATCATAGTCATCAAAGGCCTCGTGAAGCGCTTCGGAGAAAAGACGGCCATAGACCATCTGGACCTGGACATCCATCGCGGAGAGGTATTCGGATTCCTGGGCCCCAACGGCGCCGGGAAGACCACCACGGTCAGATGCATCGCCACCCTGACCAACTACGACGAGGGGACCATAAAGGTCGACGGCAAAGACCTCGTGAAAGATCCGACCGCGGCGAAAGACAAGATGGGGGTCATCCAGCAGCAGGTCTCGCTGGACAAGGACCTGACCATCCGGGAGAACATGGTCTCCCATGCCATGTACCACATGATCCCCAAGAAGGAGCGCGACGCCAGGATCGAGGAGCTCTCGGAGTACTTCGGCCTCGGCGAGTACCTGGACAAGCCTGTGGACTCCCTCTCCGGAGGGTGGAAGAAGAGGGCCGCCATCGTGTGCGCGGTGCTCCACCGCCCGGACGTCCTCTTCCTGGACGAGCCCACGTCCGGCCTGGACATCAACGCCAGGCGCCTTCTTTGGGACGTTGTCAGGAACCTGAACGAGAAAGGGACCACGATATTCCTCACCACCCACTACATCGAAGAGGCCGAGGCCCTGTGCGACAGGGTCGGTATCATCGACCATGGGAAGATAATCGCCCTGGACGACCCGAAATCGCTGTGCGAGACGGTGGGGTCCACGGCTGTAGAGTACATGGAAGGGAAAACGACCCAGTACAAGTACTTCGGAAGCAGGGACGCCGCCAAGGAGTTCGTCGCATCCCTGGACTCGGACGACAACGTCCTCATCAGGAGCACCAACCTGGAGGACGTGTTCGTGGAGCTCACGGGCAATAGCGTGGAGGGACAGCGATGATCGCCTTCCTGAAGCAGGTCTACTATGTCGCCTGGGGCGACATGATGTTCCTGAAGCACAACTTCGCCAGCATCCTGATCATGAGCATCATGAGCCCTCTGCTGTACCTGATAGCGTTCGGATACGGCCTGAGGTCCGGGACCACCGACATCGGGGTGTCGTACATCGCGTTCGTGATCCCCGGGATCGTGGCGCTGTCGTCCATGTCGTCGTCGTTCTCCTCCACTTCCACCCGCATGAACGTGCAGAGGCTGTACTACAAGAGCTTCGACGAGATGATGATGTGCCCCCTGTCGCTGCCCGCGATAGTCCTGGGCAAGAGCATGCTCGGACTGGTCAGAGGAATCATAAGCTGCTCCCTGCTCTACACCCTGGGCCTCTTCCTGGCCCCGGAGCTCGTGCTCTCGCCGCTGTTCATCGCCTGCATGCTGATCAGCTGCCTGATATTCTCGTTCCTCGGAATGACCGCCGCCCTGCTGGCGAAGTCCCATCAGAGCATGGCCACATTCAACAGCCTGATCATCGTCCCGATGACCTTCCTGTGCGGGACGTTCTTCTCCGTGGGAAGCCTGAGCCCCGCGTTCCAGGCCATCCTGTACTGCCTTCCGCTGACCCATGCCAGCGAGTGCATAAGGGCATCTGCCCTGCCGGATTACATCCCGGACTTCCCGTGGATCTCCCTGGCGGTGCTCATAGCCTTCGGAGCGGTGTTCTTCGTCATCAACTGGTGGCTTCTGAAGACCCGCAAGGTCTGAACTGGTTTCCTTTCCGGCACGGGCGAAGGGGCTCAGCTGCCCCTGACCCCGTGCATCAGCTCATCGATGATGTGCATCGCGCCCTGGATGCCGAAGACCGGGCGGGGGATGATGTCGTCCAGCCCCATCGAGGACTGCCCTATGGGGATCCCTATCCTGCAGGACCCGTTCAGCTGCATGGTCAGCGCGGTTATGCCCTCGCACATAACCACGTCCGAATCCTCAGGCTCCTTACCGAAAGCGCAGGCGTAATCTGCCGTCTCCAGGAACTTCCGGAGATCCTCCGTGAAGGCGGCATCGGACCCGGGATCCACTGCGACCGCGGCCGGGGCCATCCCGAGATAGCTGTACAGCCACTCGGTCAGCGGCAGGACGACCGACGATATCCCGGCGACGGAGAACGTCAGCCCCCTTATCCGGAGGGCGTTGTACTTCAGGCCCAGCATCTTCCTGCGGACCATGGACTCGGCATCGTCTATCCTCTTCAGCGCCGGGGACGGGTCGCATCCGACGGCTTCCGCCAGGGCCTTCGCCCAAGCGCGGGTGGCGTCGAACCCCACGGGAGCGCCCATGGGAGAGCGGACCACCTTCACGCCCATGCCCTCGTAATAATCGGACAGCTCCGCGCACGGCTCAGGGCATACGACCATGGCGTACTCCGCATCCGCTGACCTCCTCAGATCCTCCACGGATGCGCCGGCCCCGGGCGCGCAGAGCACCTCCAGGCCCATAGACTCCAGCAGGCCGGACAGCTCGTCGCGCGCGAACCTCCAGTCCTTGTCCATAATCGTCAGTCCCAGCAGGAGAACGGTGCCTTTGCGGGCCTCTCCCCTCACCGGGGCGAGATGCTCCATGACCATCCTCAGCGTGAGGCCGTAGCACTCCTGCATGGGCATCGAGACCATGGAGGCGTCGATGTGCAGCGCACGGTCAGAGAGCATCCTGCCGGCAATCGCCTTGTCATGGTCGTCCCCGATCAGGGCCGCTCCCGGAGAATCGATGGTGACTATGAGGGCCGGCTCGACGGAATCCACGATCCCCAGGCCCTCGTCCAGCTTGTAAAAGGCGCCGTTGATGTAGTCGTACTCATCCAGGTAGGTGGCGGGGACGCGGGGATACCCGTTGAAGTACGGCATCATCATCGGGCCGTCGTCCTCCCTCGGCATGACCGCGGAGGAATGGACCATGAGCCTGACCCTGCAGCCTCCCGGCCCGTGGAGGAACGCCACCGCATCCTCGATGCTCTCTACGGCCATCACGGCCCCGTCCAATCCGTCAGGCAGCGTCCTCACAGCCTCAGCCCCCTCTTCCAGCCTTCCTCCTGCGGAAGGCGCATGACGTTCTCAAGGTACTGCGCGTACTTCAGAGTGGGCTCCACCCCCAATCCCACCTTCCCGACGCGGGCGAACCTGCACTTCCCGGACGTGCCCCTGATTATATCTCCGATCAGAAGGTCGGGCTGCAGGGAATCCAGGTCGGCGCAGAGCATCTCGTCTGTGTAGCCTTCGGTGACCATGTCCATGTGGCGGGTGATCGATGTTATCCTCTTCCTGCGTGTGTTCGGAGACACCCCGATGCGGCAGATCTCGACGCCGAGGTCCAGCAGCAGGTCCACCAGCCAGTCGAAGTTCGTGCCCATCTTGAGCACTATTATCGCCCTGCGCCCCTCGAAACGGGGGCGGTGGGATGCCACGAAGCCGTCGTAGATGGCCTCCGCATGCTCCATCTCAGCTTCAGCAGCGTCCGTGCGGGACGTCGCCTCCCCCAGGGACCTCAGCCATTCCTGATAATCGTACAGCCCCACCGGGACCGCCTCCGGGAACGGCTCCCTCCCTGTCCTCCTGCGGAGGATCTCCGCCAGCTCCCTGCTCTGGGGCGTGTCGCTGACCATCATGTCCAGCGATGCGCGGCAGTAGCCGACGATATCGCCGGACGAGCACTCGTCCAGGAACCTGCAGTTCTCCTTCAGCCCGAAACGGGCCAGCATCTCCGCTATCGCGTTCTTGGACTCCGTGGTCTGGAGGTCGAAGAACGAGCTCCCGATGAAGTTCACATATCCCGGCTCAGGCTCCACGGAGATGTCGATGGACTCCGCCATCGCCTCGGCGGCCATCATGAAGCCGTCTGTGTACTCTCCGGTTATGTCCCCGTCGGCGGGGACCAGGTCTATCTTCACGCCCGGATGCCTGGCGGACACGGCATCGATGGCTTTCCCGCAATCATCGCCTATTATCCCGGGCATGCAGGTGGTCACCACCGCGATCCAGCGGAACCCTTCGGATATCGTCTCCTCCAGCGCGCGCTCCAGCATATCGTTCCCTCCGAACACCGAGGCGGTGTCGTCCATCATGGTGCATCTGAGGTTGTGGGCGGGCTTGGCGTCGTAGATCCCGCGCATGTACAGGTCCAGGACCGCCTTGGAACGCGAAGTGTCCATCATGTACAGGCAGCATCCCGGCCCGTGGATCACCACGGCGACGTCCCTCAGCTTCGCGTAAGCGGAAACCGCGCCGTATGCGGAGCAGGAGCTCATGACCGTGGAGTCCCTGATCGACGTGCGGGACCCGGCGCATGCAGCGCATCCAGTTCGTACCGGGACGGAGGATCCGGAAGAAGGGCGTATCGGGCGGCCGGCGGCCAGGTCGGACAATTGATCGTCGTCCAGAGGGCGGGCGCTGACGGCCGGGGCCGTGCCGTCGCGGACTGCGAGGATGCGGTCCGCCACGGCATCGAACTCCTTCGAGACCTCGGAGCCGGGGAACATCTCGCGCACCGTGCGCCCGGCCGACTCCGCCTCGGAGAACATCCTGTCCCGGGGCATGGTGGCAATCACCTCCACTCCGGTGGCCTCGGCGAACCTGCGGACGATCTCCTCTTCTCCGTCCATCCCGCGGCAGTTGAGGATCAGCCCGATGATGCGGCCCTTCCCCGAGTCGAATTTGGCGATTCCCTTCATGATGTTGTTCGCCGCGTACAGCGACATGAACTCACCGGAGGTGACCAGGACGATTCCGTCGGCGTACTCGGACCTCAGCGGGACGGCGAAGCCCCCGCAGACCACGTCCCCCAGGACATCGTAGATGCGGACATCGGTGCCGATATCGTCCACTCCGAGCTTCTTCAGGGTATCGAATGTTGTCAGGATCCCGCGCCCGGCGCAGCCGATCCCCGGCTCCGGGCCCCCGGCCTCCACGCACAGGACCCCTCCGCTGCCCTCTGCGACCACATCCTCCAGCCTCCTCTTGGACAGGGGCGTGGAACGGACGTAGTCCAGGACCGTGGCCTGCGGCCTCCCGCCGAGGAGCAGCCTGGTGGAGTCGTGCTTCGGATCGCATCCGACCTGCATGACCCTCATCCCCTTGGACGAGAGCGCGAACGAGATGTTCGCAGACATCGTGGATTTCCCTATGCCGCCCTTCCCGTAGACTGCGACCTGATACATTCCGAGCACCTGGCCCGACATCGCATGACGAGTATAAGGCTGGATGCATGGTCCGATCGGGAATAACGGGAGCATCCGTCCTTCAGCGGTTCCGTGCGCCGAGGCCCGATTGTCTCCTTTGCACTATTTTCAGATGCAAAAAGTGCAAAAACACAGGCTTCTTTATATACTATCAATTGGACATCAGACTCGTTTGCATCATTTCTAACAAGATAAAGTGCATACGATCATCATGCACACCTTCGACTACAGATTCCTCAGGGACCTCGCCCTCAGCCCTGCGTTCGCAGACCGCCTCGCACGCATCGAAGGGATGCGGTCCAGGACATCCGCGTTCCTCGAGGAGAATCCCGGCACGGCCCGATACATGGAGGAGCTGGCCATGGCCGTCTCGGTGAAAGGGGACCTGTCCGACCTGGACGGCTCCCTCGACGAGGTGTGCGCCTTCCTGAAGGAGCAGGGAGTGCCCGACGACAAGTGCGAGAGGGCAAGGCTGTGCTGCGAGGAGCTGGCGATGAACATATCCCAGCATGCCGTCCACGGGAATGCCCGGAGGACCATGGGCATAGTGGCCCGCGGAGGGGATGAGCCTTCGGTGACAATCCGCGACGACGGCCCCATGTTCAACCCGATGGCCTTCGACGGGGAAGGGATAGGGATCCCGATAGCCAAGCGCATGTGCGCATCCATGGACTACTCCAGGGCGATGAGGCAGAACAACGTCAGGTTCACGCTACGAAGGGGCCCCTCCAGAACACCTATTATACATCGCCAGCAATCCGCACCTCATGGAACAGACAACCGCATCCATCGGAATGAAGACAGCGGAGGCATCCGCATGACCACGAGGGTCGCAGTCCTGGGAGCCTGCGGGAGGATGGGGTCGCTCATCATCCGCCGCGTCCTTGCCACCGAGGGCATGGAGATCTCCGCCGCGTTCGACCTCGTCAACATCGGCAAGGACATCGGAGAGGCCATCGGCGCGGGAACGCTCAACGTCCCCGTGTCCGACTCCAAGGACCTGGCCAAGGTCCTGAAAGAGTCCAAGACCGATGTGCTCATCGACTTCACCATCGCGGCCGCCACAGCGGTCAACGCCCCGGCCGCCGCCGATGCCGGGGTCAACCTGATCATCGGGACCACCGGGCTCACCTCCGAGCAGAAGACCAGCATCACCGAGGCCGTTGTCAGGAACAACGTCGCCGCTGTGATCTCGTCCAACTACTCCATCGGAGTCGGAGTGTTCTTCAAGCTCATCAAGCAGGCCGCCGACTACCTGGGCAACGCCTACGACGTGGAGATCATCGAGGCCCACCACAACCAGAAGAAGGACGCTCCCAGCGGGACCGCCGTCACCGCTGCGGAGATCATCAGCAAGGAGATGGGCGGGAAGAAGATCATCTACGGGCGCGAGGGGGTCTGCCCCCGCGGAGACGAGATCTGCATCCATGCCGTCCGCGGAGGGGACATCGTCGGAGACCACACGGTCATGTTCATCGGGAACTCCGAGCGCATCGAGGTCCGCCACCAGGCCCACTCCAGGGAGATCTTCGTCGGCGGAGCCGTCCTGGCAGCGGGATGGGTCGTCAGGCAGAAGAAGGGCGTCGTCTACGACATGTCCGACGTCCTGAACTGAAACTTCCAAGCCCGGTGCGGAATCATCCGTGCCGGGCGTCATACTTTGTAAGAGGCTATTCAGCCCTGTCCCACCTCGTTTTCCGCATTCCGGACATCATTCGGACAGTTCGCCATGCTCTCACCCTCAACGTGATGAAATCAAATAAAAAGATAAAAATTCAAAATAAAAAGATAAAAAATTAAGATGAAATAAATATATAATAAAATGATATTCTGTGAACCATGGTTCTCGATCTGAGCATCCCTGAAGGGGTGGAAGTGGAGTACAAGAAAGCCACAGACACTCTTCCCCGGAGCTTCTGGGAGACATACTCCTCGTTTGCGAACACCCAAGGCGGTATCGTAGTCCTCGGAGTATCTGAAGAAGGCGGACTCCATGCAGTCGGAGTGAACAATGCCCAGAAAATCATAGACGACCTTTGGAACATTGCTCTTAATCCACAGAAGGTCAGCTCCAACATCTTGGTCAATAGCGATGTCGAGATAATCCGTTCGGAAGGAAAGGACCTCATCGTAGTCAAGATACCTGAAGCGGACAGACGCCTGAAGCCGATATACCTGAACGGGAACATGACTGCAGGGACGTTCGTCAGATACGGGCAAGGTGACCACCACTGCAGCCGTTCCAGGCTCAATGAGATGGTGCGCGATTCGCAAGATGTCCCTAACGACGATGCTCCTCTGAAAGAGATACCTATGAAAGCTCTGAACTTCGGTGCCGTGGACAGGTACAGGACAATGTTCGCATCTATGAACCCGAAAAGCTCCTACAACGCCCTGCCGGATGTCGAGTTCCTGCAACTACTGGGGGCGGTCGACGAGATTGAAGGGGAGAAGCATCCAACCAAAGCAGGCACGCTGATGTTCTGCAACAGCCTCTATATCGTGAAAGCCTACCCCCACTACTTCCTGGACTACCGTGAATTCGACAGGGGAGGAGCCGATTGGACTGCCCGCATCTCTTCGATGGCCCCGGAAAAGGACGACAACCTCTTCGACTTCTACTACACCGTGTCCGAGAAGATATGGATGGCGTTGCCAGAGCCATTAGAGTTCGATGACTCGCTGCTGAGCAGAAGCGACACCCACCTCCGCAGAGCTGTGAGAGAACTCATCACGAACGCGATAGTGCATGCAGACTACTTGGGAGAGATGGGCGTCGTCATCGACAAGAGGCCGGACAGCATTACGATCTCCAATCCAGGACTATTCAGGATATCCATCGATGACGCCGTCAAAGGAGGTCGCAGCAATCCGAGGAACCCGACACTGTTTCGCATGTTTGGCCTTATCGGAGCCATAGAAAGAGCAGGCACAGGAGTCAACAGGTCGATATCTGAAATCGTATCGTCCGACCTCGATGCACCAGTCATTGAACAGACTTATGAGCCGTCCCGTACCATCGTGACAATCGGGCTCAGAAAAACCGTCAAAGGTTCCGACGAGGATGAGAAGAAGATTCTGAATCTCATGAGGGACGATAGGAGCATATCTCTAGACAGACTGTCGGCAGAGACGGGCATCTCCCGCAACAAGGCATATTCGATAGTGAAAAAGCTCATCTCCGAGGGTAAGCTGGCCAGAGAAGGCTCCAGACGCGGAGGCAGATGGAAGGTCCTCGATTGATTGACCTCCGGCATATCCTGAGGTTATCGGTGCATCGAGGATTCCGGAGACAGGAACGATCAAGATGGGAATCAATCATGAACCGGAGGAACCGGAGAAAATAGGATGATGCAGATGCTGGCAGATATCAGGAAGTCTATTTGCGCAGGCTACTCTTTCGACGAGATCGGAACCGGCGAGTACCTTGTCCACACAGGGATGTGCTACGATGACGGCGATGAGCTCCACATCGTGATGCGTATCGGATCGGCAGGCGTGACTTTCACCGATGAGGGACACGCGCTGACATGGCTGTCTTACGAGGGGATCGACTTCACGGATGCTCGCATGGAGCTGCTGAAGAAGCACGTCGATCAGAACGGCGCGACGCTGGCCGATGGCCACATACAGGCCGTAGCTGATGCTCCGGAACAGGCAGGCCCTGCGCTGTCATCGATCGTCCAGGCCATACTGCAGGCGGCATGCCTGAGGATCCTTGCCGGACAGCCTGCCGGCAACGAATGAATCATCCCGCGACAGGATCCGCCCCGTGATGAGGACCAGCCCTCGCAGGACCTTCTTCATCTCTTCCATGAGCAGGCGCACGGCGTTCCCCCTGTGGGAGACGCTGTTCTTCACGTCCATGGGGATCTGCGCGAAGGTCGGGCCGCCGTCATGGGTGAATATCGGATCGAACCCGAAGCCTCCGTCGCCCTGCTCGGACTCGGTTATGAGCCCGCGGCAGACGCCGGTGACGATGATCCTCTTCCCGCCGATGTCGCATCCGATGCAGCACCTGAACTCGGCTCCGCGGTCCTTGACGCCGGACATGAGCTTCAGCAGCCCCTTGTTACCGATGGTCTTCTGCGCATAGGCCGACCACACGCCCGGGAAGCCCTTGAGGGCGTCCACGAACAGGCCGGAATCGTCGATGATGAAGTCCCTGACGCCCTGCGCGATGATGGCGTCCATGCCCTTGGAGACCACTTCCTCCAGGTCGGAGGTCTGGACCTCGTCGTAGGGCAGCCTGACGTGCTCCATCTCTATGCCGAGCGCGGAGAACTCCTTCTTGTATTCCGCCACCTTTCCGGGATTCGATGTGATGACCTTGAGCTTCATGTGTACCTGCCTCTGTTCCTTATGTCCTCGACCTTCTTCTTCACGGCCTTCGGGTCGGGGATGTTAGAGTAATAGGAATCCATCATGTCGCCGAAAGCCTGCTCCAGCTCCGTGTGGGCCGACGTGAAAGCCCTCTCCAGGAGCCTCAGGTCCACTCCGATGTCCTCGGTCTCGGCGTGGGTGCAGCCCATCGACAGGTCGATCAGGCATATCTCGCCGGAGTCCGCGAGGATCATGTTGGAAGTGGTGAGGTCGCCGTGGCAGATGCGGGCGGCGTGCATCCTCGCGATGGCCTCGCCGATCATGCGGCATACCCTCTGGGCATCCTCCGGATGGGCGTCCAGATGGTCTTTCACGGTTACTCCTTGGATTTCCTCCATGGTGATGGAGCATTCCTTCAGGTCGATGTCGTAGATGCACGGCGTCCGGACGCCAGCGGCCCTGGCCTCGTGCATGATGCGGGCCTCGTTCCTCGTGCGGGAAGCCCGTATATGGCGGTCGAGCTCGGGCAGCCTGTACGTCTTCGGCGGCCTGTGCTTGACGACGGCCCTCCTGCCCAGATATACAGCCTCGGAAATGGACGCTTCTGCGCCCTGCACGTGCTCCGGCCGGGATTCCATGGACCGCTGAACCCGTTCAGGATAGATATTGATGTCGCGCCTCCGACCAGGATGTCAACCGTTTTATCGTCGGTCGCGATTGCCTTAGCGTGGACAGGATACAGCTGGGCTGCCCCCAGTTCGACCGCCTCCTGGGAGGAGGGGTCGAGAAAGGAAGCGTTACGCTATTCTACGGAGAGGCCGGAGCAGGCAAGACCAACGTGTGCCTCCAGATAGCCCGCGATGTAGCCTGCAAGGGACAGAAGGTCGCCTACATAGACACCGAGGGCCTCTCCGCGGACAGGCTCGCACAGGTGTTCGCCTCCCAGCAGGACGCCATGAGGAACCTCCTGATCTTCCAGGTCCACAGCTTCGAGGAGCAGTCCGACCGCATAGACAAGATAGAGAAGATCGCAGCCACCGGCTCGATATCCCTTGTCGTGATCGACTCCCTCACGATGTTCTACCGCCTGAACCACGACGACCCGAAAGCTAGGAACGACTTCATAAGGCAGACAGAGGTCCTGCTGAACACCGCCCGGAAGTACGAGATCGCCATCGTGGTGACGTCGCAGGTCTACGCCAACATGGGCACCGGCGGGGTGGAGTTCCTGGGCGGCCATGCGCTGCACCACAACGCGAAGACCATAATACTCCTTGAGAAGAGATCGGAAGGCGTGCGCCAGGCCGTGATAGTGAAGCATAGGAGCCTCCCCGAGGGGAGGAAGACCCGGTACCGGATAACCGAGACCGGGATTGAAGATTGCTGAAGCCTCAGACTTCCCTGTCGATGGCGAATCTCGCCAGCGCGATCATGAAGTCCTTGTCCTCGCTCTCGGGCAGGAACTGGATCTTGGAGATGGCGGAGTCGATCTTCTGCTTCGCCAGGTCCAGGGCGTAGTCGATGGAGCCTGCGTCGCGCATGATCTGCATGGCGCGGGCGCACTGCTCGTCGGTGGCGTCCATGTTCCCGAGAATGGACTTGAACTCCTCCAGGTCCTTGGGGTCCTTTATCGAGCGGATGGCATGGGTGACCATGCAGGTGCACTTGCCCTTGCGGATGTCGTTCCCCACGGACTTCCCGGTCTTGGCGGGGTCCCCGGCGATGCCGAGGTAGTCGTCGAACATCTGGAATCCCAGACCGACGTCAAGAGCGTACTCGTTGATCGCCCTGACCGTCTTCTCATCCGCCCCTCCGACAATGGCGCCTCCGGCCGCCGCTGCGGCGAACAGGACGCTGGTCTTCAGCTTGATCGTCTCGATGTAGACGTCCTCGGTGACGATATGGCCCTCGTTGTTGACGTCCATCTGCTGCCCGCGGGCAAGGTCCCACACGGCATCGCTGACGTACTTCAGGGCGTCCCTCATCCTGTCCGCAGGGACGTCCAGCCCGCAGATGATCTGGTAGGCCTTCGCGAACAGCGCATCCCCTGCAAGGACGGCGGTGGGCATCCCATATCCCACATGGATCGTGGGCATGCCCCTGCGGACGGCGTCGCCGTCCATCAGGTCGTCGTGGATCAGGGTGAAGTTGTGGATGTACTCGACGGCCACCGCCAGGGGGACCGCCTTGGCCCCGTCCCCGCCCACCGCCCTGCAGCAGGCGACGGCCATGGCCGGGCGCATCCTCTTGCCGCCCGCGTAGGGGTACTGGCGGGATGCCTCCATCAGGTTGGAGGGCTCCTCGTCCCCGATGTAGCTCTTTATCGGTCCGTCGAGCTCGGCGGACATCTTCTTCAGATACTCTTTGGCGTCTATCATAATGCATCTATCCATTGCCTTGACTGTCCGAGGACCACATGCCTGGCCTTCGAGAGGGCCCCGAGGTCCTTGGACCCCGTGAGGAGCATGGCGGCCCTGAGCTCCTCCCTGATGACCGTGAGCTTCTCCTCGACGGCCTTCGCCGACTGCGTCGCCTCCTTGAGGACGGCGTTGGCGACTCCGGCGCACGTTGCCCCCATGGCTATGGAGCACGCGACATGGACCCCGTCCAGGATCCCGCCGGAGGCGATTATCGGAAGCCCGCACCCGCGGACCTCGTGAAGGGACACAGGGGAAGGTATCCCCCAGTCGAAGAACGTCTCGCCCATGTTGGTGCGGACCTCGTCGCCGGCGTCCATGGCCCTGTAGAGCTCCACGGCGGAGAAGCTCGTGCCCCCCATCCCGGCGATGTCCATGCCCAGGATCCCGGTCCCTTTGAGCCTCTCGGCCGCCTCGCGGGATATCCCCGCGCCGGTCTCCTTGACGATTATCCTGTGGTCGCGCGCCAGCCCGCGGATGGCATCGGTGACGCCCGCGGCGTTCACGTCGCCCTCGGGCTGGACCACTTCCTGCAGGTAGTTCAGGTGGATGGCCACAACGTCTGCATCGATGAGGTCCCTGGCCTGCCCGACCATCTCGGAGCTGAACAGGTCCTTGCTCTTCTGGGGCACCAGCTGCGGGGCCCCGACGTTCCCGATGACCAGCGGGACGTCGTGGTCCTTGATCACGGAATAGCTCTCGGGGTTCACTCCTGTGACCCCGGCCCTCTCGCTCCCCACGCCCATCCCGATGCCCAGCTCCGCGCAGGCCTCGGCGATGTTGCCGTTGATCTTGACAGCTCCGGGGAACCCTCCGGTTATCGCCGTGACGATCAGCGGGAACTCCAGATCCTTGCCGAAGAGCGTGCACGACATGTCGATGTCGTCGGCATCGATCTCGGGCAGGGCGTTGTGCACCAGCCTGACGTCGTCCCAGTAGCAGTATCCGGGCGCGATGCGCTCGTTCATGCATATGTCGATGTGGTCTGCCTTCCTGTCTCTTATCTGCGTCATACGGTCACATCCTTGCGACGGTGCATGGGACTTCCTCGCCCTTCAGCAGCGCCAGTAGCCTTCCCGGGACGGTGCCGTTGACCAGCACGCAGTCCCTTCCCTCTCCGCACATGCGGAGCATGGCCTCCATCTTGTTGCGGACCCCGCCGGTGACGTCGTCGACGTCGGAGACCGAGGAGACCTTCTCCAACACCCCTGGAGTGACCTCCGGTATGAACTCCGCATCCAGATCGGTCTTGGGATTGGCGGTGTAGAGGCCGTCGATGTCCGATACGAAGACGATCCTGTCCGGACGGAATATCTCGGCCATGGCCTCCATCAGCTGGTCCCCGGAGCAGATTCCGAACCCGCGCTTGCGGTCCATGACCACATCTCCGAACGTGACGGGCATTATGCCAATGTGGGCCAGGGCGCGGACGGCCTCGTCGTCCTTTACGATGAGCTTCCCCTCGTCCATGACGAAGCAGCTGCCCGGGGCGACGGAGGCCGCGGGGATGCCGCATTGGATCAGCACCTGTGTCAAGAGCATCCCGAGCTCCATGGCATCGTGATGCACCTGGGCGGCGGCGGGCACCTGGCCGTAATCGACCAGCCCGTCCTGTATGGAGTATTTCTTGGCGAGCATGTGCCCGAAGGAGCCTGCGCCGTGGACGATGACCGTCCCGCGCCCGGATTGAGCGATCTCCTGGCAGAGCCTGACAGCCTGCTCGCGGTTGAATGTCTTGTACTGGGACTTGTCCGTGATGACACTCCCGCCAAGCTTGATCAACATCATCGCTGGCGCATTATGGTTCCACTATAAAAGTGTCTTATGGGCGGAATCAACGGCCTCTCGGCCACGAGATGAATAGGAAAAGTGGCTGACAGCGTGTCTGAGTTCCCGTACGCTTGCGCAATACAGTACAGACAGATACGCGGGCGGACTTTACTGCCGGGTTCGGAATGGGACCGGGTGTGACCCCGCCGCTATGGCCGTCATACCAAAGCATGGCATGTCTGTTTTTTATTTAATGATTTTGTTGCATTATTGCAATTCTATCACACAGCCTGCAACCCCTGGCCCGATTCTATGGATGGTACAACCATCCATACCGATATATCGGACCAAGCCCATTTCTGACACGGGATTGACATGGCATTCTTCAAAAAGAAAGCAGCAGAGAAGGAAGAGCCCGCGAAAGAGAAGCCTGCAAAGGCGGCGGAGCCCGTTGAAGAGAAGGCCCCCGAGACCGCGGCAGAGAAGCCCAAGAACGGCGCGTACTTCGTGTCGCCCCACCCGGACGGCGGATGGCAGGTCAAGAAAGCGAACGCCCAGAAAGCCCTGAAGAAGTTCAAGACCAAGGCCGAAGCCGAGGAGTACGCCAAGAACGTCGCCGCCAGCCAGGGGACGCATGTGGTCCGTCTCAAGAAGGACGGCAAGATTCAGAAGAAGAAATGAGCACGGCGGGGGCATCCCCCCGTCCTGCAATTGTTTTCACTCGAAGGTGACAACGTCGCTGTCGAGGACCTCGTTCCAGAGACGGATCGTCTCCTGGGCATCCTCCTCGTCCATGATCTGGATAGCAAAGCCGGCATGCACTACGGCCCAGTCGCCGACATTGGCATCGACCATGGAGAGGTTGGCCTTCCGGGTCACTCCCCCGAAGTCCACTTCGCCCATGTCGCCTTCGATGCTCACGATCTTCCCGGGAACTGCCAGACACATCTGAATCACCCGACCATGATCTTCAGGATGGCTTCGGCAGGCTGGCCTTCAGCCGCCTCCAGCGCTTCCAGGGCCTTCGCCTCGTCGCACCCGGTCTGGGACATGACGAGCTCGATGTCCTCTCTCGGGAAGACGGGGGCAGACGGTCCTCCGGAGCCCAGAGGGCGCTCCTGCTCTGCACCTGAGACCTGATAGCTCTTGGAGCCGCCCATCTCGACGCAGATGACCTCCGCATCGGTGACGACGATCTCCTTGTCCTTCGTTCTGATGATGACCTCGGTGACTCCGTCGACGATGTTCTGCTTTATGCCCATCTTCTTCATCGCCTGCTTCATCTGGCGGTCGTTCATCCTCATTCCGGCCATGTTCCCTCAATCCTCCTTCTCGTTTATATAAGCGTCTTCGAAGCCCAGGCCTTCATGGCGTCCAGGACCTCTTCCGCTTTGGAAACGTCCTGCACTCCGCCCTGGGCGAAGTCGGGCTTCCCGCCTCCGCGGCCGCCGAATGCGGGGAGGACCTCTGCCAACAGCTTCTTGCAGTCGGCCTTCTGGCATCCCGATGCGGCTATCACGGAGAGCGTGTCCGTCATCCCGACGATGAGCGCCACGCCTCCCCTGGACTTGACCGCCTCCGCGGCATCCGTGAGCACAGACCTCTCAGTGCCCGGGAGGATGGCGGAATAGACCTCCGTGCCGTTCACATCCTCTGGCCTAATCGAAGCGGCCAGCTGCCTGGCGGCCTGCTTCAGCAGCCTGGACGACAGCTCGGAGGACGCCTTCATGTTGGCCACCGCCTTCGGGGCGTCCTCGGCCTTGCATCCGATCTCATCGGCCGCTTCCAGCGCGATGGACGACAGCTCCGCGGCCGCGTCCTTGGCGGCCTGGCCGACCTTGAAGTGGATGGCCACGCCGTCCTTCCCCGCAGACACTTTCCTGTCCACGAAGATCATCTCCAATTCTGACGTTTCCATGACATGGACCCCGCTGCACGCAGACAGGTCGATGTCCCCGATCGCCACGACGGATATCTCCTCGCCCTCGGGGATCCTGTCCAGCTTGATCCTGACCTTCTCCAGGTCAGGGTCGTCGCGGTCCATTATGCTCTTGGTGACCGACAGGTTGTCCACGATGGCCTGGTTGGCGAACCTCTGGGCGGCCCTGATCTGCTCCCAGGCCAGGTCATGGCTCACGATGACGTACTTGCTCTCGGGCGAGATCATGATCTTCGCGATCGTCAGGTCCGGGCACTGCCTCTTCAGCGAGCAGAACAGGAGGTGCTCCCCGGTGTGGCCCTGCATCAGGTCGTAGCGCCTGTCCCAGTCCACGCTGCACCAGACCCTCTCCCCGGCCTTCAGGTCGTTGCCGGGCACGCGGTGGACGATGTCCCCGTCCTTGTTGTAGAACGCCTCGGTGACCCTGCATCCGCGGATCTCCCCCGTGTCGCAGACCTGCCCCCCGCCTCCGGGATAGAAGGCGGTGCTGTCCAGGATCACCTCTTCTCCGTCGACGGATGCCACATTGGCCTCGAACTCGAACCCGTAACCATCATGCCTGAAGATCTCGTCGGTCATCGTATCGCAGCACCCCAGGTCGGAGAACCTTAATAAACATAATCGGTCATTTAAGGGCGAATTGGGATACAGATGTCGCTTTCTGATTACGATGAACTGGACAAACGTATAATCGAACTCATGTGCAGGTCCAGCCAGGGCTCCTACAGGCAATTGGCCAAGCAGCTGGACGTCCACCCCACCACGCTCATCCAGAGGGTCAAGAACCTCGAGTCCAAGGGCGTGATCCAGGGCTACAGGGCCAGCGTCGACTACATGAAGCTCGGGTTCGACTACATGGGCCTGGTCAGCATCATCGCGGACAACGTCATCACCGTGCAGGACGAGATCGCAAAGATCCCCCAGGTCGTCTCGATCTTCGATGTCACCGGGGACAGCGACTGCGTCGCATGGATCGCCTGCCTGGACAGGGAGGAGTTCTCCGAGGTCGTCAAGGAGATCAACAAGATACCCGACGTCCACAAGACCAGCACGTCCGTCATCCTGGCGATCAACAAGGACCCGTTCAGCTACATCCCGCCCATACTCGGCGAGAAGTGAGCGCTCTCAGCGGGCCCCGGCCGCCTCGGTGAAGCGCCGCAGGCGATTGCGGAGGAGATCGACTATCATCTCATCCCTTCCGTAAGCCATCGGCTCCTGGCCGCGAAGCAGCTCCTCCGCCGCGGCTATGGTGTCCTCCATCATCTGGGCATCGAACCAGCTCGTGTCCGTTACCAGCTTCAGCTGGTCGTCGAAAGACTTGGCGAACGGCCTGGATTCGCACTCCTGCTCCGCATCGAACGCGTATGTCGGAACGTTGCACGACAACGATGTTCCCGTATCGTATATCGGCGCCGTGCCGATCCACTCCAGCGTGTCCGCGTTGCGGATCAGCCCGAAATTGCCGAAATGACGGTCGCCGTTGAGCATCAGATAGTCCACCGCCAGCATCCTGTCCAAGTCCGGAACGATGTCCAGGCCCAGATTCTCGCAGCATGAGACGTAATGCGCATAAGAAGAGCTGCGGTTGTCGCGCTTCATAGAGCACGATACCATGCTGGCGGGCACGAGCTCTGTGGTCCTGCCGATAAAGTCCTCGCATATGCTGCAGGCCAGACCGTCGATCTCCACCAAGGAATAATCCGTATGCGCTATCCTCTGGCGCCTCATGAGATCGGATGCGATGACCTCGTTGTAAGGCTCTTGTCTCGATGCCCCGCCGCTTTTTATGAGACAGCGCTTCCCATCGACGATCTTCCACCGCTTCTTGAGGATCCCGTCCGAAGTGTTGTCCGGTGAGGACAGATCCATATGCCCCTCTCTGACGGTATGGCCGAACAGCAGATCGCCTACGTCATCCGAGAAGCTGTTGTCGAAGAAGTTCACATCCTTCCACTCGATATCGGAGCCGACCGGCCTGATCCAGTACTGGTCCGACAGGCTGAGCCCCATGGATCTGGACAAAAGCGCGGTGGGCGACCCTATGCCAAGCGATTCCAGCAGGTTCCGCAGTCCGTTACGGGATGCGGGGATCGAACGCGCAGACCACCAGTCGAACAGGTTGTCGGAGTGCAGATTGCCATCGACTACTGTCCCGAACGGCATATGGTCCTTGTCCTTGACGGCATTGACCCTGTACATGCCGCCGTCACGGTCTGCCAGAGTCACAACCGCCGCGACCACGTCCTTGTGCATCAGCTCGCATCTCATCGCAGCCACACTATTGCAGTCGCTCCTATTTCAAAACGCGCGCCTGCGCACCCCTTATATAGGCTATGCCTAATCGCAACCGCATTGAGAGGAACGTTCCATGAGAAGAACAAACACCTGCGGCGAGCTGAGGTCCTCCGACCTCGGGAAAGAAGTATGCCTCCAGGGATGGGTCAGGTTCTCCAGGGACCACGGCGGGGTCGCCTTCATCGACCTTGCAGACAGGTACGGCATCACACAGGTCGTATTCGATCCCGAGGACCTCCCCGCCGGAGCCGACTCCGCGCATCTGGACGCCGTCATGAAGACATTCTCCAGGGAATCCTGTGTGTCGATCGACGGGATCGTCAGGAAGAGGGTCGAGGGGACCGCGGACGCCAGGAACCCCACCGGCGAGATAGAGGTGCTCATCACCGACGCGGAGCTCCTGAACAGGTCCGCCGTGCCCCCCTTCGAGCTGGGCGACCAGAAAGAAGGCGTGCTCCCCGACGAGGACATCAGGATGAAGTACAGGTACCTGGACCTCAGAAGGACCGAGATGGCCCAGGCCATGGTCTTCAGGAGCAGGCTCGTCCACCTGGCCAGGCAGTACCTGGAGCAGAACGGGTTCCTTGAGATCGAGACCCCCATGCTCGGAAGGTCCACCCCGGAGGGCGCCAGGGACTACATCGTCCCGTCCAGGGTCCACCCCGGAACGTTCTACGCCCTGCCCCAGAGCCCCCAGCTGTTCAAGCAGATGCTCATGGTCGCCAGCATGGACCGCTACTACCAGGTCGCCAGATGCTTCCGCGACGAGGACTCCAGGAAGGACAGGCAGCCCGAGTTCACCCAGCTGGACCTGGAGATGTCCTTCGTGGACATGAAGGACATCCAGGACCTGATGGAGGGCATGATGTGCCACATCTGGAAGGGCCTCTACGGCACAGAGCTGAAGGCGCCGTTCCCCCACATCGCCTACCGCGACGCCATGGAGAGGTTCGGGTCCGACAAGCCCGACATGAGGTACGGCCTGGAGTTCACCAAGCTGACCGACGTCGTCAAGGACGCACCGTACAAGATCTTCCAGAACATCCTCTCTGAAGGCGGCATCGTCGCCGGAATGAACCTCAAGGCGGACATCGCCGGGCCCAAGATCGGGAGGAACGATGTGGACAGGTACATCGCCTACGCCAAGAAGGTCGGGCTCGGAGGGCTCACCTGGATGAGGTGCACCGACGGGAAGCTGGAGAGCAACATCGTGAAGTACTTCACGCCAGAGATCCTCGATGACATCAAGACGACGATGAACGCAGAGGAGGGCGACCTCCTGTTCATCATCGCAGGCCCCTGGAAGGCCACCTACGAGGGGGGAGGGTTCCTCAGGAAGAAGATCGCAGAGGACCTGGGCCTTGTCCCGGAAGATGTCTTCCAGTTCTTCTGGATGGACGAATGCCCCATGTTCGAGATCGACCCCGTGTCCGGCAAGTACGACGCGTTCCACCACCCGTTCGTCCTGCCCCAGAACGACCTGGACGACGACTACGTCGGGGGCGCGTGCTTCGACCTGTGCCTGAACGGCAACGAGCTGGGGTCCGGATCGCTCCGTATCCACAACGCAGACCTCCAGAGGGCGGTGTTCCACAAGCTCGGCCTGGACGATGAGAGGATCGAGGAGAACTTCGGGTTCTTCGTCGACGCCCTGAGCTACGGCGCGCCTCCCCACGGAGGGATCGCGGTCGGAGTCGACAGGCTCTGCGCCATCCTGCTCGGGAAAGAGACCATCAGAGAGGTCATCGCCTTCCCCAAGAACAAGAGGGCCGTGTCCCTCCTGGACGGCTCCCCCGAGAAGGTCGACGATTCCAAGCTGGAGGAGCTCCAGATCATCTCCCTCGCAGGGGACATCGACTTCTCCGACATCGAAGACCAGTCCGAAGAATGAACGCGAGGGAGCCTCCTCGCCTTTCCGGGGCCCTGCCCCGGGCTTTTCCCTCCTGACATCGCCTCTCTCGATCGGGATGCCCTTGCGGGATCAGTGTTTAGGGAAACCTAAACGTTATATACGGTGCCTTGGATTGCGCTTTCAGCGACATCGTGCCGGCCATCGGGAACGCGACCGGCATGGATCTATCGGGGGCGGAATCCATGATCATGGGATCCAAAGTCATGAAGAGCAAGAAGAAAGAGTGAACGCGTTTGCCCGGCGGGATGACAGAACATCCCGCCGGGAATCCTTTTCATCAGAGCCTGGCCTCGATGAGCCTCTTGACGGCTGCCACGACATCCGCAGACGAGTAGGCTCCCGCAGTGGCCTTCATCACCTGCCCGATGATCTTGTTGGCGGCCTTGTCGTTCTTCCGGTA
This sequence comes from Dialister hominis, assembly GCA_963640995.1. Classification (GTDB taxonomy): domain Archaea; phylum Thermoplasmatota; class Thermoplasmata; order Methanomassiliicoccales; family Methanomethylophilaceae; genus Methanoprimaticola. The sequence goes on along the minus strand of CAVICI010000012.1, from coordinate 14,089 downwards.
GTCCGCGACGACTCCGGGGCTCTGGTCGATGAACCCGTCGATGATCTTGTCCAGGTCGCCTGCGGCGCCTTTCACGGACTCCGCGTCCTCGCCGGTCATGAGGCACTTGATCTGGATGCCGCACTCGGTGTCGGTCATCTTCCCTTCGGAGAACTCCTTTATCAGGGGGATCACTCCCTTCGGGTCCGCTCCGGAGGCTTCCAGGGCCTTCCAGTTTGCGCTGACGGGGCCCGCGACCCACTTGACCGCGTTCTGGGTGCCGCATGCTCCGGCGACGGTCTCGAAGATCTCCGCCAGGTCGAAGGACGTGGCGATGAGCTGCTTGGCCATCTTCTGATCGATGCCGTACTGCTTGGACATCCTGACGGCCATCTTCTGAGGGCTCTCCCTGATGGCGATGGCGTCGGCCATATCCTTGATGTGGAATATCCCCAGGTCGGGCTCGTCGATGTACCCGTAATCGGCCTCGAACTCCTTCTTCCTGACTGAGATGGTCACTCCGCGCTCCTCGTCGTAGCGCCTGGTCTCCCTGTCGATCTTCCCCCCTGCCCTGAGGATCTTCGTCTGCCTGACGACCTCGAAGGTCAGCGCCTTCTCCACGTTCTTCAGGCCGGTGACGTTCTTGACCTCCACCCTCTCGACTCCGACCGAGATGTTGCAGTCGCAGCGGATGCTCCTCTCCCCGTCTCCGGGCAAGTCTATGACGTGCCTGATGTCGGAGATCAGCTGTCCGAGGAACTCCCTCGCTTCCGCAGGGGTCTTGATGTCGGGCTCGGTAACTATCTCCGCCAGGGGTATCCCGGAGCGGTTGTAATCGACGAGAGAGGACAGGTCCCCGACCCTCTTGGTCTTCCCGGGATCCTCTTCCACATGGATCCTGGTGATCCTGATGGGCTTGTCGCCCAGATAGTACACGCCTCCCTCCCCGATGGGATTGTCGTACTGCGTGATCTGGACGCTCTTCGACATGTCCGGATAGAAATAGGTCTTCCTGGAGAACCAGGTGGTGTCGGCGACCTTGCATCCCAGCATCTTGGCCAGCATGATGCCGTACTCCAGGACCTTCCTGTTGAGGACGGGCCTGGACCCGGGCATCCCGAGGCATGTGGGGCACACGTGCGTGTTCGGCCCGGGAGCCTCTGTGGTGGGGCAGGAGCAGAACATCTTCGACTTGGTCGGAAGCTGCACGTGGATCTCCAGCCCTATCTTCATGCGGACACCTCCGGCTTCCTGATGTCGAACCTCTTCTCCCATTCCTCCGCCATCGTGAACAGCAGGCTCTCGTTCCAATGGTCGGTGACGAACTGCATCCCTATCGGCATGCCCTCGGCGCTGTAGCCGCAGGGGACGGACATGTGGGGGGTGCCGGCGATGTTGGCCGGAATCGTGAGGTAATCTGCCTTGTAGGAGTCCAGAGCGGACATCTTGGATATCTCGTCGAAGCGCGGAGCCGCAAAGGGCATCGTCGGCGCCAGGACGGCATCATGGTCGGCAAGGACGCGCTTGTAGTCCTGGATGATGACCTGCCTGACCTCCCTTGCCTTGGAGTAGTACCTGTCCCTGTACCCGACCATCCTGGTGAACGTTCCCAGGAGGATCCTCCTCTTGGCCTCGTCCCCGAAGTACTCTGAGCGGATCGACGAGAAGTAGTCGTCGAACTTCAGCGAGAGGTCGCCTCCCTGGCGGCCGTACCTCATGCCCACGTACCTTGCGAGGTTGGTGGACGCCTCGGATGTCGCCAGAACGTAGTATGCGGGCATGGCGTACTTCAGAGAGGGCATATCCACCTCCTCGACGTCGATGCCCATGGACTTCAGCTCCTCAAGGGAGCTCCTGAAAGCAGCCTCCACGTCTTTGGACAGCCCCTCGAGCCCGTCCTTCGGGACGGCCACGGACTTCATCCTGACCTTCTCGTCCCTGAGCTCCGGCTGGACGCATGAGGTCGGGTCCTTCTCGTCCCTGCCGGCGATGATCTTTATGTATTTCCTGAGGTCCCCGGCCTTGGCGGAGATGACCCCGATCTTGTCCAGCGAGTTCCCGAAGTCGATGAGCCCGTGCCTGGACACGCGGCCGTATGTGGGCGCTATCCCGTAGACCCCGCAGAAGCTGGCAGGGCAGCATATCGACCCGCCGGTGGACACTCCGAGGGACACGTGGTCCTCGAGCACCGCCGCGGCGCATGCAGAGCCTCCGGAGGACCCTCCGCATGCCCTTTCGAGGTCGTAGGGGTTCCGGGGGACCTCAAGGCCCGAGTTGACGGAGAAGGTCCCGAACCCGAACTCGTCCATGTTGGTCTTGCCGATCAGCTTGCCTCCGGCCCTGCGCATCCTGTCGATGGAGGTGGCGTCGAAGGCGGGGAAGTATCCCTCCAGGATCCTGGACCCGGAGCATGTCTCCATGTCCTTGGACGTGAGGTTGTCCTTGGCGGAGAACAGGAACTTGGCGTCGCCGGGATCCGTGTCCGAGGTCCTGGCGTGGAACATCAGGTACTTGGAGTTGACCTTCTCCAGGGATTCCAGCGTGGACTTCATGCTCATGACAGCCTGGGCCCCCTGACGTACCTCTCGTAGGTGTCCATGCCCTTCAGCAGGACGTCCGCATCCAGCTCCATCTTGGGCTCGTCGTCCCGGAGGACGTCCGCGACCTCGATCGGATTCAGCCCGTAGGACTCGCAGCCCGGAGCCTCGTCCAAGAGCTCGAAGTAGGTCAGGATCTCGCTGAGATCTTTGCTGTACCTGTCGAGCTCCTCCTCAGTGAGCTTGATGTGCGCTGTGCGCGCGACCTTCGATACGGTTTCTCTGTCCATTGGCAGACCTTCTACAGACTAATCTTTGACGTCTGCTATAATAGATTCTATATGGCCCCCCGGCCGGAAGCATGCATGCGATCCCGGGGCGTTCAGTCCCTGATGAACAGGAGGCCGTAGAAAGTGACCTTGTCCTTGGAGAACCCCAGCTCCTCCCCTACCGTGGGAAGGTAGTCGCCCATGCTCAGACCCAGTGCCGATATGGACGGGACGAGGGCTTCCGGGAACCTGCAGGGCTCCGGATAGGAGCATATCCCGCAGTACCTGCACCTGCCGTCAGCGAATCCCATGCAGTCGGCGCCCGCGGACCTGACCGCCTCCACGGCTGCGCGGACGTCCTCCTGCATCTCTCCTGTGGCAGAGGCTACAGCCTCCTTGTCGGTCGGGCAGAGGAAGAACGTGCGCTTCATGACGACAGTGCGGGAGAACCTCTCCGACATAGAGTCCAGATCATCGGTGAAGGCCGGAGGGCATGCCCATGTGGCCCCGTAATCCCCGCACTCGTTGGTCTCGCAGAGCTTCCTGCACTTGATCTCCGCCTCTTTGTCGCGGGCGGGCACCTGTCCTTTGAGGATAGTGTACTTGGAGAAGCGCGGAGCGCTCAGGACGTCGTCTGCGGATGCCATGCGTCGAGAATCTTGCTGATGGCGGATATTCCTGTCGGTCGCCTTCAGATTCCGAAAGCAGGAACTGCATCGTCCTCGGGAGCATTGCGACCGGACAAGAATGAACTCCTGTGGCATTTCTCACCAAATTTGATGTACTGTAACATATCAAAATTCATATAGTATCAGAAAATGATACGTTGCAACATAGGATAAGGTAGTTTTAAAGTACATTGATACAATATAACATATCATGTCGAACACGGCGTACATCCCGAGAGAGCACTATATGTCGCGGATCCGCGAAGCGCGCGGCTCCGATTTCATAAAGGTCCTGACAGGGATCCGCAGGTGCGGTAAATCCACCCTCATGAAGATGTACATCGATGAGCTCGCATCGTCCGGGGTCCCGGAAGGCAGGATGTTCTCGGTCAACCTGGACGACGAGAGCTCCGGCATCAGGACGTTCGAGGACCTCATCGGCTCCGCAGAGTCCAAGGTAGGCGACCTGGACGGGGCCTTCATCTTCCTGGACGAGGTACAGAACATACCGGAATGGGAACGGGCCGTGTCCACGTTCCATGTCCGCGGAGCTGACGTCTGCATAACCGGCTCCAACTCCGGCATGCTCTCGACGGAGCTGTCCACGAAGCTCTCGGGCAGGTGCCTGGAGATCCGCATACAGCCCCTCGTGTTCTCCGAATACATCGATTTCAGAGAAGGCGATGACACCGCCAGGCTGCTGGAGGACTACATCCGCTACGGCGGGTTCCCCGCCGTGTCCCTGGCGATGGACAGGATGCCGGCTCAGGCAAATGACATCCTGGACGGGATCTACAACACTGTGTTCAACAAAGATGTCGCCGGGAGGCACGAGATCCGCGGAAACGCGACGATCGGCCATCTGTGCACGTACCTCATGAAGAACATCGGCGACCGCACGTCCGTGAGGGGCGCAGCGAACTACATGACCAGCAAGGGCATGAAGACTCAGGCCCCGACCCTGGACCAGTACATCGGCTTCCTCGAGGAGGCCCTCCTGTTCTCCAGGGCGAAGAGGATCGACCTCAAGGCGAAAGAGTACCTCAGGACTGCCGACAAGTTCTTCGTCGCCGACCTGGGCATCCGCCACTGCAGGATCCCTTTCCGCCCGGAGGATCTGGACGGCGTCATGGAGAACGTGGTCTACAACGAACTGAGATACCGCTTCGGGGAAGCAGCGGTCTGCAGCGTCGGGCAATACGAGGTGGACTTCGTCGCGGACCCGACGGGATCGCCGTCGTACTTCCAGGTGGCCCTGAGCATGACGGATCCGGCCGCAAGGGAGAGGGAGCTTCGCCCGCTCAAGGCTATAGGCGACAACTATCCCAAGACCGTGATCACATACGACAGGTTCCCGATGAGAGACGTGGACGGCATCAGAGTGGTCAACCTGGAAGACTGGCTGCTGGACAGATGACCCCGCCCCGCCTCCGACGGCCGTTCCAAAGCCTATTTATAAGGTCCGTGGAACTCACCATACCATGGCAGAGGCTACCCCCGAGAAGAAGATCGCCAGCGCGATTAAGGCGATGGATGAGGGAGACTTCAAGAAAGCATACACCGCATTCAAGAAGCTCGCGACGGAGTTCCCGGACAACGCAGACGTTTGGTACTACAAGGCCGAGTGCGGGAACTACGCGTCGGGCATGTTCGGTGCGAAGGTCGACACCCAGGATATCATGGACGCCTACAAGAAGGCGATCGAGCTGGACGGCGAGCGCGTGGACTACTATCAGTCCTACGGGCTCTTCTGCATCTCCGTCAACAAATACGACGAGGCCGAGAAGGCCTATTGCGAGGCGGCAGAGATGGACGAGTCCATGTCCGCTTCCCTGTACTCCGAGTTCGCCATCGAGTACTACAACAACGTCATGGCCACATACAGCGAGATCATGGAGGACCCCAAGGCCCGCGCCCCGTACGGCAAGAAGGCCCTGGAGTACATGCTCAAGGCCCTCGACATGACGCCCGAAGAGGCCAAATCCCTTCTCTGAACCGGGCGGGGGTCTCCCCCGTCCGCCTTTCCGTATCCGTTATCTACGAATCGCGCCCGTCGGCCGTTTTCTCATGATCGCAAGGCTGCGACGGACGGGATAGACTGGATAGCCATCGATATGGCTGTCCGAGCATGGCTGTCCCGCCGGGGCCGTTGTCGATGACCTCGATCCTCCCCTTGGGGACCTTCACCCAGAACGCCAGACCGACGAGCACGACCTCTCCGGGCATGCCGAGATAGTACCTCTTCTTGTGGATCTGCCTGATGGCATCTTCGACTTCCGAGTCCAGCTTCTCCTCCGAGGCAGCCACTTTGAGCTCGAAGATCAGGTTCTTCCTGTTCCTGGACCGGCTCTTGAGTATTATGTCCACTCTCCCGCATCCTTCCTCGGACTCTGTCCTCACGTCGTAGTGCTTTGACAGGCCGTGCATGATCGTCATCATGACCGCTTGATAGGTGCTCTCGGCGAGGCTCATGTAGCTGGACTGGAGCATGACCTTCTGGAGGACTTCGGTCATCTTGTCCGCATCTCCGTCGAGAACGGCGCGATTGAAGCCGTTGAAATCCGAGTCCGATATCGGATACACCTCGCGGATCAGCCTGTCCGCCGCATCCCTGACCTCTTCGTTGGGCATGGACACCTTGAACAAGCCCTTCTTCCGGCTCGGCACGGCTTTGAGGTACCCGGATATCGCCATCAGGCTGTAAAGCGTCTTGCCGGATGCGTCCAGGCTCCCGTAAGCGATCTTGCTGTCCAGTGCGGTTTCGACAGTCCCTCCGGCGATCAGCTCGATGGCGTCCGCATACGTGTCCTCCCCTATGCTGTCCAGGAGCCGCCTGATCAGAACGTTGCTACCCGAATCTATCCAGTAATTGTCCGGCTTGAAGCCCTTCGAGACGTAGTTCATGATGCTGTACGGATTGTATACTTCGGCGTTCCCGAAGCGGTATCCGTCGTACCACTTCTTGGCTTCCCTGTACTTCTCCGGCTTTCCGTAGTATTCCAGGACGGCCTTGACCTCGTCGGCCGTGAACCCGAACCTCTCGTCGGATTCTTCGGAGAAGATGTTGTTGACCGTGACGTTGTTCAGGCCGGAGAAGATGCTCTGCTTGGCAATCTGCATGACTCCCGTCATGTAGGCCATCTGCCTGTGCTCGTTGGTCTTCAAAGACGCTTCCAGGAGGTCCCTCAAGAACTTGAGGACCTTCTCGTGGCATTCTTTTCCGTAGGAATACGTCGCGGCCGCATCGTACTCGTCGATGAGGATTATCGGATTGGTACCTGTGGCATCTGCAATGGCTCCGGACAGCTCCTGTATCGAGGAGGACAGAAGCGCCTCGCGTGTATCCATCCTGTCGAGGGATTCGAATATCATCCGAACCGTGGCATCCAGATCCTCGCGCTCCAGAAGATATCTGTGAGACTTGTATGCATTCTTCACGGCGAGGCGCATCTTGTCCAAGTGCTCTTCGAAAGTATCAGCTTTCGTGCCGCTGAGGTTCAGGCGGATCACCGGGAAGGCGTTCCTATACTTCTCGAACTCCGGATAATCCGAAATCGCCAGCCCGTCGAACCATGTGTTCCCTTTGTATTCTGCATTGAAGAACGCATCCAGCATGGAGATGTTCAGGGTCTTCCCGAACCTCCGGGGACGGGCAAACAGATAGACTCCGAAACTGTTGTCCTTCAATATGTCCTTGATCAGGAGCGTCTTATCGATGTAGAACATATCGTTCTCGCGGAGTTGCATGAACGACATTCCTCCGAGATCTATCTGTTTCATGATGCATCATATCTCTTGCATTCTGATAAGCATTCGGGCATCGCGGCCGGAATGCCGAACGCGGCTAACCCTCGATACTGCTGTCCGAGCATGGCAGTCCCGTCGGGGCCGTTGTCGATGACCTCGATCCTCCCCTTGGGGACCTTCACCCAGAACGCCAGACCGACGAGCACGACCTCTCCGGGCATGCCGAGATAGTACCTCTTCTTGTGGATCTGCCTGATGGCATCTTCGACTTCCGAGTCCAGCTTCTCCTCCGAGGCAGCCACTTTGAGCTCGAAGATCAGGTTCTTCCTGTTCCTGGACCGGCTCTTGAGTATTATGTCCACTCTCCCGCATCCTTCCTCGGACTCTGTCCTCACGTCGTAGTGCTTTGACAGGCCGTGCATGATCGTCATCATGACCGCTTGATAGGTGCTCTCGGCGAGGCTCATGTAGCTGGACTGGAGCATGACCTTCTGGAGGACTTCGGTCATCTTGTCCGCATCTCCGTCGAGAACGGCGCGATTGAAGCCGTTGAAATCCGAGTCCGATATCGGATACACCTCGCGGATCAGCCTGTCCGCCGCATCCCTGACCTCTTCGTTGGGCATGGACACCTTGAACAAGCCCTTCTTCCGGCTCGGCACGGCTTTGAGGTACCCGGATATCGCCATCAGGCTGTAAAGCGTCTTGCCGGATGCGTCCAGGCTCCCGTAAGCGATCTTGCTGTCCAGTGCGGTTTCGACAGTCCCTCCGGCGATCAGCTCGATGGCGTCCGCATACGTGTCCTCCCCTATGCTGTCCAGGAGCCGCCTGATCAGAACGTTGCTACCCGAATCTATCCAGTAATTGTCCGGCTTGAAGCCCTTCGAGACGTAGTTCATGATGCTGTACGGATTGTATACTTCGGCGTTCCCGAAGCGGTATCCGTCGTACCACTTCTTGGCTTCCCTGTACTTCTCCGGCTTTCCGTAGTATTCCAGGACGGCCTTGACCTCGTCGGCCGTGAACCCGAACCTCTCGTCGGATTCTTCGGAGAAGATGTTGTTGACCGTGACGTTGTTCAGGCCGGAGAAGATGCTCTGCTTGGCAATCTGCATGACTCCCGTCATGTAGGCCATCTGCCTGTGCTCGTTGGTCTTCAAAGACGCTTCCAGGAGGTCCCTCAAGAACTTGAGGACCTTCTCGTGGCATTCTTTTCCGTAGGAATACGTCGCGGCCGCATCGTACTCGTCGATGAGGATGATCGGCTTGACGCCCGTGGCGTTCGCAATGGCCTTAGAAAGGTTCTTGATGGACGAGGATAGCAATCCCTCAGAGATGTCCATCCTGTCGAGAGACTCGAAATTGCTCCTGACGACAGCATCCAGGTTCTCGTCTTTCAAAAGATACTTGTGGGAATCGTACGCATCCTTCACGGCTTCGCGCATCTTCCCGATGTGTGATTCGTAAGTATCCATCTTGGTTCCGCTGAGGTTCAGGCGGATCACCGGGAAGGCGTTCTTATACTTCTCGAATTCCGGATAATCCGAAATCGCCAGCCCGTCGAACCATGTGTTCCCCTTATATTCTACATTGAAGAATGCGTCCAGCATGGAGATGTTCAGGGTCTTCCCGAACCTCCGGGGACGGGCGAACAGATAGACACCTCTGGGGTCTCCGCCAAGGATGTCCTTGATCAGGAGCGTCTTGTCGACGTAATACATGTCTCCCTCGCGAATCTCTGCGAACGACAGTCCTCCGAGGCTTATCTGCTTCATAGAACATGATATCCCCCGCAGAGTGATAATGGTTCCCGACGCAATCCCCTGAAAAGGCAAGCACCGGTTTCGGAGTCCCGTGAGGAAGAGAAATGCTTGCGTCTTAGCCTGAACAATCCCTCTCTGTCTTCCGGATGATCCTCAAAGCATCGCCTTCTTTGGATGCAGACAGACATGATGCTGCCTTGAAACCGAATGTGCTTTCGGTCGCGGTTCCGGCCGGGAGTGCGCAGATGACAGAGATGCATGACAGATGCCCCGGAAGCTTCAACGTTCCTTTTCGATATCCGTCGGTATTCACCCTTTCGACTGTACATTTGTCTAATGAACTGCATTTTACTGATTCAAATGGATATAATTGCCCATTTTGAGCATATACAATTATATATTTCCTCGATATGCTCAGAATCAACAAGTTTCATTAGACAAATGTCGAGGAATATCATGAACTTCAAGAGAATTGTCGGAATATCGTTCGCACTGCTCGCCATAGCGGCAGTCGTCCTGACCCTCGCCGGGGATTCCGTGTCGGCCAAGACGCTGGGTGACGACCCCGCAGACTATGCGAACGTCTCATGGGTCGCGATCTGCTCCATCCTGGTCTTCATCATGACCCCGGGAGTCGCCCTGTTCTACGGAGGGATGCTCAGGAAGCAGAGCATGACATCGATCATCGCCCAGACCCTCATAGCCATGGCCGTCATGGGGATCTCCTGGTTCGCAGTCGGCTTCTCCCTTGCGTTCTCCAGCGGGAACGCGTTCATCGGAGGGCTTGACAACTTCCTGCTGCACGGAGTATCGGCCGTAGACATCACCAACAACGACTTCGTCCCCGACATGGAGTTCGCGATCTTCCAGGGGATGTTCGCCCTGATCACCGCCGGTATCGTGCTGGGAGCATGCGCCGAGAGGATCAAGTACACCGCCATCACATGGTTCCTGGCGGTCTGGTCCATCGTCGTCTACGCGCCGATGGCCCACATGGTCTGGGGAGGAGGATTCCTCGCGAACCTCCCGTTCGACCTGAAGACCATCGACTTCGCAGGAGGGACAGTCGTCCACATCTGCGCCGGTGCCACCGGCCTTGCGCTGGCAGCATATCTCGGCAAGAGGAGCAGCAGGATCTCCACCAGGTCCCACAGCATCCCGATGGCGTTCATCGGATGCTTCCTGCTATGGTTCGGCTGGTTCGGGTTCAACGGAGGGTCCGGGCTGGCAGCCGATGATGTGGCGATCAACGCGATCATGGTCTCCCAGATCTCCGCGGTCTGCGCCATGGCCACATGGGCCGTCACCCAGTACCTGCACGTGGGCCGCGTCGGGGTCCTCGGGCTCATAGCCGGGGCCATCGCAGGGCTGGTCGCCATCACCCCCGCCGCCGGATCGGTCACCCCCGTCGATGCGATCGTCATCGGAGCCGTAGGCGGCATCGTGTGCTACTTCGGCGTCATATTCATGAGGAAGAAGTCCGGGCTCGACGATGCCCTGGATGTCATGGGCGTCCACGGGATCGGCGGGATCTGGGGAGCTCTGGCCACAGGGCTCCTGTCGACAGAGGCATGCGGAGGGCTCGTCTACTCTGGAGACTGGCATCTGTTCGTCGGGCAGATCGTCGCGGTGGTCTTCACCCTGGTGTTCTGCTTCGCAGCATCCTACGTCATCATCTGGGTGATAGGGAAGCTCATGAAGGATGTGCGCGTTTCCGCAGAGGAGGAGCTCATCGGACAGGACATAGTGGAGCACGGAGAACCTGCTTACCTGATGTGAGGTGAATGAGATGAAGATGGTAATGGCTGTGATAAGGCCCGAGAGGCTGCAGTGCGTCAAGGACGGGCTCAGGGACATGGGCGTGAACGGGCTGACCATAACCCACGTCACCGGGCGCGGGGAGCAGATGGGCCTGAAGTTCACGAACAGGGTCGGCGAGTTCATCGTCGACGAGATAGAGAAGGTGAAGATCGAGTCCGTGGTGGAGGACGAGAAGGTGGACGACGTAATCGCCACCATCAAGAAGTTCTCCGAGACCGGGAACCCCGGAGACGGGAGGATCTTCGTCATCCCCGTGGAGCAGTCCATAAAGATACGCTCCTCGTGAGGGCGGAACCGGCACGGGGCTCCGCCCCGCGCCCAAACCTTTTGCTCAGATGGCCGTGCCGGGATGTTCTCCGGCACGGCCAGATGCTTCTCTCATTCGAGCCGGCGACGGCGGACGGATGCCGCAGACTGCTTGACTTCGCGGGAAATGGGTGGTTCGTAGGGTTTCAACTCTACGGGAAATGGGTGGTTCGTAGGGTTTCAACTCTACGGGAAATTGGAATCGATACATTCATTTATAAACCCTCGAAACATCATAAGCCCATGGAAGGCAGAATCTTCAGACGTCACATATACGCTAAACTGCTTGATTGGAAACTAAAATATAGTGGAGATTACGCCTTGATAATTGAGGGCGCTCGTAGAGTCGGGAAAAGCACCATAATCAAAAAATTTGCCGAAAACGAATTCAAAACCAGCTTAATAATCGATTTCAACAATCCTCTGGAAGGCACGATTGAAGCCTTCCAGAAGTATAGATCTGATATCCCTAAGTTATTCATGTACCTGCAGCAAATATACGATGTTCAACTCCACGGCAATGACAGTCTTGTCGTGTTCGACGAAGTTCAGAAATACCCGCCTGCAAGAGAGTTGATCAAATACCTGGTTAAAGACACAAATTACTGTTTCATAGAAACAGGTTCACTCATTTCCATAAAACAAAACGTCAAAAACATCCAGATACCTTCAGAAGAGATGAAGATACAGATGTATCCAATGGACTTCGAAGAGTTTCTCGATGCTTGCGGAGATGTTGTGACGATTCAGATGCTCCGTGAAGCATTCACTAAGCATGAACCCGTTGGAAGACTACTCCACAACACAGCAATGGAGAAATTCAGGACATATCTGCTCGTAGGTGGGATGCCGCAAGCCGTATCAACATATCTCGAAACAAGAGACATGGATCAGGTAGAAACTTCCAAAAGGGCCATCATAGACCTCTACAGAGAAGATATGCTCAAAATCGAACGTGGAAACGGCATACATGCCGCCGAGATGTTCGAAAAGACGCCAAGCATGCTGTCCAGGCACAAGAAGGTGTTCTCCCCAAGTATAATCAAACAAGGCACATCCACTTCAGATTACGAGACCAGCTTGTACTGGCTGACATCCGCGAAGATATGCAACAGATGCATCGAGACATCCGATCCGAACCCCGCCATGAACATATGCCTTGACGAGAAGAAGTTCAAATGCTACCTCTTGGACACGGGCCTGCTGCTGACCCTGGCGTTCGACAGAGGGGATCTCAAGAAGAGGGACGCGTACATGGCCTTCCTCAAAGGGAAGCTGTCGATGAACGAAGGGATGATCTTCGAGAACGCCGTGGCCCAGATGCTGGTGGCCGCGGGGGCGGAGCTGCATTTCCACGAGTTCTACAAGAAGGGCGATGACCGCCACCTGTACGAGATAGATTTCGTCCTTGCAGACGGCAAGAAGGTCATCCCCATCGAAGTGAAGTCGGCCAATTCCACGCCCCATGCATCGCTCGACGAGTTCATCGCGAAGTACAGGAAGATCGTCAAGGACCCCGTTGTCATCCATCCGCGCGACCTCAGGATAGCGGATGGGATCGCGTACATCCCGATCTACATGACTCCGTTCCTGGTCGAGAAGGACGATGAGGAGCTTCCGCCCCTGCCATCCTGGACGTAATGCCCTTGGACAGCCACGCAGATGCTCCCTCCGATGCGACCCGACGGCTGTAGTTATACAGAGAAGGTCGAAACCGGCGAACCATTAAGAAGGGGCGGGAAATCAATGGAAGCATGTTGCCGATAGGTACCGAGAGACCGTCGCCCGCACGGGCATATGCGCTCAGCGAAACCCAGACAGCCCTGATCGGAGGCGGTTCTCCGTGACGGACAAGGGATTGCCAACCTGCGACGAGTTGTCAGAAGATATGAAGCAGATAAGCCTCGGAGGGATACCGTTCGCTCGAATGCGCGAGGACGACGCGTACTATGTGGACAAGACGCTCCTGATCAAGGACATCCTCAGCTCCGATGACAGCGGAGTCTATCTGTTCACGCGCCCTCGCAGGTTCGGGAAGACCACCAACCTGTCCATGTTGGATGCCTTCTTCAACGAGAAGTACAAAGGGAACACATGGTTCGACGGCCTGGAGATCTCCAAGTATCCGGAATACGAGAAGTTCAAGAACGCATTTCCGGTGATCCATCTGGATCTGAGGCCCTCAAAGAAGGACACATACGAGAGGTTCATCAAGGGGATGATATCCGCTGTCGCCGGTGCTTTCGAACCGCACCGCTATCTCCTCGAGTCCGACGATCTCAGAAAGCCCGTACGCGACCTGTTCTCCATGCTGGACGACCGCGATATGCCTGAAGGAAGCCTCAAGGAGTCCCTCTTCCTGCTGTCGGGAGCTTTGAAGAAGCACAGCGGCAAGAATGCTGTCATCCTCATCGATGAGTACGATTGCGCTGTCAACGATTCTTTCGGAAAAGAATCGCACCGTTCGATTGTGAGATTCCTCCGTGGCTTCCTGGGACAGGCCCTGAAGAGCAACCCTAACCTCGAGATGGCCTTCGTGACCGGCATCATGCAGATCGCCAAGGAGAGCTTCTCCTCAAGCCTCAACAATGTCACCGTCAACAACGTGTTCTCCGTGGATTCCGACGAGAAGTTCGGGTTCACGGAAGCAGAGGTCAAGAGGATCCTCGACTACTACGGATGCTCCGACAAGTTCGATCTCGCGAAGAAGTGGTACGGTGGGTACCGCTTCGGAGATGCCGAAGTGTACAATCCGTTCAGCATCATGAACTTCGTATCGGAGGATTGCCAATTGGGTTCGTACTGGGTCGACAGCGGCAAAGACGTCCTGATCAAGGATATGCTCAAGAGCATCTCTGCAGACACATACGCGGACATCATGAGCTTGGCGACCGGCGGCTCGATCAGATCCAATCTCATGGCCACGTTCCCGTATGAAGCCATCAAGAGGTCCGGAAAGCCCCTCTACAGCCTGATGGCCATGTCCGGATATCTCAAGG
>CAVICI010000011.1:0-44507 GCA_963640995.1 Dialister hominis | reverse complement strand
CTACTGTGTTCGAGGGCCTCTTCACGCTCCTGACTCCGTCCGGGACTGCCATGATCTACCTATATTGTATAGTTCTATTTAGATTTGATTAATGAAACTATACACAATCCGAACGGTTCCCCAGACTCCTGAATTCCGTACCGATTGGAACGAGAAACTATCGAAAAACGGGCTGAAAATAGCCCTGCAGCCCAAGAATCGCAGACCCTCAGGTCTCGGAACAGGGCCGGTTGCGCAACAGAATGATGAAAAGGACGGGAAACGAGCTCAAAATCAAGAAATCGGCCCATTTCGGCTCAAAACTGGAGGATTAGTATAGTTCTACTCGTTGGGAAAGTTGTATTCTATCGACACTCGCCATGCTGCCGATCAGTTCGCATCATGTCTGGCTACGGGCGAGCTGTCGGTAGACGATTATCGAACCTATAATTATACACTATTCATCCAACTCATTTTCTCGGCTGAATAATTGTAACGATATCTGTATATCAATAAAATTGAATCTCGTCGCATTTTCTGATCAAAATGAATCAGATGCCAATAATCACTCGATTTGGTGAATCAATAGATATATGAATGTACATTAAAGTGCATTAAACCTGTCTGAATCAATGACGTCTTTACTAAATAGGTAGGGTTTAACAATAGGTTATAAATACCTCTTTTTTCTATTCATTTTTAGGAAACTAGTATGGTTACTAGTCTACAAAGATTCGATTCAAGGTGACATCATGGCAAGAGCAGAGATCAGTGAAGGAGTAATCGCATTAGAAGAGAAACATATGATTTCTGTTCTGATGTTCTTGGGCACGAACGGCCCCAGCAGGAAAATCGACATTTATGAGGGCGTCTCTTCCAATCCCAGGATGCCCGACAAGCTGAACCACCTGGAGTCCATGGGCCTCATCACCCAGGAGATGGACATGACCACCCGCTCCACCATCGTCTCGCTGACTCCCGCCGGCGAGCAGGTCTCGAGCCTGTTCGTGGCCATCGACAAGTGCATCCAGGGCCTCAGCAGATGAGCCTGCCGGGGCTTCGGCCCCACAGGCCTCTTTTTCAAACCGATTCCGGGCGTCTGCCGCGGACCCTTCCTCCCCCTTAAGTACCTCTTTTACATGGACCTGTACATGGAGAATGCCCTGGAGCTGAGAAACGTCTCGATAGTCCGCAATGGCGAGCACATTTTGGAAGGCATCGACCTCGATATACGCAAGGGCGAGAACGTAGTCGTGCTCGGGCCCAACGGTTCCGGGAAGACGACATTAATAAAGCTGCTCCGCGGCGACATCTATCCCTACTACGATGAGGACGACCCGGCGACCATGCGCATCTTCGGCCAGGAGAGGTGGAACATCTTCGAGGTCAGGGGCAGGATGGGGGTGGTCTCCATGGACCTCCAGAGCCAGTTCAGGAGCGACACCCTCGTCAGCGAGGTCATCTGCTCCGGGTTCTTCAACAGCCTGGACGTGTTCAGGAACTGCGTCGTCACCGACGAGATGAGGCAGGCGGTGTGCAGGACCGCGCTCATGATGGGGATCGATGACATCCTTGACCGGGAGATAGAGAACCTGTCCCTCGGCGAGATGAGGCGCGCCCTCATCGCAAGGGCGCTGGTCACGCAGCCGGACCTGCTGGTCCTGGACGAGCCCATGACGGGCCTGGACATAGTCATGAAGTCCAAGTTCAGGGCGATGTTCGACATACTCATATCCAGGGGGGTGAGCATCGTCATGATCACGCACGAGCTCACCGACATACCCGAATCCGTCCACAGGATTGTCATGATCAAGGACGGCAAGAAGTTCGCCGACGGCGACAAGGAGGAGCTCCTCACCAGCGAGAGGATATCCGAGCTCTACGGGGCCCCTATCATGGTGGAAGAGAGCGCCGGCATCTACCGGATGCATCTCAAGGACGATGTGATAGAATGAGGTACATCTGCCACGACTGCGGCTACGAGATCCCCGACGGGATGGATTTCTGCCCCAGGTGCGGATGCATGGCCGACAAGGCCACCACGGTCGACGATGCCGGGATGCCCGTCAGGTCATGTCCCGACTGCGGCACGGCTGCCGGGCCCTTCGACAGGTTCTGCAGGTCCTGCGGCGCCGATCTGGGGGGCATCCCCCAGCCGATGGGGCTGATCAAGCCCCAGATGAGGCGCAACGGAGCCATAGCCTTCATGCTCGCTGTGATCCCCGGGTTCTTCAACATATTCGGCCTCGGGCATTTCCTCATGAAGCAATGGGCCAGAGGCGCCATGTTCTTGGCGATATCCCTTGTCCTGTGGTTCATCAACGGCTGGTCGATGTTCTCGTCCAACCTGATGATAACGATCCTCTCCATCGTCCTGTTCATCTACCAGCTCAACGATATCTCCCGCGTGATATTCTCACCGGAGGAATGAGATGGACTGGACCGAGAAGTACCGCCCGCAGACGTTGGACGATGTGGTTGGGAACCCTTCTGCAGTGAACTCCCTCAGGGCATGGGCCCGCCAGTGGAGCTCCGGCATCCCCCAGCAGAGGGTGGCCCTGCTCATGGGCCCTCCGGGCATAGGCAAGACCACTTCCGCACTGGCCCTCGCCAAGGAGATGGGCTGGGACGTCATCGAGATGAACGCTTCCGACCAGAGGACGGCATCGGAGATCGAGAGGGTCGCCATATCCGGAGCGTACAGCAACTCCTTCGCCGAGGACGGCAGCTTCCGCAAAGCGTCCCTTGGGCAGAAGAAGCTCATAATCCTGGATGAGGCGGACAACCTTTCCGGCACGAAGGACCGGGGGGCGTCGACCGCGATCAACAAGCTGATGACCTCCACGCTCCAGCCTGCGATAATGATAGTCAACGACTACCAGGCCATGAGGAAGAAGGTCCCTTCCGTCCAGTTCAGCACGCTCCAGGTGAAGTTCATGAGGCCGAAAGAGGCCACGGTCATCAAGGCCCTGGACAGGATCGCCGCCACCGAAGGCGTCAAGGTGGATCCTGCTGCAATGGATGTCATCGCGGAGAACGCCGACGGCGACATGCGCGCCGCCGTGCGCAACCTGGAGTCGCTGGCGCTGGGGCAGGACCATGTCACCTTCGAGATGGCCTCCGATCTGTCCAAGCGCGACTCCAGCGAGGACATCTACGCCCTGATGCAGGCCATATTCTTCGGCAGCAGCCCGGCGAAGGCCAGGGAGGCGGGCTTCGATGTGGACGAGGAGCCTCGCAACGTCCTCTCATGGATAGACGAGAACATCCCCTCCAAGTGCAAGGACCCCGGAGACCTGGTCCGCTGCTTCGACAAGGCGTCCCGTGCGGACATATTCCTGGGCAGGGTCATGTCCCGCCAGTACTACGGCTTCTGGTCTTATGCAAAGGACCTGATGACGTTCGGGGTATGCGAATCGAAGCATTCCCGCTCCACGGACCGGAACATAGACTACTCCTCGGTCCCGAAGAAGATTAGCGCCGCCAAGAAGGTCAACAGCCTCCGGTCCTCCGTCTGCCTGAAGCTGGCGATGCATCTGCACACGACCACCCACCGCGTCCATTCTGATGTGCTCATGTATGTGCGCGCCATGATGTGCAACGATTCCGAGCTGACCCTGCACCTGACCGACGTGCTGCCGCTCGAGCCCGACGAGCTCGGGTTCATGATCGGCAAGAAGGAGGATTCAAAAGCAGTCGCCAAGGTCTTCGACCAGCTGGAGCAGATGGAGCTGCAGAGGATCCTGGACTCTCTCAGGAAGGTCCCGGACGAGCCTCGGAAGCCCGGAGACTCTGACGTCGCTGTTCCCGAGGCCCCTGCCGATGAGCAGGCCAATCCCAAGCCCTCCGGGGGGCAGAAGAGCCTCTTCGATTTCTGATACCATGGACGAGAGATACCGCGACCTGTTGATCAAGCAGCAGTACCGCCTGCACAACGACCATGCCGCCGTCAAGCTCTGCCATTGGATGAAGGAGAGCATGCTGCGCGGGAGATGCTGCTACAAGCAGGACTTCTACGGGATACAGTCCCACCGCTGCCTCCAGATGACGCCCGCGATAAACGAGTGCAGCCACATGTGCACCTTCTGCTGGCGCGTCCAGGAGCATGATTTCGAGGTGAAGGACTGGGCCGAGCCCAAGGAGATGCTGGACGCGCTCATAGAGCACCAGAGGAAGCTGGTGTCCGGGTTCAAAGGGGATCCCAGATGCGATCCGGTCAGGTTCGAGGAGGCCAGGAACCCGAACCAGGTGGCGATATCCCTTGCCGGAGAGCCGATAACTTATCCGTACCTCTCCGATTTCCTGAAAGAATGCCACTCCCGCGGGATGACGACGTTCATGGTCACCAACGGGACCTATCCGGAGAAGCTAGAAGCCCTCGACACCCTTCCGATGCAGCTCTACGTCACCGTCGCCGCTCCCAATGATCAGGTCTACAGGGATGTTTGCCGGCCCAAGATATCCGATGGATGGCAGAGGCTGATGAAGACCCTGGAGATCCTCCCGTCGCTCGGCACCCGGACGGTCATCAGGCACACCCTCGTCAAGGACGTCAACTTCGGATGGGTGGACGACTATGCGAGGCTCGACCGCATCGCCGATCCCGACCTGATAGAGCCCAAGGGATATGTCTTCGTAGGCGGGTCCAGGATGAGGCTGTCTATGTCGTGCATGCCGTCGTTCGACGAAATCAGGGACTTCTCCGGGCAGCTCGGTCAGCGCATGGGCATGGAGATCATCAACGAGCGCGCCGACAGCAGGGTGGTCCTGCTGGGCCCTCCGGGCATAGAGACGGACGTCCGCAAGCTGCACGGATTGTGAGAAGCCGGGGATCTGGTCCCCGGAAAAGGTTTCTCGGCGGTTCAGCGGATGAACCACCAGGCGATCAGGATGATGTGGAGCACCAGGAACACGTAGACCAGCTTGAACTTCAGCTTCCTGGTCTTGTGCCTGGCGAGCTGCATCCCCGCGACCGCGCCGAAGGGGCCGAAGAAAGCGGCGATCAGCAGCGTCTTCTCGGGTGTGCGCCACTCGCCTTTCTTGGCCTTGTGCTTGTCCCACACGAACGCGCCGAACGAGATCAGGTTCAGCACGACGTATATCAGCAGGATCAGCGGGACGCTCATGCGTTCAGCCTTGCGATGTAGTCGTCGACCGCCGCAGGCAGCCCGGCGTCGTTCATCTCCTCGGCCTTCTTGTTGAAGTAGACTGCATCGAGGATGCCCAGCGCCTCTGCGACCGCATCGCGCTGCTTGTCGCCCTTCTCGCCGTTGTACTTGCACTCGATGAAAAGGTGCAGCTTCTTGCCTGCCAGCTTGTCCTGGTTCTTCTCGAGGAACTCGACCAGGGGCTTGTAGGGCTTCCCGGCGTGGATGCCGGTGCCGAACACGATCGTGTCGTACTCGTCCATGTTGATGAGGGTGATCTCCTTCAGGTTGAATATGTCGGAGTCCGTCTTCTTGGCGATGTACTCCGCGACCTTCTTCGTGTTCTTCGTCATGCTGGTGGCATAGATCACTGCGCTTTTTCCCATCTGTATCACGCTCAGAGCTTCTTTCCCAGCTCCGCGGCCTTCGCCATGACATCGGCATTGTCCTTCGCAGGACCGTTCTGGGCCTCGGAGTAGGTGATGTCGCCGATTGCTTCGCACTTGAAATAGTTGACCATGACGCCGTTGATCTCCTCGGTGATCTTCAGGGCGCCGTCGTACCCTGTGGCGCAGGTCGTGACCGTGACGAACTTCTTGGGGGCGAAGGTGCACTGGAAGGTGCCGTCGATGAACCCGTAGGTCCTGTCCTGGAAGAGCCTGAACTGTGCCGTGGGCTGCCCGAAGTAGTCCGGGGTCGCGAGGATGACGGAGTCCGCGTTCTTGAAGGACTCGAGGACAGGGGCCATGGCATCCTTCCTGATGCACATGCCTGACTTCTTCTTGCATCCCATGCAGGCCTGGCAGCCCTTGGCGTCGATGTCGTTGATGCGGAAGACCTCGACAGTGCTTCCTGCTGCTTTTGCGGACTCAATCATCTTGGCAACGATGGCCTCGCAGTTCCCGTTCTTCCTGGGCGATCCGATGATAGCTGTGATTTTCGACATAGTATCAGTTTCTGCGTATCACGTCGGCATATTTATATCTAATTACATAATGATACCAACCATCAGAATGATATCATGAACACCGATCAGAAGGTCATCAGGTATAACTGCGCCATCGATGCGGCCATGTCCGTCATCGAGGGAAGATGGAAAGGGACCATACTCTGCATGCTCTGTCTGAACGGCCCCATGAGGTTCTCGGAGCTGGAGAAGAGCATAGGCGAGGTCACTTCCCGCATCCTCTCCAAGCAGCTCAGGGAGCTGGAGGCCGACTGCATGATAGACCGCCATGCGGACGCCTCAGGGAAGCTGAAGGTCGTCTACTCGCTGACCGAGAAAGGCGAGTCTGTCCTGCCCGTGCTGAAATCGATTGCCGAATGGGGTTTAAGGAACCAGTGCATACAGGTCGTAGTACCGGCCGCCGAGGATCCCATCATCGTTCCCTCAGCGGCATCTACCGGCGCGGCCGAATGAGCCTACCCTTGACTCTGGAAGCCTGCCGGAAGCGGTAATCCCATCACAGGCAGGCAAAGATATGGCATACAGGCTTATCGAGGCGGACCGCCCCCGGTCCGTCGAGCTGCAGCAGCTCTGCAGCGGAAAGAAATACTTCTCGTCGAAGGCGGACATCGACGGGGTGTGCGTCGAGCTCTTCACCGAGAGCCGCGACTACATCGAGATGTGGAGTGACAACTTCTACCACATGTCCGACTCCGTCAGGGCCCACGCGAGGATCTTCTGCATCGACGACCCGGGCACCGACCTCCATGCGGAGTACGATGTCCCGTCTTCGACGATGTACCTCTTCAACTTCGACTACTACGGTTGGATTAAGAGCATCGCCCTGGGCATGGCCGGGAACGTCCTGGAGCTGTCTCACGCGACATATTCAGTCCACGGGGCCGTCATCGACGTCGATGGTGCCGGGGTGACGCTCATAGCGCCTTCCAAGACAGGCAAGACGACGCAGTCATGGGGGCTGCTGACGCTCCCCAACACGCATCTGATCACGGATGACTGGTATTTCGTCACCTTCGGGAGGCGTAGGCCTTTGGCTTCCGGGTCGGAGAAGAACTGCTACATCGATGCGGACATCGGAGATGTCTGGGAGCAGTACAAGCCTCTGGTCAAGGAGGTAAGGTTCGACAACAAAGGCCGCGGCATAGGGAATGTCAGATGGGTTTCCGGAAGCGATTCCGTCATCAGCAGCACCTCTATGAGGCACATTATACTCCTCAAGAGGGACCCGGCCGACGGCAGGACCAGCTACGGAATGTCGGCCGAGGAGGCCCTTGAGTATTTGGAGTCTCATGACCTCTGCAACCCCCACCAGCTCATCCGCGACGATGTCCGCGCGGGCATAAGGCGGGAGTTCTTCGCAGAGTACCTGTCCAGATGCGAGGTCCATATGGTCAACACCGTCTGCGATGCTAAGACGACGCAGAGCATCATCCGGGGGATAATAGGGGGCGCAGCCGATGAAGATGCCTGATCTCTCCAAAGTGACGGGCCCGCTAGGCAGCGCCAAGGCCAAGGCCAAGGCCCTTGACCCGGACTTCAAGAAGGTCCGCGCTTCAGCCGTCGAGAAGTCCTACGGGATGGGAGTGGTATGGAAATCGGTCATGGTCGTCCTGGTCTCCAGCCTGGTCCTGTTCATCATGTGCGTCATGGTCGGGGACATTTGGACCCTCAGGGACTATCTGAACAACATCTTCTGCAACACGATCTCCCTGGTCGTCGTGGTCGTCTGCCTGGACACCATCGTGTCAAGCAACAAGGAGAGCAGGCGCAAGAGGGAGGAGGCCAGGAGGATCATCAGGTACAACCGCCTCATCCAGCCCGACGTGGACATGTACCTTGTCAGGAAGAACATGGTCATCACCCCCAATGGCAAGAGCCTGCGCAAGTTCAGGATCGTCTCGGATTCAGCGATCAAAGACATGGCTGACATGTACTCCCCGTCCGAGCTCGTTGCCGATGTGGGGATTTCCAAGATCAAGAGGTACCATCATTACCAGACCATCCTGAGGCACGACTTCCAGAAGCTCATAGAGAACGTGGACTTCGTCTACTACCCGGAGATCGCCGAGGCCGCCATGAAGTACCTCACCGCCACCGCCTACGGCGAAGCCGCCCTCGACGCTGTCGACGGCTACGAGGAGGCCCGTGCCGGGACCAAGAGCATGAGGGTCATGGTCATCGGGATGATCCGCGAGGAGCCGGAAGGCGGCAGGTTCATGGATGCCAACCCGACGATGAAGAACGTCTATCTCGTCCACCAGATGATCGGCGAGCAGGAGAAGGCCCTCAACGACTATCTGAGGATGGTCAGGGCCCTGGAGGACCTTGCCTCGCCGGAGACCAAGCCTGTCGACGACGAGGATTACGAGTGACCGAGCCTGTACGGGAGGGGCGAATCGATCACCATGGAATCCTCTTCCACGGCGCAGTCGTAGACGAGGATCCCCACCCCTCTCCCGTTGGCTTTTTCCAGCTCTTCCGAGAAAGCGGGATCGGTGCAGCGGTTGGGCTCGAACCGAATCATCCCTTTCATCTGCACCACGAACGCCACATAGGCTTCGTAGCCTTCTTCCACGCACTTCTCCAGGCCGCGGAGGTGCTTGAGCCCGCGTTCTGTGGGGGCGTCCGGAAAACGGCAGATTCCCCGGTCTTCCAGCGTGACGCCCTTGACCTCGACGAATATCCGCATGTCTCCGGATTCGACGTAGAAGTCGAACCTGGAGTCGCCGTGGACATGCTCGGGGAAGATCCTCGGATCCGGCCCGAACATGTCCGTACGGTGAAGGAACTCGTTGAAAGCAGCATTGGGCGCCTGGGAGTCGATGTTGATCAGGTTGCCTTCCTTGTAGACGGCGATAAGGTCGTATCTCGTCTTGCGTTCGGGATTGCCCGATTCGGAGAGGATGACTGTGGCACCCGGAACGAGGATCTCCCGGCACCTGCCGGTGTTCTTCACGTGGCATCTTTCAATCGCTCCGTCTATCTCGCAGAACGCGATGAACCGGTTGGGCCGGGAGACGAAGGACCCACGAACGACCTTGCCGTACCTCATGCCTGTTCCCCTTCGTCCAGTGCGTAGAGCAGGACAGCCGCTTCGCCGCTGAAGCCCATGCGCAAAGTCGCGCTGCCGGATATGTATCCGAAAACCTTGGCGTCCTGCCAGTCCGATCTGTTGAAGACAGGCACTTCGGGCACGGCGACATCCGCTGTAACGTGAGGTTCTGCATCCCATGGGATTCCGAATGAGATGTTGAACTTCCCAATATGTTCCTGCGAGACGGGCTCCTCTTCGCTTGAAGAGACCTTCAGCACGCCGCCGGTGCAGGAGGCGCTGCACTTGTTGAGGGAGCCGCCAGGGAAGTTGACGGCCATGCCATCGGCGGATGTCCTGGCCTGGATGACCAATGTCGCGGCGGAGCCCTCGCAGGACACAGATTCCGGGATGTCCTCAGGGGTCTCGGCGACGATCGCGCTCACCTGCTTCTCTTCCATTCGTTTCCTCCTTCATCCGCAATGTCGCCGGAGCTTCCGGCTGGAGATTGCAGCGGGCAGATATGAACCTCGCGACACCCTGCATAGCCCTGGGCGATGCCAACATACTAATCATCCTTGCCCGATAGCTGTCGCATGGAAGGCTTCAAGACGTACGAGAGGGACCCGAAGGATCCGAAGAATTTCAAGGTGGCCACTCTCGACGAGCTGCCTCCCGATGAGATCTATGTGCTCGACACGGAGACCACCGGGCTCGAAGGAGCTCCGAAGGACCTCGTGGTGGACATCGGCATCTGCAAGGCATCGCTCCGTAAGGGCACAGTAGAGGACGTCTACTCTTCTGTTCTCGGCTATGACGTGGACCAATGGGACGATTACCACCGCGATGCGTGGATCTTCCAGAACACCGACATGACCCTGGAGATGGTCGCCGATGCGCCCCCAGCCATGTCTGTCATCGACGATGTGCGCCGCATCCTCAGGAAGAAGTGCGTCACATCATACAACGTCAAGTACGACATGGAAAAGTTCCTCTTCCAGGAGCCCTGGTGCCTCCGGGGAGAGTTCGACCTGTGCAGCGACATAATGATCGCGGCCACGCCGGTGTGCAAGGTGCCCGGCATGTACAACGGCCAGAAGTACCGCTATCCGAAGCTGGACCTGGCCTATTCCAAGATCGTCGAGGGCGATCCCGCAGGGATACACGGCGTCCAGGACCATCGGGCGCTGTCTGACGCCAGGATGGCTTCTTACGTCATGATCGAGATGTTCCGCAACGGCGATTACGAGCCTTGATCATCTTCTCCGTCGCAGTCTTCGGTGTATGCTTCGCGGAGCTTCCGCATGTAGAAGCTCTCGAACTTGTCGACTGTATGCTTGAAGACGTTCCTCCTCAGGAAGGCCAGCTCCATCACGAACCAGAGCACGATGACGGCGAAGAGCACCGCCACGACCTTTGCGGGGAACACGACCATTCCGATGAGCCTAACAGCTATCACGGGGACGAAGAGGTACATGGCGCAGATCACGAGGACCACGAAGGCTATGAGCGCCAAGGGGATGATGCTCTTGTTCGTCCTGCCGTCTATGGAGAGGAACTTGTAGCGAGGGGCGATGAGGAGCATCTGGAGTATGCCTGCGGCGGTTATGAAGAACAGCATGGCCGACCTGGCGATGATCTCGTTGGCAGAGGATCCGTTCCAGCTCATGTGCGCGATGGCGGACCGCGCCGAGGAATATCCGCCGATCCTCGCTTGGAGGTCGAAATCGACCGTCAGATATCCGTTGGCGGCCGCCCACCACGAGATCCCGTAGACGGCCAGGCCGAAGGCAGCGATCATTATCGCCGATGGGACGCAGAAACGGAGCACATCCGGGAGGATGAGCCCTTTGTTCTCGTCGGGCTTGGCGAAGAGGGTCATGAAGAACGCCATGATCGTGACCGACACGAACGCATAGTAGGTGTTCTGGATGGGCGTCATCGGGATGTTGCCGAAGATCAGGTAGAGCGCTATGAAGAGCAGCGCCAGGACGATGTTCCTTGTGAGGTACAGCTTCAGGATGTCCCTCATCCCGGAGACCGTCCTCCTGCCTTCGACTATGGCCTTGGGCAGAGCGGAGAAGTCGTCCTTCACGAGGACCATGTCCGCCACTCCGCGGGCCGCACCGGCACCGCTCTCGAGCGACACCCCGACCTGGGCGGTCTTGAGGGATTTCACATCGTTGACCCCGTCCCCGATCATCGCCACGTACTTTCCGGAGCGCTTCAGGGACTCGATGACCTTCTCCTTGTTCTCGGGCTTCATGCGTCCGAATATGTTGGTCTCCAAGGCGGCCTTGTCGAACTCTTCCGCGCTCATGGCGTCAAGCTCTGGGCCGGAGATTATCTTCCTCTCTCCGGGGATGTCCGCAAGGGAGAACAGGGCGTCGACGGTGACGGGGTCGTCCCCAGAGATGACCTTCAGGTCCATGCCGTTATCCAGGAAGACCTGGATGGTCTCTCTGCAGTCCGGCCTTATCTGGTCGCTTATGGAGATCACGGAGGCGGGCTTCAGGCGGTTCACTACCGGATTTCCGTCGGCATCGTGCAGGTCGCCTTCCTCCGATATGCACAGCAGCACGGTCCTGAGGCCCTTGGACGATTCCGATGCTATGTACTCGGAGATCCCGACGGAGGACTCAAGATGGCCCCCCAGGGCGGTGAGGGCCCCGACATACATCATGATCTCGGAGCCGCCGATACTCGCCTTCACCGCGCTGTACTTCCTTTCCGAGGAGAACTGGATCTCGTCGATGAGCTCCGCATCAGACTCTCCGTAATGCTCCAGAAGGGCGATTATCGTGCGGTTGCGGCTTCCGGACAGGGTCGCGAAAGCGGAAGCATACCGGGCGACGTCCTCCGGGGGCACGAAGTCTTTCGAATGCTCGAACTTCAGCTTGTTGGTGGTTATGGTCCCGGTCTTGTCCATGCAGACCGTGTCCACATGGCTGAGGGACTCGACGGAGTTGGCTGTCTGCAGGAGGACGCCTTTGTCGGCCATGCGGGCCGCCGCGATCATGTACGTCAGGGTGATCAGCAGGAACAGGGCGATGGGGACCACGTCGAGGCATATGACGAAGACCTCCAGGGTATCCCCGAAGGACTCGTGGACGACGAAGATGGATTTGATGAGGGTCAGCAGGAAGAGCATCCCTGCGATGAGCATGAGCATCTTGGTCACGGTGCCCGTCTCCATCTGGAGCGGGGTCTTCTTGTTCGTGATCTTCTTCGCGCTCTTCAGCATCTGGTATGCGTAGTTGTCCGTTCCTACTGCTGTGGCTTGGTAGATCAGCTCGCCCGTGACGCAGATGGATCCGGAGAACACCTTGTCCCCTTCGTGCTTGCGGATGGTGCTGGACTCTCCGGTCAGCAGAGATTCGTCCATCTCCACGGAGGTGCACGACAGCGCCGTGCCGTCGACGAGCGCCTGCTCGCCGGCGCGGGTGACGATGACATCGTCGAGGACGATCTCGGACTGGTCAATGACCTTCTCTGCGCCGTCGCGGATGACCGTGACCTTGGGCCTGACGAGGAGGGAGATCTTGTCCAGCTTCCGCTTGGCCCTCATCTCCTGTATCGTCGAGATGAGGATGTTGACGATTATGATCCCGGTGGCAGAGATCGCACTAAGGAGCTCGCCGCAGACGATAAGCAGCAGGCCCAGGACGAACAGGATGACGTTGAACGGGGTTGCGACGTTCTTGATCAGGATGTCGAGGTAGGACCTGCTGGTGCGGACGTCCGCGTCGTTCACTAGGCCCTTCGAAACGCGCTCTGCAACTTCGTCCGAAGTCAATCCCTGCATGCCATCCGCTTACACATATCCTATTTTTAACTTTTCAGATTTCATTCGCCCTGGACCGTCTGTCCAGCTCCCTTTCCACCCTCTCCTTTATGGAGCTCATGGGAAGCGGGTCGAATTCGACCGTCTCGCCGAGGCCGACATAGTCGATGAAGCACTTCACCGGTTTCCCCTTGTATGTCCCTGCGGCGGCGTGGGCGTAGACGGACAGCTGGAACTCGTACTCGGCCTGGTTGGTCCTGTCGGCATCGGTCTTGTAGTCGTGTATCTCCACATGGTCCTCGAACACGCCGATGAGGTCGATCCTGCCCCTGAGCACTGCCGGAGTGCCTTCCACGGGCAGGGCGCAGTCGATCTCGCAGTCAGACTCCACGGCGCAGCGGATGCGCTCTATCACCTTGGCGACCTCCTTCAGCTCGGGATAGTCTTCCTCGGGCTTCTGGCCGTTGAACATCAGCTGGGCGCAGTCATGGATCCTGGTCCCGTACTTCTTGCCGCGGCGGGGCCTCTCGTCGGCCGCCTCCTCCATTCCGCCGGTCCCGTCCTCCAGGTTGAAGCTCATGAGCTCGTGTATCCCGAACTTGACGCGGGAATCCTCGTACCCGCCCAGGTCGGGCGGCTCGGCGAGGCACTCATCTTGGCCGATGAGGGCGAGGTCGCAGTCCGGCGGGCATTCCTCGTACTCTTCTCCGGACAGGTCCTTCATGAACTGCGAAGGGTTGGAGGATATCAGGGTCTGGTACTGCCAGGCCCTTGACATGGCAACGAACAGCAGGCGCCTCTCCTCGTCGTAGTCGGCGTCCTGAAGCGTCTGAGCCAGAGCGGTTCTCCAGGACTTCACGATCATCCTGTTGCTCTGCCCCTCCGATCCGAGGTCGGCGATGGACTCCTTGCATCTCAGGCCGAGGAGGTCGTTGAAGACGAACAGCCCGTCGCGGCCCCCCGTCATGGGGATGTTGTTCCTGTTCACCTTGGGGATGATCACGATGGGGAACTCCAGCCCTTTGGACTTGTGCATGGTCATGATGGTGACGGCCGCGCTGTCTATGGATTTCTCGACAGGGTACTCGGTCTCGCTCATGATGTCGGACTCGATCATGGTGACGATGTCCGATATCGTCAGCAGGGAGCTGCTGTGCGCAGTCGAGAGCACGGTGGTTATCGACTGCGTGATGTCGTTCTGCAGGCTGTAGAACGCGAAGATCGACGTTATCAGGTCGGTTATGCGCCTGCGCTTCGCGTAGAGATCCTTCCTCTGCCGGACTATCTCGGCTGGGATCGGGCTCTCCTTGTTCCTGATGGCCATGCATTCCGCCAGGGTGTATCCGAGGTCGAACAGGATGGGCATATACCCCCAGGGGTCCTCCTCGTTGTTCACGTACCTCAGCCAGGCCAGCACGAGCTTGCCCTCGCGCGACGACATGATCGGGATGTCGCCCTGGTAGAACGCGGGGATGCCCGCATCGGTCAGGCATTCCATCATCTCCTTGCAGACGCGCTTGGTCCTGCAGAGCACAGCTATGTCCCCGGGCCTCGCCCTCCTGAGCCCGTCCTTGTCGGCGATCCTGTACTCGGGATTGGAAAGATAGTCCTTTATGCAGCGGACCGTGGCGTATCCGATGTCGGAATCGTTCACGAACCTGACATGGGTGTGCTCGCAGCGCGCCTCGTTATCAGCCCTGATAAGCTGTATCTTGCTCCTGTCGATGCGCAGATCCTCGTCTGCGGACCCTCTGATCTCCAGGCATCTGAACGCGGAGTCGACGATGGCCTGAGACGACCTGTAGTTCACGTCCAGGGGCATGGTCGCAATCTCTCCGATCCGGAAGGGGACGATGAGGGAGTCCTCGTTGAGGAACCTCCTGAAGGATACCATGCGGCCTTCGAAGTCGGTGATGTTCTCGACCGTCGCGTTCCTGAAGCCGTAGATCCCCTGCTTCCAGTCCCCGACCACGCACAGGTTGGGCTCCGCGAGGATCATCAGGCAGATCATCATCTGGCAGGCGTTGGTGTCCTGGAACTCGTCGACCATGACGTACCTGTACTTGTTCCTCTCGCGGACCTTGGAGTTGCCGTACAGGGCGACGAAGGCCAGCATGCTGGTGATCCCGAAGGTCAGGCGGTCGGAGGCGATGCTCTTCCTGACGTATTCGTAGTAGATGTCGTGGATGAACCTGAACAGGGGCTCCCTGTCCTCCGCGGACATCTCCGCCCTGATGGCGTCGGCTGTGGCGAGCGAGAACGGATGGAGGCCCGATGGCTCCATGTCGTCGTTCTCCTTGTACTTCTTATCGAGCTCCTCGGCGGACTTCTCCTTGCCGACCAAGGACAGGAGCTGCTCCTCGTCTCCCTTCAGGACCTTCATGGCGTCCATGCCGATCCATCCCTTCCTCACGGGGAACACGCCTTTGGACATAAGCTTCTCGATGATCTTGAGCACGTCCTTCGACCTGTCGCAGCAGATTGCGCTGATGTCTCCGTAGTCCTCCCCTCTCTCGGAGAGGAAGTCATCGAAGAACGAGCGGAACCAGGCTATGTTCAGCGTCTCGTTCTCGACGATGGAGGCTCCGCGGGTCAGCTTCTCCTCTATCCCCAGGATCCTCCCTACTTCGTCAGGAGAGTCCAGCACGACAGACAGGCAGAAAGCGTCGAACGTCGTCACCCTGAGGCTCTTGGATTTCCTCAGGAGCCTCTCGTCGACGATCGACTCGAGCTCGGCCCTCACCCTGGACTCCATCTCGGCGGCGGCGTTCCTGGTGAAGGTCATCAGCAGCACGTCGGACGCGTCCACGTCATCGCGCTTGATGAGGTTCACGTACCTCTCGGTGATGGTCTTGGTCTTCCCGGTGCCCGGGCCCGCGTCCACGACCATCATCCCTTCCAGCGCTTCGGCTATGGCCTTCTGGGACGGGTTCAGATCACTCATCGGAATCGCCTCCTGCGGATTTGACGACTTCTTTCATGCACGCCTGCCTGAAATCGCAGTGCCCGCAGTCCTTCCTCGGCGCCGCCGGGAAGCCTTTGCTGTAGTACTGCTTCACAGCCGCATGGTCTTCGTCCACCCTCTTGAGGAAACCGTCCAGCACTTCGGCGGGGACCACGGCCGTCCTGCCGTAGCAGAACACTCCCCCCGTCTCCGAAACGATCTTTTTCAGCGAGGACGCCACGGCCTTCCGGTTGGCCTGCGTGTCCTTGATGCGGCAACGGCAGAGGACAGCGTATATGACCGCGGGATCCTTGCTCCATTGGCTCGGGTCCATGCCCATCGCCGACTCCCTCAGGGCCGCTATGAGCTCCTCTTCGTGCGATGCGACGGTCTTGTTGAACTTGAACGACCGTATATGGTCCAGGAACGCTTCGTCGTTCAGGATCTCCGACGGGTTCTCCAGGACCTTGATGGTGACTATGTTGTCGCGCACGTCCAGATCCTCCCCGGCGGAGGGGTTGTCCAGGAGGTAGAATTGCTTGAACTCCCCCTGCCGGCCCTCGGTGAGCTCGGCGGCCAGGTCCAGGTAGATCAGGGGCTGGTATTCCGGGATGTCCGCGGACTCGTTGGCGAACCCCTTCACGATCTCCGTCACGCTCTTGGGACTACCTGTCTTGTAGTCGTAGACGTCCCCGTAGCACATCAGGTCGAACTCCCCGTGCAGCGGATGCGCCGTGGAGAGGTGGTCGCACTCGCAGCAGGAGCTGTACTCCGTGAACCCCATCTCCCGGAAGAACGGGTTCTCCTTCTGGCGGGTAGAGTCCAGGGGGACCTGGGGGATCCCCGCCTGGTCCACGAACCTGCGGATGTTGCGGACGGCCGATGCTATCCTGTCCCTGTCCAGGGGGATGAGGATCTTCGACGATATGCCCGCGTAGGAGTCGGAAATGGCGTCGATGTAATGGTCCAGGCCATTCTCGTCCACCACGTCCCTGTGGCAGACGCAGAACTCCGCGAACTCGTGGATCAGGTCTCCGAACTCCGTGCGCTTGTTGCTGTCGATATCGTTGCTCAGAGCCAGGCCGTACATGAACTTCCTGGGGCAGTAGCGGTAGTTGTTGTATGTGGATTTCGAGAACCTCTTCCCGAACTCGTCCTGGTTGAACTCTTCTTCTCCCTTCTCGGGCGTGTGCGATTCGACGTTCTCTGCCCAGCGGCCGTAGACCAGGCGGCCGCACACGTCTCCGAACGTCTTGATGCTCTTCCCGTTGCCGCCTTCGGTGCCCATGTTCATCAGCACGCCGAAGTGGCTGCAGGGGACGGCCTTCTCTCCGCGCTTGGTCGTGTTGACCAGGTAGGCCCTGCGCTTGCCCTGCTGGATCAGCGCTTCGAACCTGAGGGCGTTCTTGTCGGTCTCCGTCTCGGCATCCAGGTAGCGCTTGCCGACCACGGGGACGTTCCAGTCCTGCTCCATCCCCAGGTACAGGACCACGGGCCTGTCCACATAGACGGAGTTCATGCAGTCAGCGATCAGCACGCCGCTCTTCTCGTTCTCCGGGGTCTGCTCATTGTTGGTCAGGTCGGCTATGTTGTCGACCGCGAAAATGAGGTCGGACAGGTTGCGGGGCGTGACCATGGAATCCGATATGCGCAGGTCCTTGAGGATGTTGAGCACATGCATCCCCGAAACGGTCGAGTTGAAGACGTCCTTGGCCTTCAGGAAGGTCATGCCCTCGTGGCAGATCCTCCTCATGGCCTCCCTGAGCTCCGAGCCCCTCTTTGTCAGCTCCTGCTCGCCGATGCGGCTCAGGAGGAAGTTGTCGTTGCCCCTCTTTATGAACCCGTTGTATGCTGCGAAGAGCTCCTTCACCTGGGAGACGCGGACGGTGTCGTATGAGAACGAGAGGGTCAGGAAGCTGATGTAGTCCCTGATGGGGGCCATGTCCCTGACGGCCATCCTGTTGATGAACGGTATCTTCTGCCTGTAGAGGGCTGCCCTGACGGCATCGGCCATGGCCGATGACGCATTGAGGACGATGGCGTAGTCGTCGGGTTTGGAAGGGTCGATGAGCGCCACGGCGTTGTCGGCGATCTGGCGGTCGTTACCGATCTCTCTGATCTCGTCGATCTCGAACTCCTCGTCCGTGAAGATCTCGATGATGTCCGCCTCCGGAGGGCAGAACCTCTTGTCCAGGCTGTCGAAGAAATCTATCCCCACGAGGGCGACGCGCTTGTCTTTGAAGAACGGGGACAGGTCGGTGTCGAACAGCCCCATCACCCTCTCGACGCTGGTTATGGCCTCATAGGACCTGTAGACGCTGCGGGAGCTCTCGGTGTTCAGGTACTTCAGGACATCGTCGCTGTGCCTGCGGATATCCCTGATGTTCATGACCTCGCTGAGGACGTACCTGAGCGAGTACCCCGTCTCCTCTTTGATGATGGAGACGATCTCGAGGTCGTTCAGCGGGACGGCCTTGACCTCGGCCGGCGCCAGGAGCCTCGCAATCTGGCGGGGGGTCATGGCGAAATAGCCCACCATCGGGAACGAGATCCTGCTGTTCAGCGCCGTTACCAGGGCGATGTCGCTGGATATCACCAGGTCGTAGCCTTTGACTTTCTCGTATATCTCGTCGATGCTCAGGGCGCGCTGCATGGTTCCGCATACTCGAAGCGGTTTAAGAACCCTTTTTCTAACAGTCCTACTTTCCGTGTTACCATGGATGACGTGTACGTGGTCCAGATCGCCAGCACCGGGCCGAAGGGGCTGCCCTCCGATGCAGTCGCACAGGTGGCCGTCTGCCGCATGATGGCCGACGGGTCGGACTTCGACACCGTGTACTTCGAGACGGTGTCGCTGGACCCGCTGGACCTGGGGAAGGATGCGCTGGACTTCATGTCCGAAGCCTACGGTATCAACGCGGAGCACCTTTATTCGGGGTCCGATGCCGCTGCCGTCTCGAAGGGCCTGCAGGATGTCATATACGGGAAGGACTGCACCTCGTACAACATCGGCAACGTCTTCGGCAAGTACCTGAGCTTCGAGCCGTGGGACTGCGCCAGGGAGGTCACGCTGCTCCCATCGGTGTCGATGAGGCTCGATCCCGATCTGAAAGGGCCGCCGGAGAAGGAGCATCTCCTCATCCGCCAGGCATACGGTAGGCTCTGCTCCGGCGATCCGGCGGATGTCGGCAGCGGGAAGAACGCCCTGGACCTGGCCCAGATGTCCGTTTCGGTCATGATGGAGCTCAGGAAGGCGGGGTTCCTCTGAGGAACGATGGATGCCGGGGGAGAACGAGGCCCTTTCGGCTTTCTGTGATTCGAACGCCTTCATGAATCGCTCCGCGATTCGGCGCCCTGTCATCTGAACAGGCCGGCCTGGAAATCGGCTATCGTCGTGAAGAACAGGCAGCCGAGGAACATCAGCACGTACAGTATCCACAGCGGCACGGCCAACGGGATGAGGATGATGGACAGCGTCGCCGCAACGGCGCCGGCGAAGACCAGCAGCCCCAGGATGAGTGCGACATAGCCCCTCTTCCTCGTGGGATATCTGTAGATGAGCCCGAGGCCCAGCAGGCCGATGAACGCGGGTATGATAGACAGCAGCAGCATGATAGTGCTGCTGCGGCTCCTGTTGCTTCCAGTGCTTCTGGAATCGCCGCTGTCGTTGCGGACGGGCTCCGGGTCGCTCGGTATCTTCTTGTAGCACTTAGGGCAGGTGATGCTGTTGCTCGGCACGAGCTCCCCGCAGTTGGGGCAGCGGCGCTCGGCCATCTCAATCCCTCCTGATGACGAAGGCCGTGCAGATAGCGGAAGCTATGAGCTTCCCCTCCTCGGAGAGCACGCGGACATCGTACGCCTCAAGCGATCTGGACCTGTTCACAGGGACGCATACCGCTCTGAGCCTCCCCGAGGCAGGCCTGTAGAACTTGACCTCGGACGATTGCCCCGTGCAGTCGTGGACGAGGTTCGCGGCGATGGCGAACGTGTGGTCCAGCAACGCGTATATCGCTGCGCCGTGGCCCCTGCCCATGCTGTTCATGTGCTCCGGAAGGAGGGTCATGGAGCATTCAACGCGGTCCAGATCGACGGATTCGATGCCGATCCCCATCTCCCTGGCGAACGGTGCTCCGAGCATGTCCATCACGCGGTCGAGGTACGGCGAGGCCGCCTCTGACAGCTTGGCAGCGACATTTTCACGGTCCATGTTCCCCGAATCGGGGCTCGGTAGATAAGTGTTGGTCATAGCCCTGCGACAGGTCCGTCCGCGCAGCACCATCTTCGAATCGGGCCTCGGCGGAGGGGACGCCGGCAGAATCTCTGAAGTCCGTTCTCAGCGTTAATGACGGACGCGTATCCAAACTTTCAGATATGCTCCCGCCTTCACCCGATACGATGGCGGAGACAGTAACGGTCACGCAGCTCAACAACAGGGCGAAGAACCTCATCTCCAGCTCGCCTGCCCTAACCGACATCTGGGTGAACGGAGAGATATCGAATCTCACTCGGGCGTCTTCCGGCCATTATTACTTCACTCTCAAGGACTCGGGCAGCGAGATCCGCGCGGCGATGTTCAAGGGCTCCCGCCAGAGGATCGACTTCGAGCCCAAGGACTCCATGAAGGTGTCCGCGTTCGGCTCCGTCGACATCTATGTTCCCCGCGGGTCCTACCAGTTCATCGTCCAGACCATGCGCCCCGCAGGGACAGGGGAGCTGTACCTCGCCTACGAGGAGCTCAAGAAGAAGCTGGAGGCCGAGGGGCTCTTCGACCAGTCACGCAAGAGGCCCCTTCCGAGGTACCCGCGCAGGATCGGCGTCGTCACGTCCGAGACCGGTGCGGTGATCCATGACATCATTATGACTTCGGCCTCACGCTTCCCTGCGGACATCATCCTCGCTCCGTCGATGGTGCAGGGCGACGGCGCGGCCGACACGATCGTCAGGGGGATACAGCTCCTGAACCGCTACGGCGTCGATGTGGTCGTCGTCGCAAGGGGCGGAGGGTCTCTGGAGGACCTATGGCCGTTCAACGAGGAGAAGGTGGCCAGGGCGATAGCGTCCTCGCAGGCCCCTGTGGTCTCCGCCGTGGGGCACGAGACCGATTTCACGATAGCGGATTTCGTCGCTGATGTGAGGGCCCCCACCCCCACAGGGGCGGCGGCAATCATCCTCCGC
Source organism: Dialister hominis (assembly GCA_963640995.1). Taxonomy (GTDB): domain Archaea; phylum Thermoplasmatota; class Thermoplasmata; order Methanomassiliicoccales; family Methanomethylophilaceae; genus Methanoprimaticola. The sequence goes on along the minus strand of CAVICI010000011.1, from coordinate 23,480 downwards.
GACAGGACGGAGGCCTCCTCGGAGGCTGCGGCTCTGATGAAGAGGGCCGACATGGCGCTCGGAGCTGTCACCGAGAGGATGAGGCACCGCTTCCAGCTGATCGATGCCAAGCTCTCCCCTCAGAAGGCCCTGTCCGACATCGGCATGAGGGGCATGCACCTGGACGAGCTCTCTTCGAGGGCCCGTACATCGGCCGAGGGCAGGGTGTCGGCGATGAGGCACCGCTTCGACGTGGCCGATGCGAAGCTGTCCCCCGCCTCCGCGCTGGACCGCATGGAGATGATGGCCGCTTCGGTCGAGAATTCATATCAGCGCATGGAGTCCTCCGTTTCCCGGAGGCTCGACGCGCTCGCAGCCCGCTTGGAATCCGTCTCGGGCAGGCTGTCCGCATTGGACCCGCGCAACGTCCTGTCTCGCGGATACGGCATGGTGACGTCCTCGGACGGCACCGTTGTAACCTCCGTGTCCGGCCTGAAGGAGGGATGCACAGTGTCCATCGGCTTCCGCGACGGGAGCGCAGAGGCGGAGATAAAGGAGGTATCAAGAGATGAGCGAGTACGAGGACAAGGTCGCGCAGATGGGGTTCGAGGAGAGCATGGAGGCTCTCGAAGAGCTCGTGAAGAAGCTCGAGGACGGCGGCATAGACCTGGACGAGAGCCTGAAGATCTACGAGCAGGCCGTGGTCCTGAGGAACCATTGCCGCAGCATCCTGGACGAGAGCGAGCGCAGGATCAGGAAGATCATCGAGACCGCCGACGGGATCAAAGAAGAGGACTTCGGCTCGGAGCGAGCCTCAGTTCAGAAGCCAGAGGCTCAGCGACCTTTCTTCGGCCCATGCTGAAGTGTCCCTGTAGAGGTCGGTCACGCGGAAGCATTCGTCGGAGAAGGCAAGCCTGAGAGCTCCGCCCAGCTCCCCCTGGCCGAGGGACCTGCCGTTGAACGATCCGAAGCTGCGCTGGAGGCCTATCAGGAGGATGTCCACCGCATCATGCCCGCGGACGGCGAGCCATGGATCTCCCAGCTTCTCGGCGGCATCCGAGAGCCTCGCCAGCAGAGCCTTCCTGCTCAGGCGGCAAGACCTCGAATTGAAGATCACGGCCTCCACCATCCTGGGCGCGTTCAGCGCCAGGCTCCGGGCATCTATGAAGTCGCAGAAGGGCAGGTTCTTGAAGCACAGCCCCAGCCCTTCTCTCTGAGATATGTGCATCAGCAGCCCTATGGGATACCCGGACGATACGATGCAGTCCCTGACCGGGCCGAAATCGTCGTTGAAAGATTTCAGGCTGGTCTGGTCGGCGTACTCGTCCAGCACGTCATCCAGCGCATTGCTGCGGATGAGCATCATCTCCAGGTCCCTGAAGTCCGTCTGGAAGAGGGGAGGCTTCGCATCCTTCCCGTCGATCCTGTCCAGGTCGGCATCGGTTATCCCGATGACCTTGGAGTCCCTGCGGTCGGCCTGCATGCATCTGACTGCGCCGAGGACATTGTCCTTGGAATGGGCTTCGACAATCTTGACAGAGCCCTTGTCGATGAACTTCTCGTAGAGCCTCTCGTCCGTGACTCCTTCGACCACAAGGTACAGCCCGTCGAAGACAGAGCGCTCCATCGACATCTGGTTGCAGATATCGCTGGCGGAGAGGTACTCGCGCATCTGCGGGCCTCAGCTCTATGGCCTGGTCCCACATGTCGTGGATGACCTGGGGCGAATGGGTGGCTACGATCATCTGGAGGCTCCTGACCCTGCAGATGTCCAGGAAGTACTTGCCGAGCATCTGCTGCCAGGAGACGTGCAGGGACAGCTCGGGCTCGTCCATGATGACGAGGGACCCGGGATCCGCATGGAACAGCAGGGCGTAGAACATGATGAGGATCTCCTTCTCTCCGGAAGACAGGTCCCGGAACATCAGGGACGACCCGTTGTCCATGGCGATGGACGCCCTGCCGGACTCGGATATCTTGAGCGTCTTGTTCAGGAATATCTCGTTGACGACGTCCTTGTAGATGATGATGGACTCCGCCAGGAGGTAGTTCTTCTTGACGTAGTCGGAGATGGATGCGACGAGCTGGGCGTAGCCCTGGCGGTCCTTGCTTATCTCGTACCGGGACGGCGGGAACTTCATCCCGGCGGGGATCTCCGGCTCGAAGCCCGCATCCTTGATGAAGTCCAGCTTGGCCTTCAGGTCCTTCGACCAGAACTCCAGGTCGCCGTCGGAAAGGTCCCCGACCAGCTCCGGGTGGGGCTCGAGGGCGCTGTGCTGGACGGCATACCTGATGTGCTCGTACAGCTCCTGGGCGTATGTCTCCAAGGTCGGGGACAGGTGGCCGTCCCTCTTCTTCTGGGCCAGCCTGTCGGACGGGATGTAGATGACCTTGCAGACCTCGGCCATCTCGTCGGGGCTGATCGGGGTCTCGAGCTCGTTCTTCTGCATCTGGACCCTGAGCGCCCCTTTGTCGTTCTCGATGATCATGACAGTGTCGTCGTCGAATCCGATGTCCATGCGCTCGAACGGCGCCTCGGAGAGGGCTTTGACGTCTCCTCTGAGAGCGGCGTTGATCATCCTCATGATGGTGCTCTTCCCCATGCCGTTCTGCGAATGGATGAACGCGAGGGGGCGGCAGATGTCGAGGTCGTAATCGTACTCGTCGAAGAGCTTCTGGATGTAAAGGGATCTGATCATCATGGGCTTGGGACCGTAATCGCCTTCAACGTATATTATGGCCACATAGGCCCTTTCAGCTCTGACGCCTGGGAGTTGAACGCACTCCTCGATTTCTGCCCTATGTCTCAGATACCGGCTCAGGGCAGGATATCGCTGCATCCCGCAAAGCGGAATCGGGCAACATTTATCAGAAACGACTGAATCACCGAGACGATGGACACTGAGCAGGCATTCGCCGATGTCATGAGGAACCTGTCCGAAGGCAGGAACGAGCTCGCGGCCTCTGCGGTCGCCGAGATCGCGGAGCAGGAAGATGACCCGATGGTCCGCATCAAATGCCTCTCCCTGCTCAAGGTCGTAGACAATCCCGACGCTTCCAAGAGGATCCTGAGCCTTCTGCTCGAGGGCCTTCCCAGCGACAGGGACTCGCGCATGCAGGTCGCCGGTGCCCTTCGGAACCTCGGCTTCCCGGCCAGCGGCCTGTCCGTCCTCGACGGCATCGAGCCCGATGACAAGGCCGTCCGCCTCCGGGTCCTGTGCCTCATGGACCTGGACGAGTACGAGTCCGCCCTGGATTCATTCGCGAAGATCGCAGACGTCCTGCCCTTCGACAGGGTCAATCTATGCGAGATAAACAGCGCTCTGGGCCAGCATGCCGAGGCCATCTCCATAGCCCAGCAGCTCCTGTCCGAGCACCCTGCTAACTATCAGGTGCGCAAGGCCTACGTCTCCGCTCTCATCCTGGGCGGCCGCGAGAAGGATGCCACCAAGTACATCCGCGCGGGGCTGAAGGACAAGTCCGCAGACTCCAATGCGATAGCAGCATACGTTCTCCGCGTGTTGGCCAACTACAAGTCGGCCGCAGGGTTCGCCACCAGGGCCCTGAACATCGACAACGGCCACCTGGATGCCATGGAGACCCTGGGGATCTGCCTGGCGCAGAAGGGGGAGTACGACAAAGCCCGCATCGTCGCCGGCGCCATAAACGAGAAGTCGCCGGGAGACAGGGCGGCCCTCAACATCCTCCGCTACTGCGAAGGTCACTGACGGTGCCTGCGCGCCGACTTCTTGGAGCGCATGCTCTTCCCGAACCTGCGCTCGTTCAGCAGCTCCTTCCAGAATCCCGGAGTGAACAGCACCAGCGCGGTCATGATCTCCAGACGGCCCATCCACATCAGGGCTGTGAGGATGAGCTTCGTGGCATCGCTCATGTCCGCGAAGTTGCCGGTCGGGCCGAAGTTGCCGAATCCCATCCCGCCGTTGGCCACGCTCGAGATGGAGAGCCCGAACGAGTCCACCATGTTGTACCCTATGATCATGAACACGACCGAGCTGATGGCCAGAGTGATGGCGAACATCATGAAGATCGTCAGGGCGGACATCACCGTCCCGTCGTCCAGGCTCTTGCCGTCGATCTTCACGTCGTAGACGCCATTCGGATGGACTATCTTCTCGAATCCGTTCTTCATGAACTCGTAGATTATCCTGATCCTTCCGAACTTGATCCCTCCGCTGGTGGACCCGGAGGAGGCTCCGATAAGGGCGACCATCATCAGCAGCGCCACGCACTGGAAAGGGTACGTCGTGAAGTCCTCCACGTAGAGCCCCGTGGTGGTCCCCAGGGACACGGTGGTGAACAGCGCGTTCTTGAACGCGGCGAGGTGGTCCTGGATGCTCATGCCTTCGAACTGGTGGTTCGCGAACGAGACCAGGACGTAGATGATGACGGAGATGGATATGAACCAGAGGACCATGGTCCTGAACTCCGAGCTCTTGCGGTACACGCCCTTCTCGCGCTTGTAAAGCGCCCTGTAGTGGAGGTAGAAGTTGGTGCCTCCCAGGAACATGAACAGGATGGTCACGATCTGGACTGCGTCCGACATGGAGACCATGCTGTCGTCGGTGGTCATGAGGCCGCCGGTGGATATGGTCGCGCACATGAGGCTGAAGCCGTCGAGGGGGTCCAGGCCGCATATCAGCAGCAGGACGAAGTTGACCAGGCTGAGGATGCCGTAGGAGAAGATGAACGACTTGGCGGCGTTCTGCATCTTCACGGAATAATCGGAGGATCCTGATCCGGAGAGCTCGTTGTAGAACACGCTGCGCCCGATCCCGAACATGGGCATCATGTACATGAAGATCAAGACCACCATGATACCTCCCACCCACATGGTGAGGGCCCTCCAGATGAGGAGGCTGGTGGGGTGCGACGGTATATCCTCCATCACCGTCATGCCGGAAGTCGTTATCCCGCTCACCGATTCCAGGAGGGAGTCGACGAGATCCATGCCGGAAAACAGGTACGGGACCATGGATATGAGGAACATGGCCAGCCAAACCAGCCCGACGAGCAGTAGACCGTTCACCGTGCGGAAGTGGCGGGACTCGGCGAAGTAGACATATTGGAAGAACCCGAGCAGGACCAGCGGCACGACGAGGTTCAGGAATATGTACGGGTTCTCGCCGAAGGCCACGGCCACGATGGCCGGGACCAAGAGCAGCAGGCCGAACACGAACTCTATCATCCCCAGGATCCTGAGGGTTGTGCTCTCCCTGCGGGGGCCCGACATGAACCGTTTCGCCAAGTCAGACCTCCGGCATGCTGCCCTTCCCGATAATCTTCGGGAGATCTTCCAGGCAGCTGAATGACGAGAACACGATGGCACGGTCCCCCTCCGACAGCCTGGTGCGCAGGGACAGCCTGAGGAAGGCGTCTCCGCGGCGGACGGCGATTATCCTGGAGCCGTCGGGGAAGTGGACATCGCCCAGCAGCTTGCCCGAGAGGGGGGATTCGCCGTCGATCAGGCAGGAGAAGAACAGCTCGTCCTTGCTCCTGGACTTCATGACCATCGGCCTCTTGTCGTTGATGCATTTGGAAATCTCGTTTGACACGATGCTGTAGTAGCCGATGATCGTCTCTATGCCCGTGTAGTCGAAGACGTCCTCGTATTCCCTGGTGAAGTAGCGGGTGATGACCTTCCTCGTCCCGTGCTTCTGCGCCGTCATGCACATGAGCAGGTTGGTCTGGTCGTTATGGGATGTGGCCACCAGGGCGTCGGTCCAGAAGACATCCTCGTTGACCTGGACGTCCGGATCGATGAAGTCTGAGCAGATGACCGACGCGCCGGGAATGCTCCTGGCCATGTCCCTGCACACGGACTCGCTGTGGTCGATCACCTTGACGTTGCGCTTGTCAGCGACCAGCATCTTGGTGATGTTCCGTCCGACAATCGATCCTCCGAGGACCACGAAGCTGCGGGCCGGGTCCGCCACGCCCATGAGCTCGTTGAAGTCCTTCAGCGAGGCTTCGGCGCCGAACACGTAGAGGTGGTCTCCCGCATGGACCTCCATGGCTTCGGGATAGGAATGGAGCGCCCCGTCCCTGTACAGCGCGAAGATCGTGCAGCCCGCCGGAAGGTCCAGCATCATGCAGATCTTCCCGACGATGTCGTGTCCCGCTTCGACGCTGAACATGGCGACGGCCATGCCGAAGTCCGGAACGGACTCGTAATCGATGGCGTTCTCGAGGACGCACAGATGGAACATCTTCTCCGCGGTGATCAGCTCCGGCGAGATGATGGTGTCCACGCCGGGGACGCCCTCGGAGGTTGTGACGATCCTGAAGTCGGGGTCTGTGATGGACGAGACCGTCCTGATGGACGGCTTGATGCGCTTGGCCATCATGCAGACGAAGAGGTTGGCGGAGTCGTCGTGCAGGGTGGAGACGATCATGTCGGCCCCGTGAGCGCTGATGACGTACTCTAGCACCTTCGGGTTCGTGCCGTCTCCTTTGAAAGTGGATATGCTGAGGCGGTTCTTGAGCGCATTGGACACGCTTTCGTCGCTGTCGATGACGAGCACGTCGTGTATCTTCGAGACGGTCTCTGCCGCAACGCTTCCGATGTCCCCCGCACCGACGATGATGACCTTCATGTCTGAGCCTTCTATCGGCGGTCGGTATTAAAATCCTTATCGGGGCTCGGAGGCATGCATTTCGTGTATCCGGAACTCTCCCGCGGCATCTTGGACGCTTCGGTGCCGTGCCCGATGCGGTCTTGAGAAATAGTATATATCGGTCCAGAATCGATACGGGAGACCATGTGGAAACAGGTCAACGAAGACTTCTGGAAAGAGAACCGCGAATCCAAAGTCGGTCAGGTCGAGGACACTGTGAGAGAGATCGTCGAGAACGTCCGCCTGAACGGCGACAAGGCCCTCAGGGAGCTTGCCAAGAAGTTCGACCATGTGGACCTCGATTCGATAGCCGTCACCAGGGAGGAGATCGAGGCCGCATACGACCAGGTCTCCCCGGAGGTCGAGGAGGAGCTCGAGAACGCCTGCTACAACATCCAGCGCTTCCACGAGATGCAGAAGCCCGCAGGCCTCTGGCTGAGGGAAGTGGAGCCCGGGATCACCCTCGGCGTCAAGTCCACCCCCCTCGAGAGGGTCGGATGCTACATCCCCGGCGGCAGGGCGTCCTATCCCAGCACCGTCCTCATGACGATCGTCCCCGCAAGGGTCGCCGGAGTGGACGAGGTCATCATGTGCACCCCCGCCCCGATCAACCCGCTCACCCTCGTCGCCGCGGACATCGCCGGCGCCGACGAGATCTACAAGTCCGGAGGGGCCCAGGCCATCGCCGCCATGGCCCTCGGGACCGAGAGCATCGAGCCCGTGCAGAAGATCGTCGGGCCCGGGAACGTCTTCGTCACCGGGGCCAAGATGATGCTCAGGAACAAGGTGGACATCGACTTCCCGGCCGGACCGTCTGAGATCGGAGTGCTGGCGGACGACAGCGCCGTGCCCGAGTACGTCGCCTCCGACCTGGTCGCCCAGGCGGAGCACGATCCATCCTCGGCCAGCCTGCTGGTCACATGCGACCCCTCACTGCCCGACAAGGTCTGGGCGATCATGGAGAAGATGATCGCGGACGCGCCCCGCAAGGAGATAATCACCAAGGCCATGGACAACTCCGGCTACATCGTCGCCGAGGACCTGGACCTGGCCATCGAGGTCATGAACGGCATCGCCCCCGAGCACCTGTCCATCCAGGTCAGGGACCCTCTCGACGTGCTCAGCAAGGTCAGGAACGGGGGGTCCATATTCATCGGCCCGTACACGCCGGTCGCCGCCGGCGACTACGCCTCCGGGACCAACCACGTCCTCCCCACCGCGGGCCACGCCATGACCTGCTCCGGGCTCAACGTGGCCCACTTCATGAAGACCTCCACCGTCCAGTACCTCACGAAAGAGGGCCTGGCCAACATCGCAGGCACCATCGAGACCCTGGCCGAGGCCGAGGGGCTCTACGCGCACAAGGAATCGGTGAAGGTCAGGAAGCCCGAGGTGGAGTGATGCCCGCCCCGTCCGGAGGCCAGCCCGACCTGTACGACGAGAAGTACTACATCAACAGGGAGCTGTCCTGGCTGGAGTTCAACCGCCGCTGCCTCGCCGAGGCCGAGGACAGGACCAACCCACTTCTCGAGCGCGTGAAGTTCCTGGCCATCTGCTTCGGCAACATGGACGAGTTCTTCATGATACGCGTCCCCGGGATCATCTCGCGCACGCCCATACCGGGCCCGGACTACTCGGGGGTGGAGTTCCCCGTCCTCCTGGACAAGGTCTCCAAGCTCGTGCAGGACCTGGTGGGAGAGTACTCCAGCTGCTGGAGCGACCTCCGGACGGAGCTGGAGGCCAAGGGCATATCGGTGCGCAAGGTGGAAGACCTCAACCCTGACCAGCAGGCCTGGGTCGCAAGGTTCTACCACGAGAGGGTCCATGCCCTCCTCACCCCCCTGGCGCTGGACGTCTCCCACCCTTTCCCCTTCATATCCAACAACTCGCTGAACATCGCCGCGAAGCTGGTAAACGCGGCCGGCGACAAGCTGTACGCCAGGGTCAAGGTCCCCGTGGGGACCCTCCCAAGGTTCGTCCAGGTGCCCAGCTCCAAGGGGCTGGTCATGGTGATGCTCGAGGACATAATCGAGACGCACATCTCCGCCCTGTTCCCCACCCTCGAGGTCGAGGGGGCATATGTGTTCAGGGTCACCCGCAACGCCGATGTGAAGGTGACCATCGACGAGGCATGCGACTTCATGACCGCAGTGGAGGAGTCCCTGGAGGACAGGGACATCGGCTTTCCCGTCAGGATGGTGGTGGAGTCCACCATGCCCACAGAGATGGTCAGGCTCTTCTCCAAGAACCTCAACCTGATGCCAGCCCAGGTCCATCGCACCGACGCGATAATGATGGTGGACCTGTGGCAGCTCGTCGGGCTGGACTATCCCAAGCTCAAAGACAAGCCGTTCGACCCCTACGTCCCGCCGGAGCTCGCGGAGGGCATGGACATATTCGAGGCGATCAAGTCCAGGGACTGGATCCTCTATCATCCGTACGAGAGCTTCTCCACCATCGTCCGCTTCATATCCGCGGCCGCCGAGGACCCCTACGTCCAGAGCATCAAGATCTGCCTGTACAGGATCGGGAAGGACCCGACCATGATACGCGCGCTGAAGCGCGCCAGGGAGAACGGGAAGACCGTCTCCGTCCTGATGGAGCTCCGCGCCAAGTTCGACGAGAGCAACAACATCCTCTGGGCCAGGGAGCTCGAGAAGATCGGGGTCCACGTGGTCTACGGGCCGGTGGACCTCAAGGTCCATTCCAAGCTGCTGCAGGTGGTCCGTCTCGAAGGCGACCATCTGGTCAGGTACACCCATATGAGCTCCGGGAACTACAACACCTCGTCGGCGAAGCAGTACGCGGACATCTCCTTCCTCACCGTGAACCCTGAGATTGGAGAGGATGTTGGAGAGCTGTTCAACGCCCTGACCGGCTTCTTCGGGCCCAGGATGTACAAGCGCCTGCTGGTCGCGCCGCTGACGCTGAAGAGCTCCCTCATCGCCAAGATAGAGAGGGAGATCGAGGTCCACAAGAGGGCCGGCAACGGGTACATCGCCATGAAGGCCAACGGCCTCATCGATTCGGACATCATCGCCACCCTGTACAAGGCGTCCATAGCAGGAGTGAGGATCGATCTGAACATCCGCGGCCTCTGCTGCCTCCGCCCGGGCGTGCCGGGAGTGTCGGAGAACATAAGGGTCACCAGCATCGTCGACAGGTTCCTGGAGCACTCCAGGATATACTACTTCGAGAACGGCGGGGACCCGGAGATGTACATGGGATCGTCCGACATGATGCCCAGGAACCTCCTGGCCAGGGTGGAGATCCTGTTCCCCGTCCTGGACAGGGAGATGATGGCGCTCATCCGCGACGACATCCTCGGGATACATCTGAAGGACAACGTCAAGGCCAGGGCGCTCCAGCCGGACGGATCGTACGAGCTGGTCCGGAGGGCCCCCGGGGAGAAGAAGGTCAGGTCTCAGAAGTGGATGATCGACCACAGGGGCATATGGCATGGCTCCGAGCGATTCCGAGACAGTCGGGTTCATCGATGTGGGGACCAACTCCATCCATCTCCTCGTGGTCAGGTTCTACCGCGACTCCTCGGGGACCGCGATATTCCAGGACAAGGAATCGGTCCGTCTGGGGCAAAGCCTCTACAGCACCGGGAGGATCTCGCAGGAGACGATTCAGAAGAGCGCCCTGGTGATATCCAGGTTCGCCCAGATCTCCAGGAGCCTGGGGGCGGACAAGGTGGTGGCCTACGCCACATGCGCCGCCAGGGAGGCTTCCAACGGGGACGAGCTCCAGAAGGCCATCGCGGACTGCCCCGGGCTGGAGGTGAAGGTCATCCCCGGCACAGAGGAGGCCAGGCTCATCTCGCTGGGGGTATTCGGCGTGCATGGGCCGGAGGAGCGGTCCATCGTCATCGACATCGGCGGGGGTAGCACCGAGATCGCCATCCGCGAGAAGGGCGAGGACATATTCCTGGACAGCTTGTCTATGGGCGCCGTCAGGTACGCGTTCGGCCTGGGGATCGACTGCGCCAAGGCTGTCTCCGATTCCGATTACGATTACATGCTGAGGAAGGTGGACCTGTCGTCGTACCATGCGGTGAACAAGGTCCGTTCCATAGGCTTCAGGAAAGCCATCGGCTCTTCCGGGACGATGATCGCCCTGGGCGAGATCTGCTCCGCCCGCAGGCCCGACAAGGACGCTTCCTACTTCCTGCGCTCCGAGCTGGTGGACGCCATGGCCATGCTGAGGTCCATGGACGCGGAATCGCGGAGGTCCGTCCCCGGCCTGGGGAAGAACAGGGTGGACATCATCATCGGCGGCGGGGCCGTCGCCGAGGAGCTGATGTCGCAGTTCGGGATAGACAGGATCGACATCAGCACCTGCGGGCTCAAGCAGGGGATGCAGCTGGACCACATGCTCTCCAACGGCTACCGGGCCTTCGATGCCCGGGAGGCTTCCGTGAGGGCGCTCGCCCACAGGTGCGGATACGACGAGTCCCATGCCGAGCGCGTGAAGGCGAACGCTCTGTCGCTCTTCGACCAGACCAGGGACCTCGGCATGCACGGCATGGACGACGGCTCCAGGAGCCTGCTGGCCTGCGCCTCGGTCCTGCACGATATCGGCGAGCTCATCAGCTACACCGACCACAACTACCTGTCGCAGATGATCATAGAGAACGCGGACCTGGTGGGGTTCGGCATCGACGAGATCCACGCCATGGGGCTGATGGCGAGGTTCCACCACAAGAAGTTCCCCGGCGCCAAGGACCCCGCCCTGGCGGGGATCCCTCCCGAGTCCGCTCTGTCCATCCGCCGCTGCGCCATGTTCCTCAGGATGGCCGATGTGGCCGACAGGCACAGGAACGGGGCCGTGAAGGCGCTCCACGTCCGCCTGCTGTCCGGGTCCGCCGTGGTGGAGCTGGACTCCGACCAGGACCTGAGCATGGAGCTCTGGAGCATGGACAAGCTCCGCGGCGACTTCAAGAAGCTCTTCGGCTCGGAGCTGGTCCCGAAAGAGGTCAGGATCTGACCCCCGATGTCTGATTCCAGATATCGTGTCGGTAACTGGACACAATAGAGCAAGCTCTATCCACGCTGCGGGCCGGGGTCGTGAAAATGTTTATTATCAGAGCTTGCCTACCGAGATTAAAGCGGAAGTCAGCCCCTTGCAACGGTTAACCCCGTCTGACTTCTGCTTCAACCTTACGATCCGGTGCGTGGCCGAATGTCCCTTCCAGCTTCTCCGTTCGATTTCTCTGCTGACGGGGCCCCGGTCGTCAAGAACGGATTGTGCGTCATCTGCAAAGGCGCCCACCGCCTGTGCGGCAAGGACCGGTGCCCTCTGATGATGAAGTTCTACTCCCAGCAGAGGACCCGCCCGCTCATCGACATGAAGGACATAGGCGGATCGTCGCCTCCGTCGGTCTTCGTCGGCCGCTACGGGTACCCCAAGGTGGACATCGGGCCTCTCCTCCCTCCCGAGTACGGGGACACGACGGTGATGGACCGTCCGGAGATGTGGATGGGCAAGAGCATCCAGGACATCGTGGACTTCAGGTTCAGGCTGGTCCGCGGGAAGTACAGGATAGACGCCACCGACTTCGCCAAGTCCGGGAGGATCGTTGACGACGTGCAGGAGCTGGCGCTGTCCGACAGGCCCGTGGACCTGGAGACCCGGTTCTCGCAGAAGCCCAAGGGGAGGATAGTCCTCGATGACGAGGTCCAGCCCTTCGGCCCCTCTGCCCGCATGGAGAGCATGAGGAAGGGCAACGGCCGTTTCGAGAGGAACCTGGAGAAGAGCTTCTATGACACCGACATGAAGGCCGCGGACGCTGTCGTGGCGGCTTACAGGAACGGTACGTTGATATCGGAGATAGAGAAGGCGTTCTCCGTCGGGACGATGGGGATCGGCAAGAACCGCAGGTTCGTCCCCACGAGATGGAGCATCACCGCCGTGGACGACATCATAGGCAAGGACATGCTCAAGACGACCAGGTTCAACGAGCCTATCGGCGAGTTCAGGATATACCAATGGGAGCAGCTGGACAACAGGTGGATCGTCATGCTCATGCCCTGCACCTGGCGGTTCGAGCTCATCGAGGCCTGGTATCCGAACACGTCCTGGAACCCCATGGGGAAGGATGTGGAGATCATCTCCGACTGCGAGTTCTTCGACGGACGCACCGAATACGCGCATATCGGCGGATGCTATTACGCGTCCCGCATGGCGGTCAACGAGCTCCTTGCGAAAGAGGGGAAGACGGCAGGGGCCGTGATAATGAGAGAGGCCCATCCGGGCTACATAATGCCCGTAGGGGTCTGGAACGTCAGGGAGAACGTCCGCATGGCCCTGTCCACGAAGCCGTTCCTGTACGAGAACCTCGACCAGGCCCTGGGGCACGTCGAGAAGGTCATGGACATCAAGAGGGCCACGTGGATCGCCAACTCCGGCGTCATGAGGGACTGGATGGTCCAGAGGAGGATCGATGACTTCTATCGAGTCCAGCCTGCTCGATTTCGTCGCAGGGAGGGGCGAGTGGGAAGGGGAGTTCGAGTACGTCGACTGCACCAAGGCCCTGTCCCCTTCCGGCCTGCCTGGGATAGACTACGCCCTAAATCCATACGGGGGCTGCGAGCACGGCTGCATCTACTGCTACGGGCCGGGCGTCACGCATTCGGACCCGTCCAGATGGAGGGTGGTCAGGGTGAAGAGGAACATCCCCGAACGCCTGTACAGGGAGATTAACGGCATAGAAGGCACCATAGGCCTGGGGACGGTCACAGACCCGTACCAGCCCGCTGAGGCCAGGTTCAGGCTGTCCATGATGTGCCTGGAGGTCCTGCGGGACAAGGGCATGCCCGTGCACATCCACACGAAATCCGATCTTGTCCTCAGGGACATCGGGATACTGTCGGAGATGGACGCGGTGGTGGGGATCACCATCACGGCTCTGGACGACAGGCCCTCCCTGATGATGGAGCCGGGAGCCCCCGTGCCCGGCAAGCGCTTCGATGCGCTCCGCGGGCTGGTGGATGCGGGCATCAGAGCATATGCTCTCATCGCCCCTACGACCAACCTGATCGAAGGCAGGGAGGAGGAGTTGCTCCGCAGGATCGCCGACACGGGCGCCGAGATGGTCTTCCACGACCCCCTAAACCTCCGCAACGTGGACGAATCCGTCCTGATGAGGCGCGGCATCTGCGCATCTCCCAGGTCCCGCCAGAGGCTCGATTCCATGGACGGCATGTTCGGCCTGCAGGTGTCCGGCAAATTCTGAACCCAGCCTTCCTGAACCTGACTGGTTAAATCAGTCATGTTTATATAGAAGTTCTAAATTATAGTACCCTCAGTAAAAGGAGTGCATCCTATGTACGGAAATGGAAACCAGCCCGTAATTGTGCTCAAAGAGGGCACCGAGAGGAGCAAAGACAAAGAAGCCCAGTTCAACAACATCGCCGCGGCCAAGGCCGTCGCCGATGCAGTCAGGTCCACGCTCGGGCCCAAGGGAATGGACAAGATGCTCGTCAACACCATCGGCGATGTCGTCATCACGAACGACGGCGTCACCATCCTGAAGGAGATCGACGTCCAGCACCCCGCCGCCAAGATGGTCGTCGAGGTCGCAAAGACTCAGGACACCGAGTGCGGAGACGGGACCACCACCAGCGTCGTCCTCGCCGGAGAGCTGCTCAAGCAGTCCGAGGAGCTCATCAACGCCAACGTCCACCCTACCGTCATCACCAACGGTTTCAAGATGGCCGCCAACAAGGCCGTCGAGATCCTCGACGGGATCGCAGTCGACTCGAAGACCGACAAGATCCTCAAGCAGGTGGCCCAGACCGCCCTCGTCGGGAAATCCGTCGGAGAGGAGGAGGGCGCTCTCGCCGATATCGTCGTGAAAGCCTGCAAGGCCGTCAACGACGGAGAGAACGTCGACACCAAGAACATCCGCATCCAGAAGAAGGTCGGAGGAGTCATCGGAGACACCCACCTCATCCAGGGGATCATCATCGACAAGGAGAAGGTCCACTCCAGGATGCCCAGCCTCGTCGAGAAGGCGAAGATCGCCCTGTTCTCCTGCCCTCTCGAGATCAAGAAGACCGAGTTCGACGCTCAGATCCAGATCACCGACCCCACCGCCATGTCCTCTTTCCTCGCCGAGGAGGAGAACGAGCTGAAGGCCATGGTCGACAAGATCAAGTCCGTCGGAGCCAACGTCGTCTTCTGCCAGAAGGGGGTCGACGAGCTTGTCCAGCACTACCTCGCCAAGAACGGCATCCTCGGATACAGGAGGCTCAAGCAGTCCGACCTCGAGGCCATCGCCAAGGCGACCGGAGCCACTATCGTCGGGAACGTCATGGAGCTCTCCAAGTCCGACCTCGGGACCGCCGGAGCGGTCGAGGAGAAGAAGGTCGGAGAGGACGGAATGGCGTTCATCACCGGCTGCAAGAACCCTAAGGCCATCACCATCTTCGCCCGCGGCGGGACCGAGCACGTGCTCGAGGAAGTCGAGAGGGCCCTGAACGACGCTATCCGCGTCGTCGGAGTCGCCATGGAGGACGGGAAGGTCGTCGCAGGCGCCGGAGCCCCCGAGATCGAGCTCGAGCTCAGGCTCATGGACTACGCCGCATCCGTCGGCGGAAGGGAGCAGCTCGCCATCGAGAAGTTCGCCAAGGCCATGGAGATCATCCCCTGGACCCTCGCCGAGAACGCCGGTATCGATCCTATCGACAGCATCATCAAGCTGAAGAACGCCCACGAGAAGAAGAGCGCCAAGGCCAAGTACTTCGGCCTCGACCTGGACTCCGGCGATGCGGTCGACATGCTCGCCCAGAACGTCGTGGAGCCCCTCAGGGTCAAGGTCCAGGCGATCAACTCCGCCGAGGAAGTCGCCAACATGATCCTCAGGATCGACGATGTCATCGCGTCCCGCAGGTCCGCCCCCGCTCCTCCTGCAGGCGCAGGCGCCGGCGGAATGCCCGGCATGTGAGCCTGAACAGTCACAGTCCAAGGCCGCAAAGGCCAGGGACAGCCTCTGGAGCGTACGGGTAAGCTCCTGCGGCTAAACTCATTACGTCCCCCGGTTCTCTCGCCGGGGGGCGGAGCCATTCTTTGATGCTTTTATAAAACGGGGGGTCCGCCATCTTTGCTATGCAGCGTCGGAATCTGATTATCCGTCAGCGTGAATGATTGGGTTCAGAATTATCGGGAAGAAAGTTTTGGTGCCCAGACATTAGCCTGGGCCAGCCATTCTGTTTGCGATCCGAGTGGATCTTATTCTTCTACCTTCTGATGCGGCGGCTCCATGAGCTTGGCATTGGTCCCGCAGACCGGGCATTGCTTCTTCTCAAGCACGCAGTAGAGGATATATATCACGCCTAAAACGATTCCGAGGAGCAGCAAGAGGACTGCAATAATCCAGTTGATCTTAATCTCGACAAGGCGGTTAGTGCCGCACTGCGGACAATACAACAAATCTCCCATGCTCAAATTATGGGATTTCAGATATATATAATATATTATAGATAACTATTAAAAAAAATGATTATGAAGTCTGATGTGATTGCTGTGCTATATCGAATTTATAGATATCGCTGTTCTAAATTCGAAAATAAAAAGAATGCATCGGGTTTATAGCTAAGATTATAAGACTAAATTGATTAAAATCAATTGCATTCTATATACGCCATATCACCGATACGATCAATGCAATAGTCCGATAGGGTCTTAGCGGATATCTAACGACAGCACCGTTTTTATACGGAGCACTCGATGAATCTTATCGGGATGGATGCATGCGCGCAGCGATTTACGTCAGGGTATCGACGGAAGATCAGGCGGTCGAAGGATATTCTCTGGATGCGCAAGTCAAGCGTCTGGAGGCATACTGCAGGGTGCAGAGCTGGGAGATTGCAGATGTCTACCGCGACGAGGGGTTCTCCGGCAGGACGACGGACCGTCCTGAGTACATCCGCATGATGGCCGAATCGGACAAGTGGGACACCATACTTGTCCTGAAGATGGACCGTATCCACAGGAACAGCGTGAACTTCGCCATGATGATGGACCAGCTGAAGTCCATGGGCAAGGAGTTCACCTCCATGCAGGACAAGTTCAACACATCCACCGCCATGGGCCGGTTCGTCATGGACATCATGCAGAGGATCGCCCAGCTGGAGAGCGAGCAGATCGGCGAGAGGGTGTACATCGGGATGAAGTTCAAGGCCGAGTCCGGAGACTGCCATCTCGGATCGGGGCATCCTTACGGGTATGCCTATTCGGACGGGAGCCTCGTAGTGGTGCCTGAAGAAGCCTGCACCGTCCGCGCGATGTACAACATGTACCGCAGAGGCTCCACCATGGACGACATCGCCTCTTTCCTCAATGATGCCGAGGTCCCCGCCAAGAAGGGCGGCCAGTGGAACAAGCAGTCTGTCTGCAACATCCTCCACAACCCTCTTTATGCCGGCTACAGGAGCTGGGACGGCATCCTGAAGAAAGGGGAGCAGGAGGCCATCGTCACGCAGCAGGCCTTTGAATCGATCAACGGCCCTCTCCCGGACTGCTGATCCCATGGCAGAAGGACGGAAGCGCGCTGCCATATACGTCAGAGTCTCCACCGACGAGCAGGCCGCAGAAGGATACTCTCTGGACGCGCAGAAGGCCATACTCGAAGACCTATGCATGGCGGAGGACTACGACATCGCCGGCATCTACGCAGACGACGGATACTCCGGCAGGAGCATCAGGCGCCCGGAGTACAAGCGCATGATGGAGGAGATCGACGATTGGGACATCCTGGTCGTCCTCAAGATGGACCGTGTCCATAGGAACAGTCGCAACTTCATGGACATGATGGAGGCCCTCCAGAAGCACAAGAAGGAGTTCGTCTCCTGCTACGAGTCGCTGGACACTAGCAATGCGCTGGGCAGGTTCGTTGTGGACATGATACAGCGCATGGCGCAGCTGGAGAGCGAGCAGATCGGCGAGAGGACGAAGATGGGCATGCGCGAGAAGGCCGAGGGCCTCGGAAAGGCCAGTGAAGGCAAGCGCACCATGGGCTTCAACCCGCCTTTCGGATACTGCATCGAAGATGGCAAGCTGTACGATGTCCCCGAAGAGCTGGAGGTCGTCTCCGAGATATTCGATTCTTACCTGTCGGGATCCACTATAGATTCTATTAGCTATCAGCTGAACTCGTCCGGCAGGCTCACTAGAAAGGGCAATCCTTGGAACAAGTACAACCTGTCCAACATCCTCCACAACCCCGTCTATGCCGGATTCATGCGGTGGGAGGAGCTCCTGATAAAGCATGATGCCTCTGCTATCATCACTCCGGAGAAGTTCAACGAGGTTCAGCTGAAGATCTCGTCGCGCATCAGGGACCCATCCAAGAGGAACGTCGATCTGCTGCCCACATTGGATGATTTCTGAGATTGTTTCAACCAGTAATATATAATATTATCCGTTCATATTAATGTACTGGCTTTGGATGCAACTCTATGGATTCTAAATGTGTCATCATGGGTAATTTTTTGGTAATTAATCGCCGTTAAAAAATAAGTTTTTTATACCCTACAAAGCAAAACTGTACTCAAGGGAGCAATCCCGTAGGAGGAAAATAGTTTGACTGATGAATGCAAAAACCTGGATCCGACAGGATTCGGGCTTCTCTTCGTGGCGCTGGTTTCGCTGCCCATCGCCTTCGCATGCATACTCGGGTATTTCGATGTGGACAATGACATCGGCTTATATCTCGGCGACCTGCTGATGCTTGCCGCGATCTTCATCGTGATCGCTTCGATTGCAGCATACAAAGCCAACAGCAATTTCGGCTTCACCGTGTTCGCGCTTGTGGGCCTTGGAGTGTTCTTTGCCGGAGCCTTCGGAGGAGACCTGTACATCAACCTGACCCTCGGTATCATGTACTTGGTCGCTCTGGTCTGGTCTGTCCGCGCAGGAACCGCAAAAACGCTCACCTGCATCCTGCTGACCACAGCCCTGATCTTCATATTCGGCGGTCTGAACGCCAACGGATCTGAGATCGCCCTTCTCCTGAAGGGAATCGTAGCTCTGGCCAACTTCGTGCTGACCCTGTACCTCGGATACGCCCTCGTGGACGGAAAGGTCCCTGTGTACTGATCTGACGGTCGCCAAACCTTTTCCCAAACCATCTTCCCTCGGTCCTGACGGTCGCTCCGCTGGTATTCTGCAAAGTCATTAATACGGGTGCTTTAATCGCATATCAATGAAGGCTGAAATGAAGAAGAAGATCTATGCCTACGGAATGGTCGGCATCATGATCGTCGTCGCTGTCACTGCCATGGCATCTGTCCTCTGTAAATGAGGATAGCCATCGTCACCGGTGCCTCGTCAGGCATCGGCGAGGAATTCTGCAGATGCCTCGATTCGAGAGGCCTGGATTCGATATGGTTAGTCGCTAGAAGGAAGGACCGTCTGGAAGCCCTTTCCGACAGATTGGAGACCGATTCTCGCATCTTCTCTCTCGATCTGACCGATGCCGGTTCGATACATGCGCTGGCCGGTGCCATCGAATCCGACAAGCCTGAGATCTCGTATCTTGTCAACTGCGCCGGTTTCGGCACGTTCGGCAAGGTCTCGGAGCAGTCGATAGACGTTATCAACGGGATGATATCTCTCAACTGCACCGCGCTCATCGACATCACCGCCGTCTGCTGCCCGTATCTTTCTGCTGATTCAGCTGTTATCCAAGTATGCTCGGCATCGGCCTATCTGCCCCTGAAGGAGCTGGCAGTATATGCGGCGACCAAATCCATGGTCCATTCGTTCTGCGATGGATTCAGGGCCGAGATGAAGGATGATCCGCGGCGCATCTCTGTTCTCGAAGTATCTCCGGGATGGGTGAGCACCGATTTCATCCCCAAGTCCGTCGAGAACCTCCAAGTGCCTGAGAAGGTCTTCAAAAGGACTGTGGAGGCCAAGGATGTTGCAGAAACGGCATTCAGGGACCTGGCCCGCCATAAGAATGCGTCCATATGCGGCAGGTACAACAGGTTCCAGGTCTTCATGTGCAAGCACTTCCCAAGAATCGCCAAGAACGTCTGGGAGCGCTCTCTTGCCAGACGATGCTCATGAGGCGGATTATGATCGATGTCGGATTCGATTTCACCAGCGATGCGCCGGGATACTGGGACGGATTCTGGGATGACAAGTACGGCAGAAGCAGGTGCGATCCCGACCGGGACAGCCCCAAGGAGCTCGAATACAGCAAGATGGCATGGGGCAGGACGTTGCCGAACGGCCAGTTCTTGGACCTTAAGATCTCCGGTAAGAGGTACGTCTGGAACCGCCGCAGGCTGTCGAACGATTCGATAACCGCCAGCTTCCGCCATCCCGGAGGAAGGCCCGTAATCGATGCGGTGATGCAGGAGATGGGCGAGGAGTTCAGGCCTTACATGGAAAGCTACATCCATCAGAGCTGGACGATAGGCGGAGTGATCGTATTCCCGATTCCGGAGAAGGTTCCCGGCCGTCCAAGGGTCCAAAGCATGAACCAGGCACGCGGGATACATCCCAGGATCAAGGACAGGTTCGACCTGACGCTCGAATGCATCCGCCTCTATTACATCGGAGACGGATCGCTGCTTTCCATATCGATATCCGCATGCAGTTGGTTCTTCGACCTCTTCTTGGATTTCAGAGGCTTTGTCGACTTCTTCCTCTTGCAGGACCTTGTCGAGGACGACTACGAAGCCGTCCGCATCTGGAGAGGCGACAAGCTGGGGGACGACCCGTTGCCGTCCGATGTGAACGAGTACAAGGATTGGATCGAGAATCAGAAGGCATTCGTGAAGAAAAGGGCCGATCGCATCAGTCAGTTGGCGGCATCTATGGAGCTGTCTGCTTCATCTGGCCTCCGCTTCCAGTCTAGCATAGACGGATACTTTCAATAACCCACGGAGCAATCTGAACCCAGGCGCCACATGCTACTGAGGATACAGGTGCCGGAGGATGTGTTAGGATGCCGTCAAAGACCTTGTCTTCCATCAAGAAGATCACGTCTTACGGAGATGATTACGACCTGTACAGGATGGAAGTGCTGTACGATTATGACCTGGACAGGATCATCGACCGCGGAATCAAAGACGATAAGACGATGATCGACGCGATCATCAAGGAGATCGACCCATCGCTTTCAATCGATGTGGAGATTCCCAGCTTCGGCTGCACCGCATTCACTATGGACGATTGCGGGAACGGCACCATGATGGGCCGCAACTACGATTTCAAGTACGACTCGTCCGCAATGCTCGTCCATTCTAAGCCTAGGAACGGATACGAATCCGTTGCATTCGCGGGACTGAACAACGTCTCCGCGAACCGCCCGTTGGATCCGAAGCAGGCGCCGATCGCTCTGACATCCCCGTTCATCTGTCTGGACGGCATCAACGAGAAAGGCGTTTCCGTCGCTATCCTGACCCTCGACAGCAAGCCCACCGACCATGACACTGGGAAGAAGAAGATCTTCACCACGCTGGCCGTGAGGCTCGTGCTGGACAGGGCCGCTTCTACCCAGGAGGCGATAGAGCTTTTGGCGAAATACGACATGCTGGCGACCAACGGTCGCGACTACCACTTCTACATCACAGATTCCACCGGGGACGGCCGTGTATTGGAATATGATTGCAACGACAGTTCGCGCAGGATGGTAGTGACTCCGACCAAGGCTGTCACCAACTTCTTCATCATGTACAAGGACAAGGTGCTCCCGAACCAGAAGAACGGCATCTATGGGCACGGCAAGGAGCGGTATGATTCGGCTATGGCAGTCATCGATTCCGACAGAGGCGCATACACTGCAGCTTCAGCCTGGAAAGCGCTGCAGGATGCGGCGCAGGATCCGAATCCCGATGACCCGACGAGCAACACGCAGTGGTCCATTGTTTACAACAACAGGGATCTGAACGCTCAGATAGCTATCCGCAGGCACTGGTCCGATGTCTATGGGTACGACCTGAAGATGAATGCTATGAGCAAGCTCGATTCCTGAAATATCTTAACCGGCTGTCATCTAAAGTCGGAATCAATTATTTATTACGACGATTAAGCAATCAGCTAAATTAATTATAATCCTGATAAACGATGGATTGATTTGCATGAATGCATCGCATCTGTGTGCTCGATTGGATGCTATTTGCAATCGGTTCGGCTTTCTTCGCCGGAATCACATCGATACTTGCGAAGATCGGAGTCAGGAGCACAGACTCCACTGTGGCCACAGCTTTGCGCACCATCGTTGTGCTCGCGTTCTCATGGGCGATGGTGCTTATGGTCGGATCGTTAAACGAGATCGGCTCCATCAGTGCGAAGACCGCTGTGTTCCTCATCCTCTCCGGACTTGCCACGGGGGCTTCGTGGCTGTGCTGCTTCAAAGCCTTGCAGCTCGGAGACGTGAACAAGGTTGTTCCCGTTGACAAATCGAGCATCCTGCTGACAGTGCTGTTCGCAGTAGCCCTGCTGGGAGAATCGCTCAGCATCCTCGGAGCCATTGGCCTCGCAGGAATAGCTGTAGGCACGTTCATGATGATCGAGAAGAAAGATGTCGAGCAGACATCCGAGCACATGGGCTCTTGGCTCCTTTTCGCTATCGGCTCTGCCGTTTTTGCTGCTATGACATCGATCCTCGGAAAAGTCGGGATAACAGACATCGAGTCCAACCTCGGCACTGCCATTCGCACCATTGTTGTTCTGGCGATGTCCTGGATGATGATCTTCGTGATTGGGAAGCAGGATCAGCTGCGCTCTGTCCCCAAGAGGGATCTGATCTTCATCGTCGCATCCGGGTTCGCGACCGGGGCTTCGTGGCTGTGCTTCTACCATGCTCTGCAGATCGGGCCTGCAAGCCTGGTGGTGCCCATCGACAAACTGAGCATACTCGTGACCATCGCTTTCTCAGTGATCGTGCTTCATGAGGGGATATCTAAGAAGTCTTTCCTCGGATTGCTGATGATCGTGGTCGGAACCCTCCTGATGATGGTATGATGCATTTTTGCATGAATATTATATTAAGTAACGCAATTAGCTTAATTAATCTCTAGCAGTAAAAACTATTGAAAAATATGTAGAATCCAGATGTATTTGACTAAAATCCTTGTCAATCTCGCATCTTGTCATTTTCTATCGAAAATCAACGAAAAGTAATGGTTAATCAGTGACAAAAAGACCAGATTAAGTCGATATTCGGGAGGCCGTCGTGGACAAGAACATGGCTAAAAACTTGATAAAAATCAGTTTTGCTCCCGGAATTGCATTGTTTTTGTCATATCGTTGATTTCATTACAAAATTGACCGATTTGCATCATATCTCTTCAAAATTCATTATTTATTAACAAATAAATGAAATAAAGCTACTAACTTAATTATTTGTTGTTTATTGAACAATTACAGAAATTACCAGTTCATGAGTGGTATTCAACGGTTCAAAAAAATCTTGGACAGTCTGAACACATATTGATATAGTCGTATAGCATACTTAGGATGATTCAGAAACTAAAAAACTACAGTCCTAAGGAATGGATTGTAGCCATGGACGTTTCGGATCGGAGTGGTCAAATGACAGTAAGAACTAATGGCAGGTCTTCAACGAAGTGCGATTGGGAAAACCATACGTTAGCTGAATGCGTGAAAAAACACGAATGCGACGTGCTGTTCGTGGAGACGATGGAGCACTTCGGACGGTATATAAGGTATTACGACACCCACTCATTCGAGCTCCTCGACGAAAAGATCGCGGTCATGACCGCACTCAAAGAAGGGAAGAGGTTCGATGACATTCCGGATTCGAAAAAGATCTTGGAGCGTATGGACAACATAGACCTTTTCATGAATCCGAATTTCAACTTCTGAGGTAGTTCAATCAGA